>JAXKGH010000180.1:0-51165 GCA_036550475.1 Collinsella sp. | reverse complement strand
TTCTTAAACGAACCGGTCAAAATGACCAGGAACGCCAAGATCACGTTGATCAAATTGAACAGCGTGCAGAGGTTCTCGATGATGAGCTCTTTGACCGACTTGGTCTTGAGCTCCATGTTGCGGTTGATCTTACCGGCGGCGATGCGCTCCTCGACCTCGGCGGTCGAAAGTCCGCGCTCGATATCCGTTGCTGCCATACCACGTCCCATCACGTCGCGTCGGTATAAGAAAAACCGCCCGGACCATGCGAGGTTCGGACGGTCTTACGTTCGATGGTGCCCCGTCTGCCTAGATTCTAGAACCGAGATCTGTGCCATTGGGACCGTCGTGCTGCTCAGGATACCACGGGCGGCGTAGCGTCACCTTTTCTCGAGAAAAAAGCCCGCCCGGGATAACCCGAGCGGGCCGCGACTAGTGCCGGTTGATGCTCACGAGGCAGAGCCCGATTGTCGCCACGGTGCCGCCGAAGAGCGAGCCGAGGACGAATGCCAACGCGATCATGCTAGTACGGGTTGCCGTCGGTGACGCAGACCTGCAAGCGGTCGAGCGGCTCGCCGTAGAAACCGGCGTAATCGTCGCCTCCGTACGTGGAACCATCGTCGCACACGGTATCGAGCCACCCGGGGCGCGCGGTGGTCTGCGAGCGGTACCACGCCTGCTTGTACTCCTCGCCGCCCGGGGTCACGTAGTACATGCGCACGCCGTCGATGGTGTGGCCGGCGATGCCGGCGCAACCGTTGACAGTATCGTTGCGGTCGCCCTTGGAAACGTAATCGAGCCAGCCGTCCTCGATAGTATGTACCTGATACTTGAGCGTGCCGCGATCGACTCGGGCGCACAGCAGGTCGTGCTGGCGGCACGGGTAGCCCGCGAAGCCGTTGTCCCCGGCGCCGAAGTCCGTCACCTCGTCCAGCCAGCCGCCGCCCTTGAGGTGGAGGGAGTAGTGGACGGGGATGCGCTTGCCGGATGCCTTTGAGAAGCCGCCGGATGCCGCCTGAACGGGATTTGCCGCGGCAGGCTTAGCGGCGGTGGAGGGGGCGGGCGCCTTGCCGTCCTTCATCGCGTCGTACCACGCCTGAGCGCGCTGCATGTAATGGTCGCGCTGGGAGCCCGCAAGCTCGCCGGGGCAAGCCGTGGCGCTCCAATAGCGGTGCGGGAACACGTTCTTGCACCACTCGGGGCGACCGAGGCCGTAGTACAGGCACAGGGCAGCGACCAGGTGCGCGCCGCTCTCGATGGCCTTCTCGTGCACCGTCCACGGGTTGCTGCCGCTGTTCGCGTGCTCGATGGAGATAGTCGTGTCGTTGCCGCGTCCGGTGCCGATTCCGTCGCCGCAGGCGTAGGCGCGGTCGGTGTCGTTGACGTGCTGCACGATGTAGCCGTTGCGGTCGACCGAGTAGTGCGCCGAGCAGCCGTTGGCACCCCAGATGCCGTTGCACTGGCTGGCGTTGAGGTCGCCGGCCATGTGGTGGATGGTCACGCCCCTGATGCCGAACGGGCGGCCTGCGGAGAAGTTGCGCCCCAGAAGCTTGTACTCGTCCGGTTGGACGTTTGCGAAGTCTGCCATTAGTCCTCCTTGATGTCGCCGAGCGCCAGCAGGGCGTCCAGCCATTTGTCCGTGATGCCGACTGATTTGAAGGCCGCATAGGCCACCTGCACGCCGCCGACTGCGGCGAAGATGGACGTCACCCACGCCGAGGGTTCGGTCGGGACGCCGCCCGACATGGCCGTGAGGGCGCCGCATCCCGCCGAGACGGCGATGGCCGTCCAGCGGGCGACATTGCCCGTCATCGCCTTCGTCTTGATGGCCTGCACGATGTACGGCACGACCAGCACCGTGCACACCGTGAGGCCCGCCTGAATCTCATCCATTCGATTGCTCCTATCTGTCGGATTCCTTGCTGTAGATCAGGTCGACGCGGTCGCAGATGTGGTCGACCTTCTCCGCCATTCCCTGGCTGCGCGCTTGGCTGTGGGCCAAGTCGTTGTGCAGGACCTCGTTGGACGCTACGACCGACTCCATGAGGGTCTTCATGGCCTCCATGAGCGAGTTGCTGCGCTCCATCTGCGCGGCGATGCGGCCCTCCATCTGCGAGCGTTCGCGGTCCCGCTGCGCGCGCTCGTCGACCTCGGCCTGCTTGCGCTCCTCGCGCTTCATGTCGATGCCGGCCTTGCGTTCGTTCTGCCTTTTGTATTCATCCAAAAACTGGCGGCCGAAGTAGAACGCTATGAGGCCGAGAAGGACGCCACCGAGCCATCCCGGCCCATATGGCGCAAAGAGCTTGAGCACTTCCATCCTGAGCGCCCTCCTTCCGCCTATTCGGCCGTGTACTCCTCGCCGGTGATCTCCTTGTACTCGTCGGCGGTGATCCACTTGCACTCGACTGCCTTATGCACTCGTGCCTTGCTCCAAAGAGGTCGGTCGTAGTACTTCTTGACGAGCGCGAAGTGCTTGGAGTGCTCGTCGGTCTTCTTCGTCGACATTACTGGTCACCTCCGACCGTCATGAGCAGGTAGTCGATGTTTGCCGTGTTCTGCTCGGTCTGCGTCGGCTGCGACGCCCGCTCGCGCATCTGGTCGAGCAGCGCCGACACGTCGGGCGTCTCGCCGCTGTCGTAGGCGGCGAGCGCCGCGGTGTAGGCGAGCTTTCGCGCCTTCCGCTCAGCGTACTCGTCATCGTCGATAACGCCCACGTCGTGCGCCGCGTCGGGGTCGCCGATCTGCGACAGCAGATCGCGCAGGGCGTTGACCTCGGCCATGGTGCCATCTTGAAGCTCGTTGGGGCGCGGCATGTCTTCCTCAGTGTCCATGCGGACTCCTCTCTTGTCGGGGAATGTGCCGCCATCGTATTAGCGCCGTGAGATTGCCGAGCCGCTTTGATGGGCGCAAAGAAAGAAGGCGCGCAGCAGCACGCCTTCGATGCTTCTGTTATTTCGCAGCCGCTTCGCTTAGGCCGCTGCTTTGAGTTGCCGGTTCTCCGCTATTGCGAGGTCTTGCTTCCGCCTGAATCGTCCCTCGGGTTGGCCTGCATTGAGCACCCCCCCTGCGCGAGATTTCCGAACAGGCTGCGGTACAGCGCGTCCATGGCCCGCACGCTGCGGTGCGCGTCCAGCCGCTTCATGCCTCCGCGCCAGCTCTGGTAGCTCTGCTCCACCTGCTCGGGGGTCATGACGCCATCGGCGACCATGTTGGCCATCTTCTTGAGCTTGCGGCGCTCCCGCGTTATGGAGTCTCGGCACGGCTTCACGACTATGCGGCCCGTCTCCGTGTAGAAGATGCGCTTCTTCAGCCACGTGAATCCGCGCGAAAGCTTCACCACGCGGGTCTTGCGCGGATTCAGCTCTATGCCCAGCTCGGCGCACTTGCGCCCTATCAGCAGCAGGCACACCTGCAGGTACTCCTTGCTCTCGTGTATGAGGTAGAAGTCGTCCATATACCGCCCGTACGCCTCGGGGCGCAGCATCTCGGTCACGTAGTGGTCGATGCGGTTGGGGTATGCCACCGCGCATATCTGGTTCGGCTCGCTGCCCAGCCCCAGGCCCACCTCGCCCTGCGCGTCAATCAGGCGGTGCTCAAGGGCGATTACTCGCGGATCGAGCAGCGCGGCAGCCACCTGCTCCTTGACGGGGCCGTGCGCTATGCGGGCGAAGTAGTCGGAAAAGTCGCCGAGCAGTATGTAGCCATCGCCGCCGTGCCTCCTCCAGTTGTCGGCCAGGTGGCGCTTGAGCAGTTTCAGGGCGTAGTCGGTGCCGCGCCCCTTTATGTTCGCTGAGTTGGCGGCTATGAGAGTGGGGACTATGGCGGGAACGAGCGCGTTTTGTGCCAGGGACTTCTGTACCACGCGCTCGGGGAAGTGTACGGCGCTGATATGGCGCAGCTTGCCGCGCTCCCACAGGTCGAACCGTATGAAGCCCCGGCATATGTCGCGCCCCTCCAAAAGGTCGCGGCGGGACAGGACGGCGTTGCGCAGGTAGCTTCTCATGTACCTCTGCGTGGACGACTTCCACATGACGCCCCGCGCGGCCTGCTTCGATGCCTTGCACAGGCTGTTGAGGTCGGCCACGGTATCAAGCGTGCACGCCTTGACGCGCTCGGCCTTGGCCTGCGCGCGCTTCTCCTCGCGGCGCTTGCGGCGCGCCGCCCGCCTTTGCTCGGAGTTCACAGGAGGCACCCCGCACGGCTTGCAATGTGGCTCTGGCAGCCGCTTGAGGTATGGCCATGAAACGCGGCGGAGCCACGGAGCGCCGCGCCATGCAAGCAGCGTCCGGCCACCCTCGCGGGGTGCGTATTTACGGGCGCATGCCCGACGGTCGCGCCTTCCTTCCTCTTCGCGCTCTGCTTTCGGCTCTGGGGCCTACTCGGTCTGGCAATAAGGGAATCCGGGGCGGGGGCGAACCCAGACGTTCGTCGCCGAGTTGTAGTTGGCATTGCCGTTGTTGTTGACATAGCACACGTTGGACGCGGAGCCCGACGCAACGGAACGCACCCACCAATTGTACCGATAAACAAGGCGCGACCGCCGCCCATTATAGCGAACGCAGGCGCTCTAGCTCGGCCTCGGCCTCGGCTATGCGCTCCTCGGTGGACTTCTTGCCGGTGACGCGCACGTTCTTGCGCGCGCCCTTCAGCAGCTTGATCTCCTCCTCGACCATGGCCGCCAGCTCCTCGAAGCGGTTGGCGTTCACGGGCAGGCCGATATCCATGAGGCACTGCATGTCCAGCATAAGCTGCTCGCAGTCCGCTATGGCCAGCGTCAGGTAGCGTTTCCTCTCCAGCGCGTTGAACGAGGTGTTGGGGTAGAAGCAGTCGGCGCGGTTGACGTTGTACACGATGCTGCGCGCCGTCTCCACGGTCGGCACCGCGTTCAGCAGACGGTAGGCCTTCGGAACCACGGAGGAGGACGCCATCAGCTTGTTGACCTCCACGCGGATGGCGATGGCCTGCGTGAAGAACTTGTACTCGGACACCTCGCGGTTGCGCTGGTAGACGCCGCTCACGTGCACCTCCTGGGGAAACTGGCGAAAAAACGGCCCGCTTCGCGGGCAGGAGGCGACCGCGCAAGGCGGTCGCCTAAAAGCAGAGTATAGAGCACTCGGCTGGCTAGCCGACGAGGAAGCCGGGGCGGGGGCGAACCCAGACGTCCGTCGCCGAGCTGTAGTAGGCATAGCCGCCGTTGTAGACATAGCACACGTCGGACGCGGAGCCCGACGCAACGGAACGCACCCACCAATTGCACCGAGTTCCGTTGATTCGGTGCGCGGTGTCCCTGAACAGGTCAAACTGGCAGTCGAAGCCCACGCTGTAGCCCTTCGTCCCCCACACGGGGCAGCCGTACACCTCCATCTCCGACAGCGAGAACACCTTGCCGATATCCTGCCAGCTCCACGAGTTGGAGTCGTTGAGCGCGCCGCTGGCGCTGTACCGCTCCTCAAGCAGCACGCGCTGGGTAAGCAGGTACTTGGTCAGGCCCTCGGGCAGGCACGCCTCGAAGGACGTCTCCCACGCCTTGAGGTTGCTGCCCTGGTAGGGGCATTTCTGGTCGGCGGTGCCCTGGTTCGTGTTGGTCGTGTTCCACATCAGGAAGCTGTCGTTGGCAACGCCGGTCGCGGTCTTGGCCACGGATACGGGAGCGGACGCCACGAACGCGATGTGGTGCCCCTTGCTGTTGTCGCCGCAGTACAGGTACGGGTCGATATGGGCCAGGAGGAATCGCACGGACTGCTGGGCGGCGACGGCGGATGCGCTCACGAGGGGCACGTCCAGGTAGTCGCCCACGCGCAGGCCTGCGAAGTTCGCGGCGGCGATGCGCTTATGCAGCGCGTCGTACACGCTGCCGCTGCCGATCTCTCCCGCCAGGATGGTGACGATGTTCTGCCCGCCGTACTTGCCGATTTGGCCCTGGCGGTTGTACTCGGCGTTGTTGAGCGCCGCCTGCGCGTTGCTGCGCGCGGTATCGTCGATGACGTTGAGCGGCTGGCCGCCTACGACCAGCGTCTTTGCATTTGCCATTTATCCTCCTTAGGAAAGGGTTACCGTGCTGCCCGATACCGAGCACGTGCTGCCGAACGTCACCGTGTCCCCGGATACCGACGCCTTGCCGGCAGGGCAGTAGACTGTGCCGTCCATGTAAATGAACTTGTCTGTCGCGTCGGCGAGCATCGTCGCGAGCTGGCCGTTCTGGCGGCGCAGCTCGGCGATGTCGGACTCGCCGGCGGCGCCCTGCGCCGCCGCGTTCGCGATCTGCAATGCCGTGCTTGCCGCCGCATCGGCCCTCGACGCCGCACCGCTAGCGGCGGATGCCGCATCGAAAGCGGATCGACCGAGCCGAGATAGCTCAGTGCTCCACTTCCTGTAGAGCTCGTCGAACTCCTGGTCGTAGCTGACGGCAGGACCTGTTGTCCCGTCCACATTTCCCAGGATGACGAGCGCGAAGTCCTCGGTCGTCTCGGAGGCGCTGTCGCCGGAGCAGAACTCGAAGTACGCGAGGCGGCACTTGCCCACACCGTTGACGGCCTGCGGCGGGAGGGTGACGCTCACCGTGCCGGTGCCCACGTTCGCCGAGCAGCGCGCCCACGTGCCGTCGGCGTGGAGCACGCACAGGCGCGCGAGCTGGCATGTCGGGGTGTACGTCGCGCCGTCCACGGTGAGCGACGCCGTTATCTTCTGGGTCTGCGTCTCGCCCCTGCGCACGGTGACGCGCTGCGGGACGGTGCCCGGGCGCTTGCGCATGTCGAGCACTATCGCGTGGTTGATCATTCGGCCTCCAACGCCTTGAGCGCGGCGAGCGCGGCCCTGAAGGCCTCGACCGGGTCGACGGCCTCGGTTCCCTCCCCCGTCTCGTCCGCCGTGGCCGGCTGAGGGTCGACGATGGCCGAGAGCGCGTCGAACACGGCGACCGTGGCGGCGGTGCGCTCATCGACGTACCCGGCGGTCGCCAGCGGGATGCCGTTGACCGTGGGGTCGGGCTTGCGGACGTCCGCGGCCTTGACGACCTCGCGCGTGCCGTCGTCGTACTGGGCGACGAACACGAGGCCGGCGTCCTCGGCGCGCTGGAGCACCTCCGGGTCGTACTCCGTCAGGCACTGTTCGTTGTTTCCGATGATGTCGTGGACGGCGTAGCCCACGACGATCTTCTTGCTTGCTTCCATTCCTTCTTGTCCTTTCATCTCTTATCCGCTCCACCCGGACGGCATGGTCGACACGCCGATCAGCAGGCCGTTCCTGAACTCGAGCACCGACGATGTCTGGGACTGGTCGTTGAAATATTTCTTGCCGTTCTCCGTGTAAAGCGGGTGGTATGCCGCTCCGACCTTGGTCGTCAGGCCTGACCACGTCGTGACGCTCGTGTCGGCGCTGCCGCTCACGCTGAGCCTCGGGGTCGAGACTCGCACGACGCCCTGTCCCTGCAGCTGCAGTCCGTGGTAGATAATCGACGGATTGTCGATGTCATGTGACGTTGAGGAGCATTCGATGTATCCGTACTGCGTGCCGTCCTTGAACCCAGCCAGCTTTCCGCTCGAGTCGAGCTCCATGGCGTACCCGCTGCTGCGGTTTCCCCCGGTGAAGCTGCCGGTCGCCGTGATGTTCTTCGCCGTCATGTAGTTGGTCGTCAGCACGCCTTCCTTGAGGTTCCACGAGTTGCGCCCCTTTGCGTCCGCGAGAGTCCCGGTTGCGATGTATGTCGCGTTGACGTAGACCCTGTTGTTGCTCATGTAGAGCCCCTGGTCTGCGCCGCCATTCGTCAGGCGGTCGAAGATGGCCTTCTGGTCCATCTGCTCGTCGTAGGCGCTCAAAATGCCGTCGGCGTAGTCCGATGCGTTCTTCTGCTCGATGGCATGTCGCGCCCCGATCGCGGCCCCGGCATAGTCCCTCACGGCGGTCGAATATGCGCCGTAGGCCGCGTCGTACTCGTCCATTGCAACCTTGAGCTCCTCGGCGGTCTTGCACTTGAGCACGTTGTCGACCTTGTCGGCGTAGGCGCCGTACGCGCCGCCCTCGTCGGTCGTGCCGAAGGCCTTGGTGTAGCGGGGGCCGAGGACGGACGAGACGAACTTGGCGCTCAGCGCCTTGTTGGACTTCAGCGAGTTGAATTGGCTCGTCGCCTCCTCGCGCTCCTTGTCCACGTCCTGCTTGGCCTTCTTCACGGCGGCTGCCTCGGCCTCGGTCACGACGCCGTCCCTTGCGAGGTCCTGCACCGTCGTGTCGAGGCCATTGAGTGAGCCTGTGAGGTCGTGCGCGCTCTGGTAGGCCTTGTTGTACGCCGCCTCGAGAACCGGCACCGTGTGGGTCACGGAGCCATCACCATAGGTGACGCGCTCCATCGACCAGATGAAATAGCCGTTCGACCATTGCGGTATGTCTTCCGACCATCCCAGCTCGAGATTCTGCATGTTCATCGGCGGCACGCTGTCCGATTGATTCCTCGCGTAGAGCTTCACCGTGGATTTGACCACAGTGTTCGTCGTCGCGATGTCCTTGCCGTCGAGCTTCGCGCCCGGCCCAAGATGCACCTTGCTCTCGTCGAGATTCCAATAATTCTTCCCTGATTTGTCCTGAATCGTGCCGGCCTTGATCAGGTCGCCGAGCATCGTGCCGAAGCAGATGAACTCGGCGAAGAAACCCTTTCCGGTGCCGAAGGTGCGCCAGTCCCACGAGCCGTCGGCCTTGCAGCCGGAGGCGATGCGGAAGCCCTGGGAGCACAGCTGCATGGCCATGCCGTCGCCGGTCGTCGAGCGGCCGTCGGCGTCGAGGGGCACGGAGCCGAAGATCAGGCCGCGCTCGAAGCTCGTGTGGATGTAGCTGTTGCCCGCGAGGTTGAACTGGGCGTTCATGCTGTCCATGACCTGCTGGAGGTACGAGGGCGGCGTGGATGCCGCCACGTCCCAGTTGGACGAGCGCTTCGACAGGCTGGACACTTTCTGCTGCTGCGCCAGCAACATGTCCGTGATTGTCTCGGTCACGTTCCCGAGCGTCACGCGCATGGCGCCGCCCAGCTCGTCGGTGACGAGCTTGGTCACGCGGCCCTCGCAGCGCAGCGCCGGGCTGAAGCACGTGTCGACGATCTGGACGTCGTCGCCCACGGCGACGCCCTCCCAGTCGCGGCCGAACTGCACGAGGTCGACGACGTCGGCCTCGTAGGTCACCCCCGGCTCTTTGCGAGAGTTGAAGTATGCGCGGGTCTCGGCGAGCAGCGTCGCCGCGTCCTCGCAATTTGGATTTTCATATTGCCCGAACACGTGGGCGTGCCCGCCCCTGCCGTCGGGTCGCCCGTACAGCTTGAGCGCGGTCGCGTCCTCCACGTAGTTCTTGCCGTTGTTGATGTCGCCGAAGGTCAGCTTGCGGCCGTATCCGCCGGTATCCGTCTCGATTCCCTTGCCGTAGCCGTAGCAGGCGGTTATCGCGCCGTAGTGCTCGGTGCGCGAGACGGACGTGAGGTCCTTGGTGTAGGTGAATCGGCGGTGACCGCCCTTCGCGCCGCGATGCGAGCGGATGCCCACCTTGCGAGAGGCCACCTTGCCGCCGGATACCTCGATCTCGGTCTCCAGCTCGCCGCCGCACTCCAGGATGGACTTGAGCGACTCGCGGGAGTTGGTATGGTAGAAGGTCAGGCCCTTGTCGACGGTACCGGGCTGGTCGACAGTTCCGGCGGTCCAGCGGGTCGGCTCCAGGCAGACGTTCAGCGCCTGGAGGAAGCCGTAGCCGTAGGGCCTCTTGTCCTCGATGTAGTCGCCGTACGTCTCGCAGATGGAGTTGATCGCCGTGTCCGTGTAGACCGTCTCGCCTCCGGCGTGGAGACCCTTGGGGTCTTGGCAGACGTGCTCGTGGACCTCTCCGAGGCGGTCGACCCACACGAGGCGGTAGCCCTGCTTGAGCGCGAAGGTCGTGGCGATGTCCACGCTGTCCTCGCCGTTGAGCTCGTCTGTATGGGTGAGGGCGAGCAGCTCCTCGCGGCCGATTGTCGCCACGTAGACGTCTTGCCACGTGTATACGTCAATTCGCACCTAGAGCCACCTCTCCTCCCATTCGAGCGTCGCGGTGCCGCCGCTCGTCTTGATCTGCTGCACGCCGTCGAGCGAGAAGAAGTCGCTCGCGACGGTCACGGGCCAGTCCGCGCCGTTGACGGTGCAGCGCTCGGCGCGCATGTCCAGCACTACGGTCTGCGCACCGGTGAAGCTCGCCTCGACGCGGACGAAGCGCCCGGTCGAGACATTAGTGAATGTCCAGCTCGAGCCTGCCGGGGGCTTGCACGTGACCGTAGGGTAGGCCCTGTAGTTGCCCCCGGCGGCGACGGCGCGCTGGGATGCCGTCACCTGCTCGGAGCGCCGCTGCCCGTAGGCGGCGGGGTCTGCACAGTAGAACCCGAGCGTGAGATTCGGCATGTGCGCGTTGCGCCCCTGCTCCGCCCCTCCCATGTAGCGAGCGAGCATGTAGCGCTCCGGGGCGTCGTCGAGCACGAGGGCCTTCTCGCCGCCGGACAGCGCCGAGGCGAGCACGGCCCTTGCCTCGGCGACCTCGTCGAGGGAGCCGCCGACGATGTTGCAGTCGACCGAGACCTCGACCGGCTCTAGGCCGGAGGCGCGGACGTGCGAGCCGTCCATGCCCGGGACCTCCGTCTCATCGAGCCGCACCTTCGGGACCATCGGTCGGGTGACCTTGGTCACGAGCAGGTACGGAGTGAGGTCGATTCCGCCGAAAATCATGCGAGCCCCCTTGCGGCGAGCGTGTGCCTGCCGCGCATCGCGATGGCGGAGGAGACGCGCTCCGAGTCGATGTACAGGTTTCCGTCCTTGTCCCGGATCTGCTCGAGGACGGACAGGATGCCGGCGAGGGCGTCGCCGTCCTCCTCATCTGGACGTGCCGGCGTGTAGACCGCGGACGGGGCGACGGTCAGGCCCGTCGAGAGCATCCCCTGCGCCGTGTCCATGGCTCCGCTGATTGCGGAGACCACGGAGCCGGTGCCGGAGCCGATGCCCTGCGCCCAGCCCTGCATGAGGGCCTTGCCCGAGAACGTCGTGTAGCCGTGCCCGGAGAAGGGGCCGACCTTTGCCGGCGAGAACGGGAAGAAGGAGCGGATTTTGGAGACGGCGCCGGAGACCGCCGAGGTCACCGAGCCGATAGCGGACATGATGCCGTCCTTCAGGCCGTTGAGTATCGACTTGCCGGAGTTGAAGAGCCAGTTGCGCGCACCCGAGAAAAACCCGGTGATCTTTCCCTTGATGCTCGTGACGGTCCTGTAGACGGAGTTGATTCCGTTGGACGCTGCGCTCTTGATGCCCTCCCAGATGGACGAGCAGGCGCTCTTGATGCTCCCCCACATGCTCGACCACGTGGAGCTGATGCTGTTGAGCACGGAGCTGATCACGCCGCTGACCTGATTTATCGCAGAGTTGACGGCGAACTTGATGCGTCCCCAGACCACCTCGGCGAAATCACGGACGGTGTCCCACACGCTTGACCAAATCGAGCTGATTCCATCGAGCGTGGACGTTATCACGGACTCGACGACCCCGATGGCCGCTCGCACGGCGAACTCAATCTGAGACCAGACGAGCTCGGCTACCGACTTGATGGTGTTCCAGACCGTATCCCAGTCTCCGCTTATCGCGGCGGTGACCGTGGAGATGACTGTCTGCACCACGGCCATCGCGACCTGGACGGCAGTGGAGATTGCGCCCATCACGCCAGTCAGGACAGCGGAGATCACGGGCCAGACGGCATTCCAGACGGCGGAGATGATGCCCATCGCCACCTGAATGGCACTTTGGATGAGCGGCATCGCAGCCAGCACCGCCGACAGCACGGACTGCACGGCGGGCATGGCGATGGCGACGAGCTGCGAAACGGTCGTCATTACGTCCGCGATGACACCGACCAGGAAGCCGATGACCGGCGACAGCGCCTGCACGATGCCGAGCACCACCTGTATGCCGGTGGAAAGCACCGGCAGCACGGCCTGCGCGATGTTGAGCAGCGCCGTGCCGATTGGCGCGACGAGCGGCGCGATGAACCCGATTGCCGCCTTGATGCCGTTACCGACGGACGTTGCCACGCCAAGGATGGCCTGAAGCGCCGAGCAGATCTGCGAGGAGTCCACCTTCGGCAGCTTGATTCCGATGCCGGCGAGCGCCCCGACGGCGATGTTCCACGCCGTGGCGAGCGCCTCGGACACGATGGGCGTGAGCACCGACGCGATGCCGGAGAGCGCCGCGGGGAGCGCCTTGATGATGCCCTGCCCGATCTGCGCGACGCGCGGCGCGATGTTCTTGGCGACCGCGCCGACGGACGTGAGCAGCTGCTCGGTGAGCTGCGAGAAGTCCACGTCGTCTCGGCCCAGACCGGTGAGGAAGTTCTCCCACGAGGCCTTGGCCATGCCGATGGAGCCGGAGATGGTCGTCGCGGCCTCCTTGGAGGTCGTGCCGGTGATGCCCATCTCGGACTGCACGGTGTGGATGGCCTCGACCACGTCGGCGTAGCTGTCGATGGTGAGGTCGGCGGTCTTGCCCTGCGCCGCGCGCAGCTTGTTGGCGTCCGCGATGAGTCGCTCCATCTCGGACTTCGTGCCGCCGTAGCCCAGCTTCAGGTTGTCCAGCATCGTATAGTTTTGCTTGGCAAAACCCTGGTAGGCGTTCTGGACGTCGGCCATGTCCGAGCCCATCTTGTTGACGTTGTCCGCCATGTCGCCCATCGCCGTGTTGGCGGACTCGGCGGCCTTCGCCACGTCGCCGCCGCACGAGCTCACGAGCGATGCGGCGAAGCTGGTCGCCTGGGTCATGTATTGGTTTGCGCTCATGCCGCACGTCTTGTACGCATCCGCGGCGTATCCCTGCAGTTTGCCGGACGCGGAGCCGAAGAGCGTATCGACGCCGCCGACCAGCTGCTCGTAGTCGGCGTATGCGGATACCGCAGCGCCGCCGATTGCGGTCACCGCCGTGGTGAGCGCGCCCATGCCAGCCGCGGCGACGGTGCCCACGCCTCTTGCGACGGTGCCGAGCCCGCTCAGCAGCCCGCCCGAGCGCTTGACCCCGCCGTCCACGCCGGAGGTCATCGAGTCGCCGAATGACTTTCCGGCCTTGGAGCCCGTGTCGCCGAACTCCGAGCAGATGCTGCCGGCGAAGCCCTTCATGGACGGCATGAGCGTGATGCATGCCGAGCCTACGCTAGTCGCCATCCCGTCCTCCTAATCCTAGAATCTCGTCGATTTCCGCCCTGTTCGCGAGGGCATTGCGCTGGTGCCTCTTGAGCTCCGCGAGCTGCCCGGGCGTCTTGAGCGGCTGCGGTTCCTGCGGCGGCCGGTGCTTCTTGTCGCTCAGCCCCCACGCGAGGCTCCTGAGCTGGTGCTCGATGCGCCAAAGCATGTACGTCTCCTCGCTCCACTTGAGCTCCGGGTACATGCGGCGCGCGCACCTCGACTCCTTCGGCAGCTGCTCCCACAGGAGGGCGGCGCGCCGGAGGTCGTCCGGTCCGCCCTCGAGCGGGAGGTCGATGCCGTAGTACTGGCGGAAGTCCGCTACGACTTCTGCGCGGTGCCCTTCGAGCTCGAGGACGAATCCTGGGAGTTTTTTGCCTTCGCCGCCTCGAATGCGGCCTGCATGAGCACGCCCGTGGACTCGACGGAGCCGCCGAGGCGCTCCATGTACTCCTCGTCGCGGCCCGCGAAGACGCGCTCGAAGGCCTCGAACATCCCGCCCGGCTCGGTCTCGCTCTTGGCGAACTGCTTGTTGGTCTTGTAGCTGAGCAGCTCGTCGAGGTCGGCGGTGAACTCCCCGTCGATACCGGGGATGGTGAACGTGAGCTCGGTCATTCCTAGCCCTCCGTGGTCTCGGTGGACTGGATGTAGTCGTAGCAGGTGTTGCCGTCCTCGTCGGTCAAGTACTTGACCGTGAGGGCACGCGCGGCGAGCTCGCCCACGGCGAGGGTGAGGTCGTCCAGCTCGGAGGACTGGGCGAGCGGCACGACCTTGCGCCAGCGGCGGCCGTCCTTGAGAACGAGATCGAGCACGGCGGGCCACGTCTCAGTGGAATCGCCGTTGTGCTTGACCGTGATCATGCCGTCCTCGTCCTTGACGTTGCCGGAGCCGTACATGACCTTGAGGGTCGCGGCCTTGATCTCGGCGAGCGTGAGCTGCGCGCTCTCGACGCGGGAGGTCTGCGGCGATGCCATGAGGTCGCCGTTCATGTCCTTGATGTCCTCTGAGTCGCTGTCGAGCGTCTCGACGTAGCCGTCCTCGCTGATGTAGCCGAGGCATTTCCACGCAGCGGGCAGCGCGGTCTTGTAGTCGGTCGGCAGCGCGGTACCGACGGGCGCGGTGAAGATGTAGCCGCCCTTTACTCCCTTGGCGCTGGAGACGTTGGCGACGTTGTTCTTGTTGCTTTCTGCCATGATTGCTCCTTATTCGCAGATGGTCAGGTTGATGTTCGTCTGGTATCTGGGAGTCCCCGTGTCGGGGTCGTCCCATCGGTAGGTGCCGTCGGGCACGGCGGAGAACACGTTCGGCTCGTCTTCGATGGCGGTGCACGCCCGCTCGACGGCCTCGGCGATCTCGCGCGCGCGCCTGCGGGTCTTCGCCCACGACGTGACGAGCACGCGCGGCGACTGGATGAACCTCGTGGCGCTCGTGGCGGCGAGGGTGACCTGGATGAACTCCTCAGTTCTCTCGCTCGGCACGTCGAGCACGCACTTGATGCCGGTCGCGTGCATAAGGCACTCGGCCACCACCCTCTCGATGTCCATCAGTCACCCCCGAAGATTGCCTGCAAGCGGTTGTGCTTCTTCTCGCTGCGGAAGGCGTGGACGCCCTCCGTGTGGAGCGAGCGCCCTTTGGCGAGGGAGCCGTTCATAACGTCACACACGTATCCCGTGTCGCCCGATTTCTTCTCAAGCGATGCGTTGGCGGACGCAACGACGGCATTTGCCTTCTGGTCGAGCATGGCCTGCACGCCCCCGCCGTTCATGACCTCGGCGTATCCGCCGCGGTTCCAGCCCTTCCACTTGATCTTGACCTCGCACTTCGCCTTAGCCATCGGTTCGGGTCACCTCGCAGGTGAGGTCCCAGGGGCCGGGCGTGTTGGCCGCGGTGTATCGCTTGGGGTCGCCGACCACCTTGTAGTCGGTGCCGCGTACCGTGACCGTCGCGTCCTTGAGGTCAACGTCCGCGCCCTTCGGGAAGCAGAGCGTGTAGGCGACCGTCACGCCGTTTGGGCGCATCGAGTCGAGGTCGGCGGTCGCGCCGGGGCACACCACGACGTTGTCGACCGCCTCCTCGGACACCGTCTCGCCGGTAGGCTCGCCAAGCTCGTCGTATGACCGGGCCGCATTGCGCACGGTCACGGTCTCTCCGGAGATGAGGCACATCATTCGGTCACCCCTCCCCTCTCCAGCGGCGTGAGCGACCCGAGCGCCTGACCGGTGAGGCCGAGGCGCCTGAGGTCGCTCTTGCCTAGGTACATCTCGCCGAGCGCCGAGCCGTAGGTCACCGATGCGGTGTAGATTCCGGCCCCCTGGCTGTACTGCGTGGCGCCGGACATCGCGGACGGTGCCGAGAGCACGCGGTTGACGAGCAGGCAGCACACGGCGGGGGCGGCTCGGTCGAACGCCGGGCACGCCCCCTCGGTGTACTCGCCGATTCGGTCCTCGAATGCCGCGAGCATCAGGTCGGATGCGTCCTGCAGCAGCACCCCGGTGCGGGCCTCGTCCGCGGGCTCGCCGTAGCGGGCCTTGTAGTCGTCCACGCTGGCTAGCGCGGCCATGGCTACTCGGCCTCCATGATCCCGGCGTCGACGAGGGCCTGGACGACCTTCGCGACGGTCGGGCTGGCGCCGGGGTTGGCGACCTTCTTGGGCGCGACGAGCGGCTTGCCGTCGGGCGAGACGAGCGCCACGTGCTGCGGGAGGATGCTGGACGCCTTGCCCGCGTCCTCCACGATGAATTTCTGGACTAGCTGAGCCATCTCGGTACCCCCTAGGCGCTCTTGAGGACGGCGAAGGCCTTGGGGTCGAGTACCGCGTAGGCCAGCACGGCCTCGGTGCGGTAGGCGATCTGGTTGTAGCCCTTCAGGTCCTGGCCGGTGTTGTCGGGGTCGCCGTACTCGATGACCTCGGCGGTGATGTCGCGGACCATGCCCCACTTGATGGCGGAGAAGTCGCCCATGATCGCGGAGACCTTGGTCGGGGTCTTGGCGAGACGGCCGTTCACGGTGCCGGACACGGAGGCGGGGATGCCGTCGAGGTTGCCCACGTTGAGGGACAGCGGCACCTCGGGGTACAGGCGCTGCCCGGTGGCGGGCACGCGCAGCTTGCGCAGCTCGGAGGCGAACTGGCGGCTCATGGCGATGCCGTTGATGCCGTAGTCGAGCAGGGCGTCGGAGAGGGAGTCGATGTCGTCGACCGGGGAGTCGGTCTTGGCGACGCTGTGGACGTCCTTGTCAGCGGTCAGGGCGGTGTAGCCCGTGAGGCCGAGGCCGGTCTTGGGGTTGATGGCGTGGTAGACGATGTAGTCGAGCGCGCGGCCCGCGGCGGCGGTCTGGTCGGCGATGATGTTGGAGATGATCTCCAGCTGGTTGTCCTCGTCGGCCCACTTCAGCTCGTCGGAGACGCGCGTGGTCGTGACGATCTTGGCGCGCTTTGCGACCACGGGGTCGGTGGAGATCTCGGAGCCGGACTTCTTGCCGCCCTCGGCGACGACCTCGGCCTCTGCGGTCGGGTTGAACACGAGATAGGTCGTGTCGGCGAACTTCTGCGGCGTGCTGGGGCTCAGCGTTGCGATGGTGGAGGTGTCCTTCACCTTGCCGATGATGGTGGAGACCACGCTGGACGGCAGCTTGATTTTCTGGGTGTCGTTTGCAGCCATTTCTGTGCCTTTCTTCGGGTTTGGCTTACTTCAGGAGGCGCTTGGCGAAGTCTCGCAGCGCCTCGTCCCCGCCCTTGCCGCCCTTGTCGAAGCTGCCGGGCTTCTCCACTCGCGGCGCGGGCTTTGTCTTGAAGGCGGCGAGCATCTTGTCGCACCATGCGGCCATGCTCTCCTCGTCCTCGCCGACGATGAGCTCGGCGGGGACTCCCTTCTCCTGCGCGACCTTGGCGGCGATCTTGGCTCGCGCCTCGGCCTTCTCCTTGGCGTCGAGTCGCTTCTCGAGCTCCGCGACCTTCTCGTCGGCGGTCTTCTTCGCCTGGTTGGCCTCGTCGAGTGCGCTTGCCGCGCCCTTGTTGGCCTTGGCCTGCTTCTCCCACTTGCGGGAGTGCGCCTTCTCGGCCTCGTAGAGCGCCTTGTAGTCGGGCTCCTCGCCCCCGGTCGGCTCCGTACCGCCCGTGGGCTGCGTGTTGGTCTCTTCTGCCATGTCGCGTCCTTTCCCGGACCGTGCGGCCCGTCGGGCCAGCCGTGCGGCCGAACCCCTTAGATGTGCGTTTCGGGGCCGTGCGGCCCCTGTCCCGGGAAGTGTCCGACAGGCGTGAGATTTGGCCTGTTTGGCGTTTTTCGGCATGAAAAAAGCCGCCCATGGGCGGCCATGCGGTAAGATGGGATTGGGCGGAAGCTGTTTGACTCACCTATTGAGACATGCAGCTCCCGCCTATTTTTTTATCGTTTGGAGCGACCCGTCGTGCCTCAGCATCCTCACTTCGGCGATTCCGTACCTCTTCATGTACTTGCGTATCCATGCTTCGGCTTGGCTGTCGGTGACAGACTTGTTCTCGCTGACGTCGAAGACGGCGAACCGCACTCCGCTCTTGTTGGCCACGGACTTCATGTGCGACTTGAACGTGTTCTCCGATTTCGACGTGTATACGGTCTTGATTTCGATGCCTGTGGACAGGTCGGCGCGGCTTACGGTCGTTTTTCCCTGTGCGTTCTCACTCTTCAGGTGCACCTCGTCTTCCCAGAACTCAGTCTTGTAGCCCAGTGCCGCCAGCTTCTCTGCGGTTCTCCTCTCTCCGGGGTCTACCCTCCACCTCTTTACCTTGTCGCGCCTCACCGCATCGTCCGTGAACGTTATGCCCTTATGCTCGCCGCCCGCGTACCAAGACAGGTCGCGTAGCTCTATCTCGGATGCGACGCGGTTGTTGAGGTAGGCGGTGTACGCCTTCCCCTCCTTGTTGCCGTGGCGCCTCACGAGCGCTTCGCGTTCGTCCTCCGGCATTGCGTACCAGTCGGAGGCGATGCCGTCGCGGCCTCCGAGCGCGGCCAGGCAGTCGTTATACCTCTCGTACATCCCGTCAGGGTCGTATCCCTTGACTGTAGTCACCCCGTCGAAGCCGGGAACGATTCGGCAGTCGCAGTGCGCGTGCGAGTGTTCGGCCGCCTCCTCGGTCTTGGCGTAGAAGCCGAACGACGCGAGCATGAGGCAGAACCCGCACGT
The DNA here is from genome assembly GCA_036550475.1 of Collinsella sp. Classification (GTDB taxonomy): domain Bacteria; phylum Actinomycetota; class Coriobacteriia; order Coriobacteriales; family Coriobacteriaceae; genus Collinsella. The sequence goes on along the minus strand of JAXKGH010000180.1, from coordinate 32,819 downwards.
CTCGCCGCAGGGAACGCGGGCGTACCACGGCTTTGCCGGGTCTTTGCGCGCGTTGTGGGCGACGCACCTGTTGGCGGCGCGCCTGATTTCCTCGTCGACCCTCGTGACGCACCGCGAGACAAAGACCTCGGGAACGCCATCGACGACCTTGCCAATGAAATATCTAACCGCGCCGAGCGTGGCGTCCGGGTCTCGCATGGACTCGGCGACCGCCCGATACTTCCCGGGGAAGCCCTGCGACGCCCTGACCGCGTCGTAGTATTCGGCGGCCCTCGCGGCGGCGCACGTGTCGGCGTAGTACCCGAGCACCGCCTCAATCGTCTCGTAGGCCCTCTCGCGGAGAGAGGCGACATCGCCGCCACCTCCGCGCTCCCAGCTCGACAGCAGGGACTCGAGCGCCGGCCTCACCTTCGCCTGGGCGTCTGCCGACAGCGCGTTCACCTCATCGGTCAGCTCGTCCAGCAGACTAATCGGCACCGCCGCCATTCTCGCCCTCCTTCGGCTCGAACAGCGATGCGATAGCCGCGCCCGCCTGCGCCTTCTTGGCATCCGACTCGATGCGCTGGATCTGCTCGTCCGTGTAGTCGAGCATCTCGTAGGCGACCGTGGAGTTGGCGAGCTTCGGGAGCGCCTGCACCTGCTTGAGCAGCGCGTCGGACAGGCTCACCGTGGACGGGTACGCCGGGGACAGGAATCGCGGGTTGATCTCATGCCCCGCATCGCGCTCGGTGGCGAAATCGGTGCCGTTCGCCACGGCGAGCGCCATGTAGGCCACGTTGCGCAGCGCCGTGCCGTTGTCGCGGTTGAGGTTCTTGGCGTCGATGACAAGAGGCTCGAGGGACGCGGCGATGGCGTCCGAGGAGGACGGGTTGTCGTTGGACACGCCGAAGAAGCTCACCGGCACGTTGGTCACGGCCGACATCTGGCAGGCGAGCTGGCGCAGGTACTCCGTGAGCGGGGCCATCTGCAGCTGAGCGGACTGCCAGACCGTGGGCTTGTCTCCGTCCGGGTCTTTGGTGATCTCGTTCACGGCGCCCATCGAGGCGTCGTACTTGTTGCCGTCGTTGAGCATCTTCTTGTAGGTGCCGAGCAGCCACGTCTGCGGCAGGGTCGCGGCCTCGGCGGCGACCTCCATTCGGGCGCGCTGTCGGATGGCGTCGTCGGTGATGCTCATGACGGAGCGGCTGATGCGCGAGGTGCCGAAGGGGCGCTCGAGCGTCGCGCCATGAGCCATCGGCTCCATGAGGCAGCGCCCCATCGAGTGCTCGCGGTACTCGGCGACCCACGAGCCGCCGTCGCGCGTGAGCACCACGAGGCTGTCGGCCGTGAGCAGGTGCACCACGGTCGGCACGCGCTCGGCGTCGCCGGGCATCTTCTTGGACTCCGCCACGACGATGCCGGCCCTGATGGCCTTGCGCGCATCGTCCCACAGGGCCGCCGCCGCGGTGGCGGGGTAAGCCGAGATGACCGGGTAGCCGCCGCCGTCCGTCACGGTCCAGAAGCCGCAGCAGTGCTTCAGCTCGCCGATGAGGTTCTTGCGGTAGAGGCGCTCCAGCTGGTTCGACTCGCAGATGGCGCGGAGGGCCTTGCTCGTCTGCTCGTCCGCGCACGTGTAACCGTTGAAGATGGAGCGGTCTGCGAGTGCATGCACGGCCTTGCGGGGCCAGTCCACGCGCGGGTTGATCTTCTTGGCGAGGCTCGCCGGCATGGCGATGCCGAGGTCCTTCACCGACACGTGCCCGAGGTAGTAGTCCTCGCGCTCGAGGTTGCTGGCGCGGTGCTCGCGCCAGACGGTCATGAGCTCGCGGACGAGGGCCGCGTCCCCCGGCTCCAAGCCTGCGGCGGATGCTACCTGCCCCGCCAGTTCCATGTTCACTGCTGCCATCAGAAGCTGGCCTCCTGTTCCCTTCGCGGGTCTCGTTTCGTGGTTCTCGCCGCCCAGAGGGCGAGCGATGCGGACTCGATGGGTGCGGCGATGGAGTCGGGACCATCCGCGAAGCCCCATCCGTCCCTGCCTATGTCGCGCTTGAGCGACTTGCGCGCCGAGTCGTCGAGCGCCGGCGACTCGATGTGAGACAGCGTGCCCGAGTCGACCTCGTCCTTGAGCATCGACGCCGCAGCCTGCACGATTGCGGGCGTGCCCATCACGAGCGCGCACTTGCTGAAGCCGCCGTCGAGCATCCGCCGCTTAAGCGCGTCCGCTCCGGACTTGCCGTCGATGCAGGCGCACGCGATCTCATCTCGGTTGCGCAGGAGCATGTCCGAGATCGCGACCGTTCCGCCCGAAGCGCCCATCACGTCGTACAGCTCGACGTAGGACGGTCCGTCCCTGTCGGCGAGCGCCCAGGACACCGCGGCGTTGGAGCCGTCTGCGGAGAACTTCACGCCGAAGGCGAGCTTTCCGCCAGTGGGCGCCGAGTCGCGTCGGCATCCGTCCCACTTCTTGGAGGACAGGGCGTAGAGGAGCGAGCCTCCCGTCTTCGCCCACCACCCGAGGCGCTCGCGCGCGAACACGTCGGGCTGCATCTGCTCGGACTCGCCCTTGACGGCCTCGTAGTTGAGCACGGTGCCCATGGACGGGTTGTACTCGTACCAGCGGGACTCGTCGTGGACGTCGCCTATCTCGTCCGCGCCCCACTCGATCCACGCCATCTCGGACTCTCCGTCGTGCACGTCGTCGTGGAGGTCGCGGAACACCGTGCCGACGTTGTCGGGGCCTGGCGGCGTTCCGAGGTAGATGGTCTGCGGGTTGTGCATCGCGCTCGCCGAGATGGCAGGCAGGGACGCCGCCTGCTGCGTGTCCGTGAGCTCCTGCGCCTCGTCGTAGATGAGCACGTCGTAGGTCTTGCCTCGCGCCAGCGAGTTGGTGCGGGTGGTGAAGCGGATGAGTCCGCCGTTCTTGAGGCTGATGGCCTGCTGCCCGTTCGTCTTGCGCACGGCGAGCAGGAGGTCGTGCAGCTCGGTCTCGTCCTCGTCCTCGAATGGCTGGGACAGCTCCTTGAACATCTGGTCGGATGTGTCGCCGTGCTGGCAGGTGTACAGGATCTTCTCGCCGTTGAGCGCGCCGTAGAAGCACCTTGCTCGCACGACCCAGCTCTTTCCGTTCTGGCGCGGGATGGAGATGCCCAGCGTGCGCAGCAGGTACTTGTCGCGCGCATCGCGGGCCAGCATCGCGTCGAGCAGGTGCGGCTGCCACGGGAGCGGGTCGCCGAAGTAGGCGGTCGCGAGCTCGCACGCCATCCCGCCGTCGCCGCTGAGGTCCTCCGGGACGTTCGCCTCGTATGTCGGCGTCTGCCTGGGCTCCATCAGGCGCCCGCCGCCTTGGCCTTGCGCTCGCGGTCGGCGAACATCAGGCTCAGCACCTTCGCGCCTTCGCTCTGCGGACGCGCCTGCTGCACCTGGATGGGCACCGCCTTGCGCGACAGCCCGAGCAGCTCGTTGAGCGCGCGTATCTCGGCGGTCGCCTGCTTGAGTACGGACACGGCGGGGTGCGGGCGCTCCATGATGGCGTGCCTGCCGTTCTTCGCCTTGATGGGCTTGTAGCCGACGGGGTCGAGCACCTTCACGGACTTGCCCTTGCTCATGGCATCCTCCGCCGCTTTCGCCACGGCGTGCCAGTAGCACAGCAGCGCGAGGTTCGGCACGTCCTCGTCGGAGAAGCGCCCCGATGCGGTTACGCTCGCCCAGATCTGCGATTGATAGTCATCGGATGCGACCGATTCCGGCATCTCCGGCATCCCAGCCTCCTTTCTCGTGCCCGCATTGTGCGATGCGGGTGAGATTCGCGGCCTACCCCCGCCCTGGGGTCATGGGGCGGGGGGAAATCGGCACTGGCAAGCATGGGTGTCCGTGCACCCCCGGGGAGGGGCGATGCCCCCGCCATCGGCGGCTCAGCGCCCCAAAAAGCAGTGAGGCGCAGCCGAGCAAACGACCGCGCCTCCAGTTAGGCTTTTCAGCCCCGCCTATTCAGTTGTCTCGAGCCTTCAGAACAGCCTCGTGCGCCTTATCTCGACGGGCCTCGCGTCGCCCGGCATGTGCTTGCCCTTCCTCTGGTTGCATATGCGGTGCGCAGCGTCGAGGTTCGAGTAGTCCAGCACCGCGCCGCCCCTCGCCCTCGGCACCACGTGGTCGGCCTCGAAGCTCCACGGCGTGCCGGGCGGCAGGCTGTAGTCTATGGGCTGTCCGCATATGTGGCACGCCCTGCCCTCGGCGCGGAGCCTCGCCTTGAGCTTGCGCTCGGCGTTGCCGTTGGAGCTCCACGTCATGCCAGGCGCTTCCTCGCGAGGTAGTCCTTCTTCACCGACAGGGTCGGGGTCTCATCGGTGCTTCCTATCTTGATGGTGAGCGTTATGGGCGGCAGCACGAACCTCTCGTCGATGTCCCCCGCCACGTCGTCCGCCATGGACTACAGCAGGGCCGCGGCGTCGCGGAGCTGCCGCGCCACCCTCTCGCCCACACTCATGCGACCAGCCCCACGACCAGCTGCATGCACCACAGCACTGCGGCGACGCACAGCAACACGAGTACCGTCATGATGAGGCACCCGATGAGCCTGCCGATCAGCCTTCCGATCTCGTCCATTCAATCCTCCAATCTCACCCGCACGCCATGCGCACGAGAACGGTCAGAACCACGGCGAGCGCCCATGCGGACCTCGCCGCCCACGCCAGCAGCGCCGAGAGCGCCGCCAGCGGCATCAGCCACAGAACATGTCGCACGCCGCCTCCTGCATGTCCCTCATGTGGTTCGCTATCCATGGGAGCGCCCAGTAGGCGACATCGCCCGGCTCCGCGTCCGCCCCGTCGAACTTCTCCCGGAAGGCGTCGTCGAACTCTATCTCGCAGATGCCGTAGTCGCAGCATCCCTCGAGCAGGTGCGAGCATTCGCCGCAGGTTCTCGGCTCCTCCCTGTTCCACGGTGCGTCGGGGTCGCCCTCGAAGCACCCCGGCGGTAGGTTCCAGCCGCTTTCCGGTTCATATCCCGCCATCAGGCCCCCCTCCTTGTCGTAATCCGCCCGTGCTCACCCGCGGGCGTCAAAAAACCCTCGAACTGCCACGGATTGATTGAGATCCGGGGCGGGCCAATCTGGAAAGACGGGAACTGGCAGTCCTTCCAGACGTTTTTTCGGCGTTGGTTGTCTCCACCGCAAGACTCGGCGGCATAGCACGCCCTGCAGCGCTCGGGAATCTCGCTATCCTCCACGCCGGTCACCGCCCTTCCGCCTTCTCGTTCGCCCTGTCTTTCGGCCTCACGATGTCCCGCGGGTCTTCGCCCATCGCCTCCGCGAGGTTCAGCAGCAGGTTCATCTTCACTTCACGGCCGTCGCGGATGGCACGGCTCAGGCTGCTGAGGTTGACGCCGGCCACACGCGCCAGCTGCTTGAGCGGCACGTGGTTGTCGATGCGCCAGTGCGCAATCTTGTCGGCGTCCAAAACGTACTCGGTCGCCATCGCGTCACGCCCTCTCGAATCGGTTCTGGTCGAGCCACCAGCTCGGGCACTGCTCGAGGCCCATCCACAAGCGGTAGCGCATCCAGTCCTTCTGGCGGTCGGCGTTGGCGCACCCGTTGGGGCGTCCGTACAGGCATGTCGTGCAGTCTTCGGGCACGTCCCTCTTCTCGACGACGATCATCGCTTTACCACCCTCCTTCCGCACTCCGGGCAGAAGTTCCAGACGCCGCTCACTCGGTAGTGCTCCTCGTCCTCGACCTTGCAGCCGCAGACCGAGCACAGGAAGCCGTTGTCGCATGAGCCGTATGCCATGTCGTCGTAGACGTTCCAGCAGGACCTGATTTCAGTCCTCTCGCCGCCGCGTGCATCGGTGAGTCTCCGCGCGAGGCGCTCAATTCGTTCGATTGCTTGGTCCGGCGTGTGCCCGTCCCACTCCGGCGCACGGTCGAGCTCCTGGCACGGGAACATGTCCCAGCATTTGTCGGCGTCGTAGTGGTACGTCGCCGACCCCCAGGGCGTCTCGATGCCGACGATGAACATGCCGTCGTACATGGTCCCGTCATGATGCCGCCTGGACTTCCACGAGGCTCCGGGGAAGCACGCCACGATGAATGAGAACAGGACGGCCCTGTGGCGGTACAGCTCGTCGAACGTGTGGAAGCCGTCCGAGGTGTCCCCGGTGACGGGCTCGGGCTCGATGAGGTCGGCGAGGACGTCGAATCCGCACTCGCCGTCTGGCAGACACTCGTCGATAGCCGTGAGATACATGCTCTGGTAGGAAGTCAGGTCCTGCGGGAACCAACTGCGTTCGCCGAAAAATTCCTTCTTTTTCTCGCGTAGCCTCTTCGCCGTCTCGCGGCGCACATCATCGGTAATCATTCGCCCTCCTTGGATATGGCCAGCGCCACGTATTTCTGGGCGAGGCCCTCGAAACCGTCGAGGATGTAGTCGATTCGGTAGACTTTACCGTTGAGCGGATGCCTGGCTGCTTCCCCGACGGCGTAGCCTTCGTTCGTGACTACATCGAACACGATCTTGTCGCCGACCTCGTAGCCCCGGTCGTTCTTGCGAATCTCGAACGTCTTGGCCCCGCTCATGATTGCGTCGGCGTATTTTGCAAAGACCTTGAGTCGATGTGTCGTCATTCGCCCTCACCCCTTAGTAATCGTCCGCAGAACGGGCAGTAATTGATAGGGGCGCTCCATGCGCCCGGAGGGTCTACGGCGATGACGTGCTCGCCGTCGCGCGTCTTTTGAATCCACATCTCGACTTCCTCTTCGTCATCGCCGAAGTTGAAATGCGGCTTTCCGCAGTAGGGACAATCGCTAGGCATCGCCATCACCCCTCAGCTTGCGGATGCGGTCGGCGATGTCGCGCATGACAACCCTTTCGCAGGTTTCGCCTTTGTCGGCGATGCACGACGAACAGTCGCACGCACTCTTGCCAAAATAGGCGCAGGCTTCGTAATTCAGCGCGTCCGCACCCCTGTCCAAGTCCTCTTCCAGCTTCTCCCAGCTGTCGGGCGGGGTGAGGTAAAGGCTTGTCGTGTAGCGGATTGTGCCGTCTAGCATCTTCGCATCCCAAATGCGCCTTGAAATGGTCTGACGCACCGCATAGACATAGCAAGCGACTTCGTAAACATCGCCATGCCTGTCGTATAGAACCTTGGTATCTAGCGGAATCTCTCGACCGTCGGCATCCTTTGGCAGTTGAATCATCATTCCTCCTTATCTGGCGTTATACGCCCTCCATCCCGATCTGCTCGCACCACTGGTTGGCCATCGCCTTTGCGATGCCCGGGAACGTGCGGCTGCGAACCTTGGCGCGTTCGTGTGGCGGCAGATGCCAGGCGTCCGCGTACCATGCCGGCATGGAGTTGCCTGACTTGAAGACCTTGCGCGGCTCAGGCTCGACCTCATCAGTCGGCTTGAGCGGCTCGAGCCCCTTCAGCCACAGGCACGTCTTCTTTTCGAACGGGTCGCCGAACATGTACGGCTGCACGATTTGGTCCGGTTTGCGCCATCTTGTGCTCATACAGCCGACGGGGTTCTCGATTGCGACGTGCGGCGCATCGCACTTGGCGAACGCCATGAAAAACTCGACGGCGGCCTCACGGTTAGCCTTGCGCTCGCGCGCTCTGTCGCCGTACTTCCCCTCGTCGAACCAGCGGTTGCCGGTGACGGTGAGATACGTGCATGGCGGGTGCGCGATCACCAGGTCCCACCTGAGCTTGAGCATCTGGAGAGCGTCGACGTTGAGGTGCATGAGGTCGTGACCCCCCCCCGCTTCCTCAAGGTCGCAGCTGTAAGCCTCGTGCCCCATCTTCCGGAACTCAAGCGCCACGCGCTGCGACTCCTCGCAGGCGATAAGAACTCGCATCTACGCCACCCTCTTCCTGACGACGACCACGTCGTACATGCCCTCGAGGTAGCCGACGGCCCTCGCCGCGGCCATGTCTTGCTCGCGGCCGAGCTCATCCCATCCGCTCATCGCGCCTCCCAGTAGTTGCACCTGGCGAGCCCCTGCGTGCGGCGCACGAACTCCGGGCGCCGCCCGCACTCGCACTCCGTGCGCTCCACGCCGTGGACGGTGCGCAGCACCGTCGCGCAGCAGTGCAGGCAGTTCTCGCATCGCTCCTCCCGGAGCCCGTCCGCGTAGATGTCCGGCCTATCGTTCCCCGTCATCTGCATCCCCTCTTCCCGTACCTTCCGTCGTTCACCATGTTCCTGACGTGGCGCCGCATGTCCCGCGCAGCCTGGTCTCCCTCGGGCGGCAGCTTCCGCCCGCTCGCGCACTCGACGCAGTGGACGCGCCAGCCGCCGCGGTAGCGCTCGAAGTGCCCGAACCCGGGAGGCGTCCACCTGCCGCACTCGCGGCAGTAGCCGCCGTAGACGTTCCTAGCCATTCCCCTGCTCCTTCCCGTACTTGCCGCCCATCACCGGCGCCTCCCGATGCTCTTCAGGTACAGGTTGTTGCGGCGCGAGCGAGCGAGTGCGCGGCGGCGGCGCCGCCACTTCGGGTCGAGCGCCTTCGCGAGCTTCCTCATGAGACGGCGGGCGTCTCGGAACACGCGGGAGATGCTCTCCCACAGCATCTCGGCGACGGCCTTCGCGGCATCGCCGATTGCCTCCAGCAACCGCGTCGCCGCCCAGCTAAGCGTCCCGGGGTATGGCGTCTCGGACGTCTCGCCGGTCTTCTTCTCGTCGGTCATCGGTATTCCTTCCATTCGGTTCCTATTCGCATTCATAGACATCGCGGGCCGTTGATTCCGCGAGCTCGCGCATGTCGGTCACCTCGGCGCACTCCGCGCCGAAGAACATGCCCAGCTCGCCCCTCTTGTGCCTGTCGCACCGGTAGGCGCGGCAGATCTCGGGCCTCGCGGCGTAGACTGCGCACTCGCGCCCATCCGTGAGGTACGGGCACAGCAGGTCGTACTCAGCCCTGGACTCGGCGGGCACGATTCCGTTCCGGCGCACGTACGCCTCGAGGCGCACCCGGTCGAACGGGCTCACGGGCAGAAAGCGCGAGCAACACTCGCCGCAGCCCCTGCAGTCGCCCGTGTAGAGGTCGGTCACGCCGTCGCTCTGGAGCCCGGCGTGGATGGCCGCGGCGACGGCCCTCTCGTCATTCATCGGCCCGCCCTGCCGCTCTTGTCGGGCACGGCAGCCTCTACTCGGCACTCTTGGCCACCTTCTTGTCGTAGATCTTCTTGAGGTCCCGGCGCATGAACCGGGTGAACTCCTCCTCGCCGACGTCGTCCGCCAGCGCCACATATCGCATCGCATCGTGGCACCATTCGTCGAAGTCGAGCAGCCTTCCGCTGAACGCGCTCTTGACGTCCGTGACCTCGGCGTAGGTGAAGCGGGTCAGCATCTCCTCGCGCATGACCTCGTCGGCCAGCGCCTCGATGGGCGTCTTGGGGCGGTTGATGATCCGGCTGTAGCCGTTCGCCCTCTTTGTCATGGCGTCGAGCTGCTTGGCCAGCTTGTTGTTCTCGGCCGCGAGGCGCTCGTTGCGGCGCTGCTCGTAGTCAAGCTCGGCGAGCACGTACTGCTCGCAGTTGGTGATCTCCATCGTCATTTCACCTCTCGGATGATCTCGTTTCCGTAACGGTCGGTGATGGCCCAGTAGCCGAACTCGTAGAGGTCGGGGCTGTGCGGCGGGTACTCCCTGAGGAGCGTGCCCGACCACCATGCCTCCTCGGCCGCCCCGGTGCGCCATACCCACTCGGCCCTGAGGCCGCCGTCGTGGAACTTCCCGTGGCACCCGGTCGTGCCGGAGCCGCACAGGGCGAACAGCGGGCTGCGCAGCTCCCACACCCCGTTGGGAGTGACGAGCCTGAACGTCTTTCCCCACGACCTGCGGGCGACGTGGTGGCAGTTGGAGGCGCGCCTGCCGCACACCGCGCACCGGGCCTGCGTCGGCTCGTAGGCCGCGCCGTGCGTGTACCTCGCCCCGAGGTGGGGCTTGCCGTACAGCTCGGCGCGCTCCTTCGGCCATCCCCTCAGCAGGCCCGCGTCGAGGATCATGAGAGCCTCCCCTCGCACGCGGCGCGGGCGGCCAGCAGCCTCTGCGCGTCCTGGTACAGCCCGAACCGGTCCCTGCTCGCGGTCGTGCCCCGCGGGGCCTCGACCTTGGCCGGGTCGATGCCTGGGTGCTCGGACGCCCACCTTCGCTCCTGCTCGGCCAGTGCCTCCTCGGGCGTCCTGGTCGGCCTGAACGTCGCGGCCTCGACCTCCGAGGCGGTGGGCTTGCCCCTCGCCCGGTCGTCGGCGTCGATGCGCTTCTGGCGCCTTGACCAGTCGAGCGCCAGGGCGCCCCAGTTGCTCACCGGCTGGCCGTTGCCCTTGACCCATCCCTGCGACTCGAAGTAGGCCCAGAAGGCGTCCGGGTCGCCGCTCAGGCAGTTGGCGCCGAAGTACCCGCGGGCCTCGTCGAGGGTCGGCGGCTCGAACTCGGGCGGCGCGGCGGGGGCATCGCCCCCATCACAGGACAGCTCATCACAATCCAGTTCAGGACAGGACAGGGTAGGGTAGGTTAGGTTAGGGTTTTCGCTTTCCGAAACCTGCGTTTCGGGTTTGTCGGAAACTGGTTTCACGTTTGGAAAACCTAGGTTTTCGCTTTCCGAAACCTGCGTTTCTGGTTTGTCGGAAACTGGTTTCTTGCGCGGGCGGCCGCCCTTGCCGCCCCTGCCGCGCGCGTCCTTGGAGTTGTCGATGGCGTTCTTCATCGCCTTGAACACGCGGCGCAGGTGCTTCGGGAGGTCGGGTTCGACTCCGTGAAGGCCGTACATCATGATTGCGTCCGCGAGCACCGCGCGGTCGCGCATGTCCTCGGGGTCACTCTCGTCGAAGTCGTCGTAGACCTCGGCGAAGCTGTCGAACACGGTGAACGCCATCAGAACCACCCCCAGAGAAGCGAAGAGAAGAACAGGAAACCCGCGGAGAAGGAGGCGGCGAACAGGACCGCCTCCCAGTGGTCGCGGATGATGTCGAGCAAGCGCCCCATCAGAACGGGATGTCCTCGTCGTACACGTCCAGCTGCTGCTGGGCGGGTGCCGGCTGCGGCGCTGCCTGCTGCGGTGCCGGTTGCGGTACCGCCTGCGGGGCCTGCTGGTAGGCCTGCTGGGCGTTCCATTGCGGCGCGGGCTGCTGCGGTGCCGGATGCGGCGCGTATGCCTGCGGGGCCGGCTGCGGCGCCTGTCGGGGCGGGTATGCCTGCTGGTAGCCCTGCGGCGCGTACTGCTGCGGCGCCTGCTGGCCGTTGGGGTTCTGGCTCATGAGGACGACCTCGTCGGGGATGATCTCGACCTTCGAGCGCCTGCCGCCCCCGTTCTTGTCCTCCCAGGAGCTGTAGCGAAGCTTCCCCTCGATGGCGACCTTCATGCCCTTGCGCAGGATGCGCGAGAGCGCCTCGGCGCGGTTGCCGAACATGGTGCAGTCGATGAAGTTTGGGTAGTCCTCCCACTCCCCCGTCTGCTGGTTGCGGCGGCGGTCGTTGACCGCGACGCCGAAGCCCAGCACCTGCGTGCCGCCCGGCGTGACGCGCAGCTCGGGGTCTCGGGTCAAATTGCCCGACACGACCACTCTGTTGATGCTCATCTGTATGTCTCCTCTCCGCCGCTCGTCCATGTCCTCTGGATGTCGGCGTCTACTGTCTTGATTCGCAGCTTCAGCGCCATGATCGCCTCGCTCGATGCCTTGTAGAGGGCTTCGGCGCAGTCGCGCAGCTGCTTCTTCTCGGCTATCTCCTCGCGCCCCCGGCACAGGTCGCCGATGATGGTCACCGGCGTGCCCTTGGAGCGCTCCTCGAGGATGGCGATGCGCAGCGCCTTGCGGTAGTCCGCCTCGTTCTCGGCGTACTGCTGGCCGGTCCGCCTGAGCGTGTCCAGCTCCGCCATGAGGCGCTCGAACAGCTCCTCGCGCTGCGCGTACATGTCCTGCATGGCCTACAGGACGCGCCACGTCGGGGTGGCGCAGCAGCCGGGATGCTTCTTGAACTCCTCGTACTGCTCTTTCGACTCGAAGGCGTAGGCCGTGCCGCAGGCCTTGCACTTCGCCGTGAAGCCGCCGCTCTCGGGCGGCTCCTTCTCGGGCTTGTCCGACAGTGCGTCCGGGTCGCTCTGCCCGTCGATGGCGAACAGGCCGCAAAGCGCGTACTTGCGCGCGTAGCTCGACGCCATCCCGGTCACCTGCGCGTCGTCGGAGCCGCTCTTGTGCTCCGCCTCGCGGGCGTAGGCCTTGAACTCCTTCTTCTCGCCGTGCCCGTCCACGAAGAACAAGGTGCACGTGGCCTCGACGTAGTAGCGGTCGCCCACCTTGCAGATGTTGTCGTGGAGCGTGAACGCCACGCCCGCCTCCTTGCAGGGCTCCTTGAGCGCGGCGACGATGTCCTCGAACGAGCGGTAGCTGAACTTCGCGAACGCGTTGTAGCGAGCCTTGGGGACGGTCACGGAGCGCTGAACCTTGGCTATCGCCTGGGAGAGCGTCATCTCCTCCTCCGCCATCTAGCACACCCCCTTGCGCTTGATGGTGCCGGTGATTCCGCGCTCGCGCAGCGCCGCGGCGAGCTGCTCCATCTGCGAGCGCGTGGCGGACGGGATCTCGACCGTCCACGCGCAGGACGGCTCGGGGCGCGCCGCGGCGGCGGGTTCCGCCTGGCGCCTCGGCGCGGGACGCGGCGCGGGCTTGGACTCGACCGCCTCGCGCATGGCGGCGATGTGGGCGTCCTCCTCGTCGGCGGCGCGGGCGGCGTTGAGCGCCGAGCCGAGGTCGAGCGTGCGGAACAGCTCGCGCTCGGCGACCTCGTAGTGGGCCATGGAGCCGCGCTGCGCCTTGAGCGTGTCCCAGTCGCGGGCGACGGCGGAGACCTTCTCCTCGAGGGCCTTCTTCGCCTTGACCTCGCCGAAGGACTTGTTGAGCCACTTGTCGTCGTGCAGGCGCTCGTAGGGCACGACCGGAGCGAGGAGCTCGGCGAACTCCCTGTAGTGGGCCTCGAGCGCGGCCCTCGCGCCCGCCCTGCGCCTCTCCTCCGCCCCGTCGAGCTGCGCCTTGATGCCGTCCGACGCTCCGTCGATGATGGACGTGATCTCCTTGCAGCGATTCTCGAAGGCGGCGAGCGGCTTGTTGTACTCGCGCTTCACGGCCTTTCGGCGCTCCTCGATCTCGTTCTTCAGGCCGTTGAGGTAGTGGCGGTCGTTCTTGGCCTCCTTGATGGACTCGTCCTTGGTCAGGTCGTACTTGGCGCCCTCGTAGTCCGCGACCTTCGCGCGGATGCTGGCCTCCATCGCGTCGAAGTTCGCGCTGATGACGGACGGCGAGTACGTGACGACGAGGTCGGGCGCCTCCTGCTCCTCGATGACCTCGGCCACGACCTCCTCGGCCTTGCTCTCCCCTGCCATCACTTGACCTCCTCGTTGAGCATCCGGTTGTACCTCTCCTCGGTCAGCACCTCGTCGATGACCGCCGCGTGCTCGACGATCCACTTGGACAGCCTCTCGCGCGCGTCCATGAACCTGTGGAACGACTCGTCGGACTTCGTTATCACCGAGATGGCGAACATCGCCTGCTCCTCCGTGGCGAGCTCGACCAGCTCGGCGAACATCCCCTTGTAGTCCGCCATCACTCGGTCACCTCCCCGTCGTGGCTCACGAACAGGATCTGGGGCTGCTTGCTCTGGATGGACAGCCAGACCTCCTCGCCGCTCTTGCGGATGGCGTCGAACGCCGCGCTGTCCTCCGTGTCGACCTCGAACTGCAGGACGGCGATGCCGCCCTTCACGGTGGCCTGCTTGAACTTCGCGTCGATCTCCACCGGTATGTTTGTGCTCTCCATAGCTATTCCTCCTTCTCGGCGCCCGCGAGCATCGCCGCGAACGTCTCCAACGTCATGGTCACGAACTGCTCGCCCGGTATTGCCGTCCCGCGGCGCTTCCAGACGACAACGCCGTAGTCGGCCCCGCGGTTCCTTCGCTCGGTCTCAGCCTCGCGCAGCCACTTGGGCAGCTCGTGCTTCCCCGCGTAGTCCTTGCACTCGATTGCGATGCCGCGCCCGGCCACCGACACGCCGCGGATGTCGCCCGTGTCCCTCGATCCGGTCTTGACCTGCCTGTCGATGTCGGCCCCCAGCCTCCCGGCGAGGTAGTCGGCGACCAGGCGCTCGAACCTCGTGCCCGCGTCCTTGGCGGTCCTCCTGCTCCTACTCATCGCGGAACCCGTCGCTCTTGGAGCGGTGCTTGTTGAATGCGTGCTTGAGGTGCGGGTAGCGCGCCTCCATGATGCGGGCGAGGCTCGGCGCGAGGCCGTTCTTCACGCCGACGTGCAGCTCGTTGCGCACCATGTGGATGAGGTAGTTGATCGAGACGTAGCCCTTGCGGTTGAGGCGGGTGGCCTGCTCGACCATGAAGTCCCACGCCCGCGGGTGCTCGCCTATCCATGCGCGCGCGTCCGCCATGTCCTGCTCGCCGTCCGCGCCGAGCCCGAATATCTCGAGCTGGTTGCTCATAGGCTTCTGGCGGTACCTCTCGTCGTTACGCATTGACCGCTCCCGCCGCGCATGCCGCCTTGGCCGCCTGGACCGCGCCGTCCATCGTCGGCAGGACGAAGACGGTCAGGACAGCAGCGAACAGGATTGCTGCGGCGATGAAGCCGACCATGACTCCTGCCTTGAAAGTGTCGGAGTCGAGCTGCTCGCGGACGGTCGGTCGGTATGCCTTGGGTGCTATGATGGTCTGAGCCTCGTGTCTGGGCCTGTATTTGCGAGTGCTCACAAGTTGGTAGCTGGGGGCGCTCGCTTCTTTGTATGTGTACATCTTGTGTTCCCTTCTGATGTTTCCGCAGGTCATGGCTAGGGTGCTTTTTAGGGTCTTTATTTTTGGGACTTTTTCGCGCGGCTCTTGGCGCTGTAGCACCTCTGCCGCTCGCGGTCGTTCCGCTTGGACCTCGCAGCCTCCTCGCGCATCGCGCTGGCCTGCTCCCTGAGGTCTGCCACGTGGCCCTCCTTCGTGCACTCCGCGCACCAGCCGTTCGCCTTATTCAGCGGCTTGAACGTCATGCGCCCGCACTTCGGGCACATCCAGCGCTGCCGGAGCGATATGCCGCACTTCCTCGCCTGGAGCTTCACGGCCTCGGTAGTCCGCCCGAGCGCCTTGGCTATCTCCTTGGCTCCGTCGCCGGCGTGCTCCCTCAGGTACCGGATCTCATGTGTCGACCATGGCCTCACTGTCTCTTGCTCCCCTCCTTCCTCTCCCATTCCCGGTACGCCGCCCGAAGCGTCGAGCACATGGTGTCGAGCGCTATCTCGCGCGGGGTCTTGGGCTTCTCCTCGTGCTCCTTGGCGTCCATTTAGGACACCGTCCGGTTGTCGGTAAGACCGAGTAGGTAGTCAGCCGAACACTTAAAC
Source organism: Collinsella sp. (assembly GCA_036550475.1). Taxonomy (GTDB): domain Bacteria; phylum Actinomycetota; class Coriobacteriia; order Coriobacteriales; family Coriobacteriaceae; genus Collinsella. The sequence goes on along the minus strand of JAXKGH010000180.1, from coordinate 17,470 downwards.
AGGCGAGTCATCGCCACCAGTTTCGAGCCGGGGATCTCTCCTCCATTCTCATAACTGGCGACAGTAGCTCGACTCTTGAGGCCGATCTTCTCTGCCAGGTCCTCTTGACTGAGACCAATGCGGACACGTTCGCTAGCAATGGGATTCATTTGCACCTCCATTTCACTATTTGTGAACTTCACAATACGTGAATATAGATTAGTGCCCAGCTGTTTGCAAGCATGATTTCACTATTTGTAAATCTTTTTGTACAATATGCTCACGCTTAGAAACAGGAGGTAACCGTGGGCATGAAGTTTCGCCTCAAAGAAACGAGGCTCAAATACAAGAAGAAGCAGCCAGAGGTTGCCAGCGCACTCGGCATCGGCGTACCCATGTACTCGATGATTGAAAACGGGCAGCGCGAGATAAATGGAACGAAACTTGTGAAGCTCGCCAGATTCTATGGGTGCTCTGTCGATGAGTTGCTTGGGACTGGTTCGTGGGACGAGGGGGAATGACCTATGGGTCTGTTCGGTGACATTGCGAGAGCCGCCGCTAACGCCGCTCTCAGCACGGCGAAAGATATGATAGGGGACGCTGCTGCCGCTAAGATTGGCCAGCAGGTTGGCGTTGGCAAGTCCATATCGTTTCGCGGTGAGTGTGAGCGACCCGCATACGTCTATTACGGCGAGCCGTTGAGGAAGATTCGTAAAGGTGATGTGTTCGATGCCGAGGTCGTGACGAAACCAATGCGGCTGAGAAGCGAGCTCACGGGTGGCGTATGGGACACCACGGACGACGGCTTCGCGCTCGCATACAAAGGAAAGGTGTTTGGGGCAGCGTCGGCTCTCGGAAACACGTTCAAGGACATTACGGAGCTCGGATACAGGATCACTGTGTCGTGCAGAATGACGGGATGGTACGCCAAGGGAATCCCGACCGTCGTCATGATGATCGACGAGCCCGAGGAGATATTCGCGTGGCTCGATGCCTGTAAGGGCCTTGGACGCGACGTCAGCTTCGAGGAAAGACATTCCCCCGAATGCGAGTCGGCCGCCTTATCGGAGCGCACCAGGCTTGAACTGTCGAAGGCGTGTGGGCGAGAACTGCCGGTGGGCGTGGACGGAGACTGTGTCTACATCGAGGATGACAAGTGGACCGGCATGAGAAAAAGCGGGGTATTTCCGGTCGAGGTCTCCACGGAGCTGATCCCGACTCCTCGCGGGTCAACGGCGAAACCGCATGTCGCCGTCTTTGTGGATGGGGCGATGGCGGCCGATGTCAGCGCGAGGTGCGTGCACTACAAGACCCTCGCCGAGCATGCCGGCGAACGCCCCTATTTCGCCTGCTGCCAAAAGCGAGAAGGTCACGACGGCTTTCCCATATGGAGGGTGACCGTTGTCTATCTCGGAAAATAAAAGAGCCCCGTCGGCAGCGCCGGTACCGCTATAGCCGACAGGGCATCCAACCAGTGCACCCATGCAAACTCAACTTGAAGGAAGGGTGACATCTACATTATGCCAAAGAAGGCAGTGATATACGCGAGGTTCTCGTGCAACAGGCAGCGCGAGGCCTCAATCGAGGACCAGCTGCGCGTCTGCCGCGAGTGGTGCGCGCGCGAGGGCTACGGGGTCGCGGCGGAGTACTGCGACCGCGCCGTGTCGGGGCGCACCGACGACCGCCCCGAGTTCCAGCGGATGATAGCCAACGCCGGCGAGAGCGACATCGTGCTCGTGTACATGATGGACCGCTTCAGCCGCGGCGAGTACGACGCGCCGATATACAAGCGCGAGCTCGCCACGCACGGCGTCAAGCTGGTCTCGGCGCTCGAGCAGATACCCGACAGCCCGGAGGGCATCATCTACGAGAAGCTGCTCGAGGGCCTCGCCGCCTGCGAGTCCAAGAAGACAGCGATACGCACGAAGCGAGGCATGGAGGGCAACGCCCTCAAGTGCAAGACCAACGGCGTGCGCATCTTCGGATACCACAGGAACGAGGACGACGAGTACGAGGTCGACGAGGCGCAGGCGGCGTGGGTGCGCGAGGCCTTCGCGCTGAGGCTGGAGCGCATGTCCATGAACGCGATAGCGCGCGAGTTCGCGCGGCGCGGCCTCAGGACGCGCAAGGGCAACCCGTGCGGCCAGGCGATGGTGCAGCAGATGCTGCGCGACCGCAGGTACACGGGAAGGTACGAGTGGGGAGGCATCGTCCGCGAGGGCGGGATGCCGGCGATAGTGGACGAGGTGACGTTCATGGAGGTCCAGGGAATCAAGTGCCGCAAGCAGCGCTCGAGCGAGAACTGGGGCGACTTCGCCCTCGCGGGGGCGGCGCTGTGCGCGGAATGCGGCAGGAACCTGCAGGGCGTGAGCGGCAGGGGCCGCAACAACGTGAAGTACGAGTACTACAGCTGTCCGGGGTCGTGCGTCCGCAACATCAGGCGCGAGGAGCTCGAGGGCTCCATAGCCTCGGCGCTGCGCGGGCTGCTCGGCGACCGCGGCGAGGCGCTGCAGATAGCCAACATGGTAGCGGAGCGCGCGGACACGGCCGAGGTGCGGGCTCGCCGCAGGCAGGCCGAGGACTCGCTCAGGGCCGCGGAGAGGGGCCTGAGGAACATCCTCAACGCCATCGAGCAGGGCGTGATAGCGCCGGGCGCGAACGAGCGCATAGCCGAGCTCGAGGAGCAGCAGGCGCGCGCGAGGTACGACCTCGAGGCCATCACGGACGAGCGGATAGACCCGGAGCGCTTCGCCGACTTCCTGCAGTGCGGGACGGCGCTCGACGACGCGACGCTGCTGAAGGCGTTCGTGTGGCAGGCTGCCGTCTCGGAGGACGAGATACTGGTCACGCTGAACTACGACAAAAAGGGCGAACCCGCCAGATTGGACATCCAGCGGGTTCGAGCAAAATTGGAATGGTGCCCCATGTTGGATTCGAACCAACGGCCTTCTGCTCCGGAGGCAGACGCTCTAATCCCCTGAGCTAATAGGGCCAACGTTTGGCATTATACCCAAGTGCACCACGGGCTATCAAAATAAAAGAAAAAGCTTTGCAATTCCGAGGAAGACGCGGCGCAACGGCCCACTTTAGAAGGCAAAAGCGAGTCAGATAGTATAAACTCTCATGCACCATATATACACGGCTCGCGATGCGGGCCGTTTTTGCAAAAGTTATCCATCGAGGTGAGAGGCACACCATGATTGCAATTTTAAAGCAGAGCGCCAGCGACGAGGCCGTCAGCCATATCGTCAGCTGGATTGAGAAAAAGGGCCTGAAGACCGATGTCTCGCGCGGCGAGAATGAGACGATCATCGGCCTGGTGGGCGATACGACCAAGATCGACCCGTTCCTGCTCGAGTCCATGGATGTCGTCGAGCGCGTGCAGCGCGTCTCCGAGCCGTTCAAGCGCGCCAACCGCAAGTTCCACCCCGAGGACTCCGTCATCGACTGCGGCCACGGCGTCAAGATCGGCGGCGATCAGTTCCAGGTCATCGCCGGCCCGTGCTCCGTCGAGGGCGAGAACCTCATCCGCATCGCACGCCGCGTGAAGGCCGCCGGCGCCACGATGCTGCGCGGCGGTGCCTACAAGCCCCGCACTTCCCCGTACGCCTACCAGGGCATGGGCCCCGCCGGTCTGGACCTGCTGTGCGAGGCGTCTGCCGAGCTCGACATGCCGATCGTCACCGAGATCATGGACCCGCGCGACGTGCAGGTCTTCCTGGACAAGAAGATCGACGTCATGCAGATCGGCGCCCGCAACGCCCAGAACTTCCCTCTGCTTAAAGAGGTCGGCAAGACCAAGACTCCGATCTTGCTTAAGCGCGGCATGTCCGGCACGATCGATGAGCTGCTTATGGCCGCCGAGTACATCATGAGCGAGGGCAACGACAACGTCATCCTGTGCGAGCGCGGCATCCGCACCTTCGAGACCCGCACCCGCAACACCTTCGACCTCAATGCCGTGCCGGTGCTGCACCACCTGTCGCACCTGCCCGTCGTCGCCGACCCCAGCCACGCCACCGGCTACACCCGCTACGTTGAGCCCATGGCGCTCGCCGCGACCGCCTGCGGCGCCAACGGCCTGGAGATCGAGGTCCACGACGAGCCGAGCCGCGCCTGGTCCGACGGCGCCCAGGCCCTCACCCCCGATCAGTTCGACGACACCATGCGCCGCATCCGAGCCATCCGCGAGGTCGTCTGCCAAGAGACCATGGAGTAGCCCATGGGTACAGTGAGAAACGCGCGCGTTAACCAGGGCGGTCCCAAGTGCGCCGGCATCGTCGGCCTTGGCCTCATCGGCGGCAGCTTTGCCCGCGGCTATGCGCAGGCGGGCGTCCGTGTGCTGGCCTGGGATCCCGATGACGATGTCATGACGGCTGCCAGCATGGGCACCGTTGCCGGCGAGCTCAACGACGAGACGCTCGGCGAATGCGACATCATCGTCCTGGCTTGCTACCCCGAAGCCTGCATCGAGTGGCTCGAGGCACACGCCCAGGCACTCGCCGACGCCACCGATACCGAGGCCATCATGGGCCCCGTGGTAATTGACACGGTGGGCGTCAAGGGTATCGTGTGCGAGCGCGCCTTTGAGCTTGCCCGCGAGCAAGGCTTTTACTTTGTGGGCGCGCACCCCATGGCGGGCACGCAGTACTCGGGCTATGCACACTCCCGCGCCGACCTGTTCCAGGGCGCCCCGCTGGTGCTCGTACCGCCCGCGGTGGACGATGCGCTCAAGCTGGAGCTTTTGGGCCAGGTGCGCGAGATGGTGCGCCCCTTGGGCTTTGGCAAGTTCAGCGTGACCAGCGCCGCCGAGCACGACCGTGTCATCGCCTTCACGAGCCAGCTTGCGCACGTGGTATCCAACGCCTACGTCAAAAGCCCCACTGCCCAGGTCCACCACGGCTTTTCGGCTGGCAGCTACCGCGACCTCACCCGCGTGGCGCACCTCAATCCGCAGATGTGGTCCGAGCTCATGATCGACGACGCCGATGCGCTCGCCTTCGAGATCGACCATCTGATCGAATCGCTCGGCGCCTACAGCCGCGCCCTTAAGGACCGCGACCAGCGCTATCTGGAGAATCTCCTTGCCGAGGGCGACCGCATTAAGCGCGCGCTCGACGACGAGGCCTCCCACTAGACCACCTATCACGCCAGGTCGAAAGGACCGAAGCTTATGGCGATTACCATCGATATCGACACTGCACGCCCCTACCAGGTGCATGTTGGCACGTTTTTGCTGGAGCAGGCGGGACCGCTCGTGCGCGCCACTGCCGGCGGCACCAAGGCCGTCATCGTGACGGACACCAACGTGGGCCCGCTCTACCAGATGCCAGTTAAGCAGAGTCTGGAGGCATCAGGCTACGAGGTGAGCATCTGCACCTTCGAGGCCGGCGAGGCCCATAAACGCGCCGAAACCTATGTTGCCATTTTGGAGTTTGTGGCCGAGCACGAGCTTTCGCGCTCCGACGTGATCGTGGCACTCGGCGGCGGTGTCGTGGGCGACGTGGCGGGCTTTGTGGCCGCCACCTACATGCGCGGCTGCAAGTTTGTGCAGATCCCGACGAGCCTGCTCGCCATGGTGGATTCGTCGGTGGGCGGCAAGACCGCCATCGACCTGGCTGCCGGCAAGAACTTGGCCGGCGCCTTTTGGCAGCCGAGCGTGGTTATCGCCGACGTGGGCTGCCTGGCGACCCTCACGCCCGAGCAGTTCGCTGACGGCTGCGGCGAGGTCGTCAAGCACGCCGTGATCGCCGACCCGGAGCTCTTCGCCGAGCTGGAGAAGACCCCGCTCACGCTGGAGCTGCTCAACCGCGACGTGGCCCGCGTAGCGCTCATCATCGCCCGCAATATCGACATCAAGCGCGCCGTGGTCGTCGCCGACGAGCGTGAAACCAACCAGCGCAAGCTCCTCAACTTTGGACACAGCGCCGGACACGCCGTCGAGGCCTGCGAGCACTTTGAGCTGGGACACGGCAACTGCGTGTCGATCGGCATGGGTATCATCACGCGCGCCGCGGCCCTGCACGGCGTCTGCGATGCCGCACTGCCCGGTCGTATTGAGGAGCTCTGCGCCCGTCACGGCCTCAAGACCCGCTGCGAGCTAGATGCCGATGCCGTCTTTGCCGAGGCGCTCCACGACAAGAAGCGCGCGGGCGACACCATCGACCTGGTGATTCCGCACGGCATTGGCCGCTGCAGCATCGACCGCACGCCGCTTTCCACTTTCCACGAACTCATTGCCGAAGGCCTCGGCCAGAAGGGAGACGCATCCGCATGCTAGCCCGCATCACCCCGTCCCCGCTTAAGGGCACCGTTCCCGCCATCGCGTCCAAGTCGATGGCGCACCGCCTGATCATCTGCGCCGCGCTTGCCAACGGCGAGACACACGTCACCTGCAACACCACCTGCGCCGACATCGAGGCTACGGTGCGTTGCCTTACGGCCCTGGGCGCCCGCATCGAGACCGTCGAGGACGGCTTCCAGGTCCATCCCACCATGAAGAGTGTTGAGTTTGGCCTGCTCAAGGCCCTTGCCGGCGGCACGCTTGACTGCGGCGAAAGCGGCTCCACACTGCGCTTTATGCTGCCTGTCGCCTGCGCGTTGGGTGCGGAAGCCACCTTCGTGGGCCAGGGCCGCCTTGGCACCCGCCCGCTCTCCCCGCTCTCGGACGAGATCATCGCCGCCGGCTGCGACCTACAGGGTCTGGGCGGTTTTCCGCTCAAGACGAGCGGACGCATGCGCCCGGGCACCTTTGTGCTGCCGGGCAACGTAAGCTCGCAGTATATCTCCGGCCTGCTGTTGGCAGCCCCGTTGCTCGCCCAGCCCTCCTGCGTGCAGGTGACCGGCCTCATTGAGAGCCGCCCCTACATCAACCTGACGATCCAGGCCATGAAGGCCTTTGGCGTCGAGGTCAACGTCGAGCGTATTCCCGCCAGGGACGGCCAGCCCGAAGTCACAAACTTCCGCGTGAGCAGTGGCTCGTATCGCACGCCCGGCAGCGTTGCTGTCGAAGGCGACTGGTCCAACGCTGCCTTTTGGCTGTGTGCCGGCGCCATCGGTACCGACCCCATCACCGTCGAGGGCGTGTCGCTGAGCTCTGCACAGGGCGACCGCAACGTGCTCGCCGCGCTTTCGCGCTTTGGGGCCCGCATCGTGCGCTCAACCAACGCCGCCACCGTGCAGTCCGACAAACTCGCCGGCTTTGAGATGAGCGCCCACGACATTCCCGACCTCGTGCCCGTTATCTCGGCCGTGGCCTCCCTCGCTCAGGGCCGCACGTTCATCCGTGACTGTGCGCGCCTGCGCATCAAGGAATCCGACCGCCTGGTCACCACCACCCGCGAGCTCACCGCGCTGGGCGCGCAAGTGCGCATTGCCGGTGACGACCTCATCATCAAGGGTGTCGACGCCTTTACCGGCGGCGAGGTCGATTCGCACAACGACCACCGCATCGCCATGATGGCCGCCATCGCCGCGAGCCGTGCTACCGGCGAGGTCGTGATCCACGGCGCCGAGGCCGTCAACAAGTCCTATCCCGATTTCTTTGACCACTACCGCCTGCTGGGCGGCAAGGTCACGCTCGAGGAGGAGTAGCATGTCCTCGACCTTTGGCAACGCTTTGCATCTGAGCATTTTCGGTCAGTCGCACTCCCCTGCTATCGGTTGCTCACTCGATGGCATTCCCGCCGGTATCGCCATTGACCAGGAGCAGCTGCAGACCTTTTTGAACCGTCGCGCCCCCGGTCGCGACGAGACCGCAACCAAGCGCCGCGAGGCCGACGCCGCGCATATCATCGCCGGTGTGGTCGATGGGCACACCACTGGCGCACCCATCGCAGCAATTATCGAGAACACCAACACGCGCTCCAAGGACTATTCCGAGCTGCGCCGCAAGCCCCGCCCCGGGCACGCAGACTTTCCTGCGCGCGTGAAGTACCACAACATGCACGACGTCGCCGGCGGCGGGCATTTCTCCGGACGTCTTACGGCCCCCTTGTGCATCGCCGGCGGTATCGCGCTGCAGGCGCTCGAGGCCCGCGGTATCAAGGTCATGGCGCACATCGCGCAGATCGGCGGCATCTCCGACCTGCCCATGGACGACATGATCTATCGCGAGGCCGACCGCAAGGCAATCCTTACGAACGACCTGCCCTGCATCGACGCCGCGGCCGCCAGTCGCATGCGCGAGGAAATTCTGGCCGCACGCGACGAGCTCGACAGCATCGGCGGCATCGTGGAGTGCGGCATCTACGGGCTTCCCGCGGGCATCGGTGACCCCATGTTCGACGGCATCGAGAACCGCATAGCGCAAATCGCGTTTGGCATTCCCGCCGTAAAGGGCGTGGAGTTTGGCATGGGCTTTGCCGTGGCTGCTTTGCGCGGAAGCGAGAACAACGATCCGTACCGCGTAGATGCCGAGACCGGCGATATTGCTGTCGAGTCCAACAACGCCGGCGGTATTCTGGGCGGTATTTCCACCGGCGCACCCGTCATGTGGCGCATGGCCGTAAAGCCGACGCCCTCTATTGGCCGCGAGCAGCAGACCGTAGACATGGACGCCATGGAAAATGCCGAGCTCTCGGTCCGCGGCCGCCACGATCCCTGCATCGTCCCCCGAGCCGTCCCCGTAGCCGAAGCAGCCGCCGCCCTCGCCATCTGGGACGCCCTCCTCGAGGACGCAGGCCAGCTCTAACCCGACTCACCTGAGTTGCCCGTCAACTCTGCCATTACGTGAAAGGGGCCTCCATGGACCTTGCCGATATTCGCCAGACCATCGATGGCATCGACACCACGCTCCTCAACAGCTTTGTCGAGCGCATGGACATTGCCACCGAGGTCGCCAAGTCAAAAATCGAGATGGGCAAGGCCGTCTTCGACCCCGCCCGCGAGCGCTCCAAGCTCAACAACCTCGCCGGCCGCGCACCCGAGAGCTACGAGGCCCAGACCATCGCCCTGTTCCGTCTCCTCATGAGCATGAGCAAGGCCGAGCAGCAGCGCTACATCAACGAGCTCAAGGGCATCACCGTCTCGCAAAAGGCACACGCCACGGCTGCAGCCTCCGACACGCCCTTCCCTCAAACTGCCACCGTCGCTTGCCAGGGCGTGGAAGGTGCCTATAGCCAGATAGCCGCGTGCAAACTTTTCGACGTGCCCGACATCGCGTTTTTCGAGACCTTCGAAGGCGTTATGCGCGCTGTGCGCGACGGCTTCTGCGAGTTTGGCGTGCTGCCCATCGAGAACTCCACAGCCGGATCGGTCAACGCCGTCTACGACCTGCTCGCCCAGTTCGACTTCCACATCGTGCGCTCGCTTCGCCTCAAGATCGACCACAACTTGCTCGTCAAGCCCGGCACCAAGCTCGCGGACATACGCGAGGTCTACAGCCACGGTCAGGCCATCGCGCAGTGCGCTGGCTATATCGAGTCCCATGACCTCCATGCCACCAAGTACCCCAACACGGCTATGTCGGCCGAGATGGTGGCAAATTCCGAACGCAACGACGTCGCCGCCATCGCCTCGCGCAGCTGCGCGGCACTCTACGGCCTGGAGGTGCTGGAGCCCAACATCCAGGACTCGGACAACAACTACACGCGCTTTGTCGTCATCAGCCGCGAGCCGCGCGTCTACCCCGGCGCTAATCGTACCTCGCTCATGATCACCACGGCCAACGAGCCGGGCGCCCTCTATCGCGTGCTCGAGCGCTTCTACGCACTCAACATCAACCTCATCAAGCTCGAGAGCCGCCCCATCCCCGGCCGCGACTTTGAGTTTATGTTCTACTTTGATCTGGACTGCCCCTTTGGCAGCAAGGCCCTCGACGACCTGCTCGATTCCATCGACGACGTGTGCGAAAGCTTCACCTACTTTGGCAGCTACACGGAGGTGCTCTAGATGACCGATACCGCCGCAACCCGCCCCTACGGCGTGCTGGGCCGCGTGCTGGGCCACAGCTACACCCCAACCATCTACAAAGAGCTCGCTGGGCTCGATTACGTGCGATTTGAGCGCGAGCCCGAGGACCTCGCGACCTTTATGACGGGCGACGAGTGGGAGGGCACCAACGTGACTATCCCCTACAAGCGCGCCGTCATGGAATATCTGGACGAGCTGAGTCCGCTGGCCGAGCGCATGGGCAACGTCAACACCATCACACGCCTGCCTGACGGCCGCCTGCGCGGCGATAATACTGACTACTTCGGTTTTCAGTGCCTTGTCGAGGAGCTGGGCGTAGAGGTTGCCGGCAAGAAGGTCCTCGTGCTCGGTGCCACTGGTGGCGCGGGTACCACTGCCAGCATGGTGCTCGGCGACCTAGGCGCCACCGTGGCGCCCGTGGGCCGCACGAGCGAGGTCAACTACGGCAACATCGCGCAGCAGTCCGACGCCGCCCTGCTCGTCAACTGCACGCCTGCCGGCATGTTCCCCCACTGCCCCGACGCTCCTTGCACGCTCGAAGGGCTCGATGCGCTCGAAGGCGTTATCGACATTGTCTACAACCCCGCCCGCACGGGACTCATGCTCGAGACCGAGCGCCGCGGCATCCCCTGCATCGGTGGCCTGCTGATGCTCGTGGCCCAAGCGGCACAGGCCGTCGAGCGCTATACCGGCCAAGTCACCCCGCGCAAGCGCATCTTAGACGTAACGGAGCGTCTGTCCCGCCGCGAACAAAACATCGCGCTGATCGGCATGCCGGGTTCGGGCAAGACCCGCGTGGGTGAGCAGATCGCCCAGCTCACGGGCCGCGAGCACATCGACTTGGATCGCGCGCTCGAGGAGCGTCTGGGCATGCCCTGTGCCGACTTTATCGTCGAGCGCGGCGAGGCGGCCTTCCGCGAACAGGAGACGGCTACGCTGGCCGACATCTCCAAGCGCAGCGGCCTGGTGCTCTCAACCGGCGGCGGCGTGGTCACGCGTGACGAGAACTATCCGCTGCTGCACCAGAACAGCCAAATCGTGATGCTCAACCGCAAACTCGACGAGCTCGCCCACAAGGGACGCCCCATCACCGCCCGCGACGGTATCGACAAGCTGGCCGAGCAGCGCATGCCGCGCTACCGCGTATGGGCCGACTACATCATCGACTCACGCGACTGCGCCGCCAACACCGCCCGTGCCCTCCTCGACACCCTCCCACCCGCTCTCTAACCAAAACCACCACAAAGGGGACAGACACCTTTGTGGTGGTTTTCCAACCGCAAAGGAAGCAACCATGAAAGCACTCGTCATCAATGGCCCCAACCTCAACATGCTCGGCATTCGCGAGCCGGGCATCTATGGCAGCGACAACTACGACCGCTTAGTGCAGATCTGCCAGGAAGCGGGCGCCGCACAGGGCTTCGACGAGATCGAGGTTTTCCAGTCCAACCACGAGGGCAGCATCGTCGACAAGATCCAGGAGGCCTACGGCAAGGTCGACGGCATCGTCATCAACCCGGCTGCCTACACGCACACGAGCGTGGCGATCCTCGACGCCCTCAAGGCCGTCGCCATCCCTGCCGTCGAGGTGCACATCAGCGCCGTAGAGAAGCGCGAGGACTTCCGCCAGGTGAGCTACGCCCGCCTGGCCTGCTTCGCCACCATTACGGGCGAAGGCCTGATGGGCTACGCCCACGCGCTGGAGCTGCTGGGGGAACGTCTCGAAAAGTAGCCTCGCGAGCAAATCCATCAACGCGATTCACACGCTAATAATGCCAGTGCCGCCAGCAGCAACCTTGCTACTGGCGGCACTTTATTACTGGCATATAATCATTGCAGTCACACAACGTCTGGAGACGCGCATGTTAAGCATCCATCTGGGGGATTACCCTGGTTCCATCTACGATACCGAAACCTATTTTAGGAACTCATACTTGGACTCATGGTTCGAAGACCCTATGGCCGCACAGATTATTAAAAGCGTGGACGGATCAGAGCTCATCGGTCCCCACAACATCGTAAGCAAACAGCTGGGCTCGATCACCCCACTCGAACTGTCCGGCGGCGTTAAGACGCTGCTGCTGGTGCGCAATCTCCCAAATATGGTGTTCAACGCATCCACCTGCGGAGACAACTGTGCCCGCTGGCTACTCAAGATCGGCAAAGAGCAGGATGTGATGGTGACCTTATACCACATCATGAAATTCCCCTGGAAGAGCTTTGAAATCCGCGTTGAAAACGATGGCCGCATCGTCAGAAACATGCAGGAGTTTGTCGGCGCCACGAATGACTTTTTGGATGTTGATGAGTAATGAAGGGAACGCATACCGTTGTCGTAGAGCGTGCAAAGGTCAAATACACACTCACGTTTAAGCGCAATATTTCCTTTATACGCGGCAACAGCGGCACGGGTAAAACGACGCTCATCTCGATGATTCGCGACTACAACGACCGAGGACCGGAAAGCGGCGTTGCACTCAGTTGCGACGTGCCTTGCGAAACGCTTTCCGGCAGACGCTGGGAGCGCGAGCTATCGATCATCGAAGATTCAATCGTCTTTCTAGATGAGGGTAACGAGTTTATCTACTCAAAGGACTTCGCCAAAGCCGTCAACGGCTCGTCCAACTATTTTGTTCTGATATCTCGTCGCGATGCCAACGAGCTCCCCTACAGCGTTGATGAGATCCTGAAGCTAGTCAACACGACAAGTAAAACAATCAATGGCCGCAAGAGCGACAGGCGCTTCTACTCGGTGACCAAGCCGCTATATGACCACACGGCAAGTATGCTGTATCAGGATCTAAATGTTGGATTCGAGGTACCCGACGCCGTAGTTGTCGAGGATAGCAAATCTGGCTATCAATTCTACGACGCTCTTTGCAACCGACTCGGGATCCCCTGCTATACCGCCACCGGCGTTGCGAATCTAAAACGTACGATTCACGAATGTCCCGAGCAAAACATCCTTGCTATTGGAGACGGAGCAGCATTTGGTCCCTACATCGAAAAGGTGCTCGGACAGCGCGTTTACAAGAACGTACGCTTGTTCCTCCCCGAATCATTCGAGTGGACACTCCTGCAATCTGGCCTCATTCCCAGTAACGATATCTTAAAAATCCTCGAGGATCCCTCAAGCTATATCGAAAGCCGCGACTACCTGAGCTGGGAGCGGTTCTTCACCGATGTGTTGATCAAATACTCGGCAGACACTCGCTACGCCTACAGAAAGGTAAAGCTCAATGAGCAGTACCTGAGGCCGCAGGCGATGAATGCAGTTGCAAACGTCTTGCCCGAGTGCCTGAAGGCAGACTAGATACAGCGGGGAGGGCCAAGTTGGTCCTCCCCGCTTTTGTTACGCCTTCTTGATCACGTACGCCAATCCAATATCGCAGGCACAGCGTACGATTGACGCGAAGAACCACGATGCTGGCAGCGTCATAAGCAGAGGCTTGCTCACGCTCGGCTCCAGCCCCCTTTGGCGCGCCGTATAACCAATCCACATCAGCAGCACAATAGCAGCTCACGCCACGGCTTCGGCCTAAACGTATACCCGGCAAGAACAAAGAACACCGGCATGTGAAAAAGCCCAGACCACCAAGCGGTCCGGGCTTAATAAACGATGGTGCTCCATGGCGGATTCGAACCGTCGACCTTGGGATTAGAAGTCCCCTGCTCTATCCAACTGAGCTAATGGAGCAAATAACCGCACGCCCAAGCAAGCGCAAGCCCGTCAGGCGCAAGTAATTATAACCTAGTTGAACTGCTCGCGGTACGCCTTGCAGACCTCATCGACCGGGCCGTCCATGCGAAGGTCACCCTTCTCAATCCAAACGGCACGCTGGCAGATGCGCTCAACCTGCTCCATGGAGTGCGAAACGAACAGAACCGTCACGTCACCGCTCTGGATAAAGTGCTGGATGCGGGCCTCGCACTTCTGCTGGAAGAACACATCACCGACGGACAGCGTCTCGTCAACGATCAGAATATCGGGCTCGGTAATCGTCGCGATTGCAAAGGCGATACGCGCCACCATGCCCGAGGAGAAGTTCTTAAGCGGCATATCGACAAAGTTCTGCAGCTCTGCGAATTCGATAATGCCGTCAAAGTTTGCGTCGATGAACTCCTTGGTATAGCCGAGCAGGGCGCCGTTCAGATAGATGTTCTCGCGGGCGGTCAGCTCGGGGTCAAAGCCAGCACCAAGCTCAATCAGCGGCGCGATGTTACCGTGCACCTTAACACTGCCCTCGCTTGGCTCAAGCACACCGGCGATGATCTTGAGCATCGTGGACTTACCGGAGCCATTGGTGCCCACCAGGCCCACGACCTCGCCACGATGAATATCAAACGAGATATGCTTGAGCGCCCTAAACTCCTCAAAGAACAACTCGTGCTTGGCAAGCTTGATGAAGTACTCCTTGAGGTTGGTCAGCGACTCGGACGCCATGTTAAAGATCATGGTGACGTCGTCGACCTCGACAGCCAGAGGCTGTTCGCTGTAATCAACAACAGATTCAGTCATCACAGCACTCCTTAGATGTAGAGGATGAACTTGCGCTCGGACTTATGGAACACGGTGTAGCCAATAACAAGCGCAAGGACCGCCCAAGCGACGCACATACCAAACGTCATAAGCGAGGGCGTGGTCTGGAACAGGAAGATATCACGCATAAACTGCAGGTAGTTGTACATGGGGTTCGCATAGACCAGAATGCGCACGAGATGCGGCATTTGCGCAATATAGTCAGTCGTCCAGAAGATGGGCGTAATGTAAGTCCACGCCGTAATGACGACGCTCCACAGATGCATAACGTCGCGGAAGAAGACCGTAAGGGCAGAGAGCATCATGCCCAGGCCCATGCAGAAGCACATAAGCAGCAGCAGGCAAACCGGCAGCAGAATCAGGTGCCAAGAAGGCATAACGCGGAACCACAGCATGACGATGGCGACGGCGACCAGCGAGAAGGCAAAGTTGACCAGCGAGAAGAGCACCTTCTGCACCGGGAAGACCCAGCGGTGCACCTTAACCTTCTTGAGCAGAGGGGCAGCGCCCACGATCGACGTCAGGGCCTGGTTCGTAGACTCGGACATGACGGCAAAGGTAATGTTACCCACGATCAAGTACAGCGGGTACATCTCGGGCGTCATTGAGCCATTGCGACCCTGGCCAAAAATCGTCGAGAACACGATGGCCATGACGATCATCATCAGCAGCGGGTTGAGCACCGACCATGCGACGCCCAGAACGCTACGGCGATACTTGATCTTAAAATCCTTGGTAACCAGCTGACGAAGGATAAACGCGTCCTTCTCAAATTCGTTCTTAGCAAACGTCGCAGGCAGACTGCGAGTTTCTTGTTGCTTTGTCTGATCCGACACGGATGCAACTCCTTTACTCGTAATCGTTGACAAACGAACAGTATAGACCCGACGGCCATGCAAACGATTCGCGCAACAAAACTGGAGAACTAACCCACATCTTAGGATGCCAAGCCCAAACGGCTATACTTTCAAGGATTGAACGTATAAGGAGCATTGAGTGAATTCTGAATCCATCGCCGTCATCATCCCCTGCTACAACGAAGCGCCCACGATCGGCAAAGTCATCGACGACTTTCACCGCGAGCTTCCGCAAGCGACGGTCTATGTCTATGACAACAACTCGTCGGACGATACCTCACGCATCGCCACCGAGCACGGCGCCACGGTCCGCTTTGAGCCCCGTCAGGGAAAGGGCAACGTATGCCGCCAGATGTTTCGCGACATCGACGCCGATTGCTACCTGATGGTCGACGGCGACGACACCTACCCCGCCGAGGCGGCCAAGGCCCTCTGCGAGCCCATCCTTAACGGTACGGCCGACATGACCGTAGGCGATCGCCTTTCAAACGGCACCTACGCCGAGGAAAACAAGCGCGCCTTCCACGGCTTTGGCAACAATCTGGTCCGCGCCATGATCAAGTGGATCTATGGCTACAGCTTCGATGACGTCATGACCGGCTACCGCGCCATGAGCCGCCCGTTCGTTAAAACCTTCCCAGTGCTTTCCGAGGGCTTTCAGATCGAAACCGAGCTCTCGATCCACGCCGTCGACCACCGCTGGCGCATCAAAGATGTGCCCATCGAGTACCGCGACCGTCCCGAGGGTTCCGAGTCCAAACTCAACACAGTGAGCGACGGCATTAAAGTCGTTGCGATGATCGGCACGCTGTTCAAGGACTACCGCCCGCTGAAGTTCTTCAGCCTCGTTGCGCTTCTGTTCGCGGTATTCGGCCTCGCCCTGGGCATGCCCATCGTTGTCGAATATTTCCAGACCGGCCTCGTCCCGCGCTTCCCCACCGCTATGCTCGCCGCCTCGTTTATGTTCCTGTGCGGCCTGAGCCTTGCGACCGGCTTCATCCTAGATTCTGTAGCAAAGGTCGAAAAAAAGCAGTGGGAGGTCAACGTGTACAGCAAATACGCCTACGACGACCAGCCCGGCCACCCTACTTCCAAGCCAAGCGAGAGGTAGATCTTCCGCAAAATACTATTGGCACCACTGCGCAGATAGCCACCAACAAGAAAAGCCGCCGTTAAAGAACGGCGGCTTTTACTCTCGAAAAGTTAATAGCGCCTAGAGCGTCTTGATGTACTCCCCCAGCTCTTCCTCCCAGTCGGGCATGTGGAAGCCGGCAGCCTCGAGCCTGGACAGGTCGAGCGCGGAGTGGACCGGGCGCGGGGCGACGGGGCCCTCGGCGCCCGCGTAGTAGTCGGCGGTCGATACCGGCACGACCCTGCCCCCGTTGCCGTTGGCGGCCTCGAAGACGGCGCGGGCGATATCGGCCCAGGACTTGACGGTGCCGGAGCCGGTGCAGTCGTAGGTGCCGTAGGGGGCGTGCGTCCCCAGCACGTGGAAGATGGCCTCGGCCATGTCGCGCGTGAAGGTCAGGCGGCCCAGCTGGTCGTCAACGACCGTGACCTGCGTGAGCTTATCCTCCGGGTCGGCGACGCGGTCGGACAGCCCCTTCATGGTCTTGACGAAGTTGTGCCCCTCGCCGATGACCCAGGAGCTGCGCATGACGTAGTGGCGCGGGCACCCGGCCACGGCGATGTCGCCGGCGGCCTTGGTCTGGCCGTAGACGGACAGCGGAGAGAAGGGCTCGTCCTCGTCGTGCACCTCGGCGGTGCCGTCGAAGACGTAGTCGGAGGACACGTGGACGAGGGTGATCCCGTGCTCGGCGCAGGTGCGTGCGAGAAGAGCGGGACCGGCGGCGTTGGCCTTCCAGGCGGTCACGCGGCCCTCGGGGGTCTCCGCTTTATCCACGGCCGTGTAGGCGCCGCAGTTGATCACGGTACCGTAAAGCGACCAGTCGTATTTTGAGTAGGCGTCCGGGTCGGACATGTCGAAGGTGTCGATGTCGCAGAAGTCGAAGTCCTTCGCCACACCGCGCTCCTCGGCGAGCGCACGCACCGCATGGCCCAGCTGGCCGTTGCAGCCGGTGACGAGCGTCCTCTTGGGCGCCATGGGGACGACGTCCTTGAGCATCGGGTGGTTGAGGTCGGCATCGGAGACGGTGGCCTCGTCGAGGGGGATGGGCCACTC
>JAXKGH010000179.1:0-11840 GCA_036550475.1 Collinsella sp. | reverse complement strand
GCAGGGCGCCGACCGCGTGACTCTCTCGCGCGAGCTCTCCATCGACGAGATCGCCGCCATTCACAACGCCGCGCCCGATGTGGACCTTGAGGTCTTTAGCCACGGTGCCATCTGCTTTTGCTACTCGGGTCTGTGCCTGCTTTCGAGCTTTGCCATGGCGGGACGATCGGCCAACCGTGGCATGTGCGCCCAGCCCTGCCGCCTGCCCTACAAGCTGATCGACGAGAACGGTCGCGCACTCTCCCCCGCCGGCCGCGAGCGCGCGCTGTGCCCGCGCGACACCAACACTTCGCAGCTTGTTCGCCGTCTGTATGACGCCGGCGCCGCATCGCTCAAGCTCGAGGGCCGCATGAAGGCCCCCGATTACGTGTATTCCATCGTCGATGTGTATCGTCACCAGATTGATGACATGCTGGCCGGGGTCGCCGTAGATAAGGACGAGGTAGCCGCCCGCCAGCGCCAGCTCAAGCGCTGCTTCAACCGCGACTTTACGCACGCCTATCAGGACGGCACCTCGGGCGACGAGATGATGAGCTATGAGCGTTCCAACAACCGCGGCCAGATCGTAGGCACGGTACTGGGCAGCCGTCTGGCCAACCGCGATGTGCGCGGCCTCAAGCCCGACGACCGCCGTCGGCGCGCCGCCATCGCCCGCATTGAGTTGTTTGAGCCCGTGGGCAAGGGCGACCTGCTGGAGCTTCGCCACGATAACGAGTTTGACCAGTTCCTGACCACCATTGCCGCCGATGATGCCGCCGCCGGTGACATCATTGAGTGCCGCGTGCCCCGCAGCATGCCCGAGGGCTGCCGCGTCCGCGTGATTCGCAGTCAGCGCGCCATCGACGCCGCTGGCGCCGCGCTCAAGCGCGATGTGCTGCGCCGCCGAGCTGTTGACGTGTCCGTCGTGGCGCGCCTGGGCGAGCCGTTTACTGTCACACTCACCTGCTGTGACAACCCCGCGCTCACCGCCACCGCCACGGGCTTCACCGTCGAGGCCGCCAAGACCCGCGCCGTCGAGGCGGCAGACCTGGTTGAGCATGTGGGCCGCATGGGCTCCTCGCCCTTTGAGGCAGCGAGCTTTGATGTGGCGCTCGATGAGGGCTGCGGCATGGGCTTCTCCGCTGTGCACAAGGTGCGCGCTGCCGCCTGCAAAGCATTGGAGGAGGCCATTCTGTCGCCGTACGAGGGGCGCGCGAAAACGCTCGAGTTGCCGGCAATTGTAACCAGTAATTCCCGCCCCGCGCCCGAGCACTACCGCGATGAGCCGCAGATCTGCGCCACCGTCACCTCGCTCGAGGCCGCCGAGGCCGCTCGCGCGGAGGGTGCAACGCGCATCTACATGACCACCGACGTGCTCGAGGCTGTCGGACTCTCCCCTGCCGATGCATTTGAGCAGGGTATCGTGCCCGTACTCGACGAGGTCTGCCGTGCCGTCGACCACGAGCGCGTCGACCCGTGGGTTGTTGCCGGTGCCACGGTGGCTATTGGCAACATCTCCGAGCTTGCCCTGGCCGCCCAGGTTGGCGCCACGGCAGAAGTCCGCTCTTGTCTGCCCGTGCACAACACGGCCTGCATGGAGGCGCTTGCCGAGCGCGGAGCCGGTGCGTTTTGGCTCTCGCTCGAGATCACGCTCGAAGAGATTGTCTCGCTCGGCGCCGCCGCGCCCGCGGCTCTGGGCATCACCGTCTTTGGCCGCCCGCGCGTCATGACAAGCGAGCATTGCATTCTGCAGGTCGCCAACGGCTGCATCCACGATTGCGCCAACTGCCGCCTGCGTGCCCGCAAGCTCTCGCTCAAGAATATCGACGGAAAGGTCATGCCCGTCCGCACCGACATCCACGGCCGCTCTCGCCTGTACGATGCTTATCCCATCGACCTCACGCCGCAGGTTCCTCAGCTGCTCGATGCCGGCGTGCGTCGTCTCATGGTGGACGGAACGCTGCTCGAGACGGATGAGGTGGGCCGTGCCGTCGCCCGCGTCCGTCGTGCCGTCGAGGCCGCGCAGGCCGGCCGCAAGCCCGCCGCCCGTCTGCGCGGGGCGACCTCGGGCTGCATGTTTGCGGGAATCAGCTAACCGAAAGGCTTACACGTGAACGAAGAACCTCAAGTCCTCTACTGCGACGCCTGGCTCATGGCCATCGACAAGCCCGCCGGCATGATCGTCCACGGCGACGGCACCGGCGAGCGCACGCTCACCGACTACGCCAGCGACCTGCTGCTGGCGATGGGCGACGGCTTTGCCGCGACCGACATGCAGCCGCTCAACCGCCTGGACCGCGACACCACCGGCGTGGTGTTGTTCTCGCTCGACAAGCAGACGCAGCCCGCCTTTGACCAGATGGTGATCGACCACGCTTTCGAAAAGCACTATCTGGCGCTCGCCGAGGGCAAAATCGACTGGAACGAAAAGCTCATCGACAAGCCCATCGCCCGCGACCGTCACGACAGCCGCAAGATGCGCGTCGGCGCCAGCGGCAAGCCGTCTCAGACGCGCGTCAAGGTGCTCAAGCGTCTTAAGAGTCGCCGTGGCCTGCCCACGCGCTCGTATATCGATGTCGAGTTGCTCACCGGCCGCAAGCACCAAATCCGCGTGCATCTGGCGAGCGAGCGTCATCCCCTGGTTGGCGACGACCTGTACGGAACGCCGCGCCCCTGTGGCCTGATGCTCCACGCCCACAGCGTGTCCTTTACGCATCCCGTAACCGGCGAGCACATCCACATCGAAGCCCCCTGCCCCTGGGAGCCCTAAACCACCACAATGGGGACAGGCACCTTCGTGGTGGTTTTGCCCCAATGGCTCAGCCGCGGTCCCAAAACGTCTCGATCTGTAACAGTTAGAACCCATTTTCCGGTCTATCTGTTACAGATCGAGACACTCGAATCCCCCTCAAGGGAAAATCTCAATCTGTAACAATAACTCGTCAAAATCGGTCCCAGATGTTACAGATCGAGACAAAGGGACGGCAAGGTTCGGAAGCATCTCAATCTGTAACACCTAGCCCACTTTTAACGGTCTAGTTGTTACAGATTTAGACAAAACGGCAGACAACAAAAGCGGCATCGCCCATCGAGGGTGTTGCCGCTTTTCTATTGAGGAACCTAAATGGTTTTGACCTTGCCCTGTCGCTAGACCGTGATGACGTTATCCATCGCCCGATACTTGGCGGGGACCTCACCTGCGGTAATGATCGTTGCGTCGCGGAAGTCCGCAAACTTGACGGGCGCCACCATGCCAAATTTGCTGGCGTCCGAGATTACGAAGCGTTTGGCGGTATGGCGCATCGAGATACGCTTGACCTGCGCTTCCTCGATATCCGGTGTGGTGAGACCTTGCTCGGCGGCGATGCCATTGGAACCCCAAAAACCGCAGTTGAAGTTATAGCGGTCCAGGGTTGCCAAGGCATCGGGGCCAACGAGTGCTTCGGTCTCGGGCTTGAGCTCGCCGCCCAGCACCACGGTGCGCATGCCGCGCAGAGCGAGGTGCTGAGCATGGAGCACGGAATCGGTCACATAGGTGACGCCCTCAAGGCGCGGAAGATGCTCGATGAGCCTAAGCGTCGTCGAACCTGAATCGATGTACACAAAGCTCTCGGGCTCCACAAGCGCCGCCGCACGGGCGCAGATGCGCTCCTTGTCATCATTATGGAGATCGCTGCGCTCATTGAGCGTTAGGTCGCGCGTCACGTGCGCGCGCTCCAGACTTGTCGCGCCTCCGTGCACCTTGGCGATACGGTGCGCGCGGTCGAGCGTTTGCAAGTCACGGCGAATGGTGGACGGTGTCACGCCCAGGGCTTCGGCAAGTTCCGGTACGGTGACCGAGCCGGTCTGCTGTACCATCGACACAATCGCGTTGAGCCTATCTTCCGCAAGCATCGCTTACTCCTCCTCGGGGTACACGACTCCCCAATCGGCGCGGAGCTTGGTCATAAGCTCCATAACATCGGAAGCATAGCCCAGAAGCTCGCGCTTCGAATCATCGCCGGCAACGGCCTTCTCCAGGTCGGCCATCTCGTAGCACAGAGCGTATGCCTCGGTGCCAGCGTGGACCTCCTCACGGTGACCGTCTGCAGTCCACACGATGGTTGCATGGTCGGCGCGCGGATAATCGTTGACCTCGATATAGCACTTATCGAAACTGATGACCGAGCGCTTGGGCTGTTTGGAGTGGAGCGTAAGGCTCACGACGCCCAGCTGCTGCTCAGCATTACGGCAGACAATGCCACCCGCGACGTCAACGCCAGTCTCGCAGGTATTGCCCAGAGACACGACCTCGGCTGGCTGGCTGGCCATAAACAGGCGCATGACGGACAGGGCATACACGCCAATGTCGAGCATGGCGCCGCCGGCAAGGCTACGGTTGTAGAAGCGGTTGGTCAGGTCGCCGTACTCCTTATAGCTGCCAAAGTTGAGCTGAGCGAGATTCATGCGGCCGAACTCGCCAGCATCCATGCGACGGCGCAGCTCCTGATACAGCGGCATGTGAAGCACCGTGGTGGCGTCCATAAGGACCACGTTATGCTCGTCGGCGATGGCACGGGCCTCGTCGAGCTCGGCGGAGTTGAGGGTAATGGCCTTTTCGCAGAGCACGTGCTTGCCGGCGGCCAGCGCGGCACGCAGATAGGTGATATGCGTGTTGTGCGGCGTGGTGATATAGACGGCATCGATGTCTGGATCGGCGTAGAGGTCCTCAATCGTCTCGTACACCTTCTCGACGCCATACTGCTCGGCAAAAGCCTGGGCCTTGGACAGCGTACGGTTGGCGACACCCGCGAGCTTGCGGCCGGCCAGAGCGAGGGACTGGGCCATTTGGTTGGCGATAACGCCGCACCCGATCACGGCCCAGCGGAGCTCGGGGGCCGTAAAGATATCATCGGGGAACGGCTGATCCTGGACCGAGGCAAACGCCGCCTTTGCGGCTGCCTCGGCGTCGAGCGGAGCCTGTTTGGAATCTGCCATATGTGCCTCCTGAATCATCGGAAGTTCTTCATTTCCAACAGCCCTATATTCGCACAAATGCGCGCGCATTTGCTCGTATTTGCGTGTTTATTTGCTTGTCGGTCATTATTTAGCCATAGTTAGCAGATATTTGCGCGGCCATGCGAATCATCGCGCAAGACTCTGCGCGTAAATGCGCATGCGACAATCCTTGTGAAACATATAGGGGCGGAGCACCAAAGCCCTAAAGACAGAGCCAGCTGTATTACTTCACCCCTCTGGGGACACCAGACATCGAAGGACTGTCCCTAGGTGCCGCTTTCGTTGAAGCCTATCCTAGATGGCCAGATATACAGATCTAAAGACCGTCCCTATCAACTAGTCATTTAAGTCTGTCCCCAATGACTGCCAATCAAGGCCACTCATTTAAGTCTGTCCCCAATGAGTGGGGATAGAAAAAGGCCCGGATGCCGTGGGGCATCCGGGCCTTTGCTAGCAACTTGATGTTGCGTGCAGCTTAGAACTTGTGGCCGCACTTCTTGCAGACGCGCAGCTTGTTCTTGCCGTCCTTCTCGTGACCGACGCGGGTAACCTTACCGCACTCGGGGCAGACGAGATTGACGTTGGAGGCGTCGATGGGAGCCTCCTGCGAAACGATGCCGCCCTGCTGGTTGGCAGCGTTGGGCTTGACGGCCTTCTTGACGACCGAAACGCCCTCGACAACGACCTTGTTCTCGGCGGGGAGAGCACGCAGGACAACGCCCTGCTTGCCGCGATCCTTACCAGAGAGAACCTGGACCTTATCGCCCTTCTTGATATACATATATCTCCCCTAACTACAGGGTCTCGGGAGCGAGCGAGACGATCTTCATGTACTTCTTGTCACGAAGCTCGCGAGCGACGGGCCCGAAGATACGGGTGCCGACGGGCGAACCATCGTTGTTGATGACAACGCAGGCGTTCTCATCAAAGCGAATGTAGGAGCCATCCTTGCGGCGGATCTCCTTAACGGTGCGAACGACGACGCAACGGACAACGTCCTTCTTCTTGACGTTGGCGCCAGGGGTAGCCTCCTGGACAGCACCGATGAACACATCGCCGATGCCTGCATAACGACGCTTGGAACCGCCAAGCACCTTGATGCAGCGAATCTTGCGAGCGCCGGAGTTGTCGGCGACGTTCAGCATGGTTTGCATCTGAATCATGGTAGATGTTCCTCCGAACTAAGAACCGAAGAGAGGTGCGCAGCCTTTATACGGCCCGTGGTATGCAAGCCAGGCATACGCACATCTTCGGAAACGTACAAGTCGTAAGAGCGACTGCTTATTTAGCGCGCTCGACGACCTCGATGAGGCGCCAACGCTTCATCTTGGACATAGGACGGGTCTCCATAACGCGGACGGTATCGCCCACGCCAGCCGTGCACTCCTCGTCGTGAGCGTGCAGCTTCTTGGAGCTGGTCATCATCTTGCCGTACTTGGGGTGACGCTTGCGCTCGGTGATGGTGACGACAATGGTCTTGGCACCGGAGACGGAGGTAACGACACCCGTACGGACCTTACGCGAGTTACGCGAATCAGTCATGTTCTCTCCTTAGGTCCTACTCGGCGACAGCGGACTTCTCCGCTGCGATCTCGCGGGCGCGCTGCTCCGTGAGGACGCGAGCAATGTCCTTCTTCACGGTGTTGACGCGAGCGGTGTTGTCCAGCTGGCTGGTGGCCATCTGGAAACGAAGGTTAAAGAGCTCGGCGCGCATTTCCTTCAGCTTCTCAACGAGCTGAGCGTCCGAGAGCTCACGAATCTCTGCGGGCTTCATTAGTTCTCCTCCTTGGCGGCGGCGGCGTCCTCAGCAGCCCACTTGGCCTCGAGAGCGGCCTCCTCAGCCATCTCCTTCTCGATGCGCTGCTCAGCGTTCTTAGCAGCAACAATCTTGGTCTTGATGGGAAGCTTGTGCTGTGCAAGACGCAGAGCCTCGCGAGCGACCTCCTCGGGCACGCCCTTGACCTCGAACATGATGCGGCCGGGCTTGACGACGGCCACCCACTCCTCGGGGTTACCCTTACCAGAACCCATGCGAGTCTCGGCAGGCTTCTTGGTGATGGGCTTATCGGGGAAGATCGTGATGTAGACACGACCGCCACGCTTCATGTAGCGGGTCATGGCAATACGAGCGGCCTCGATCTGACGGTTGGTGATCCAATGGGCCTCGAGAGCCTGGATACCAAACTCGCCGAAATGCAGCTCGGTATTACCCTTGGCCTGGCCCTTCATGGAGCCACGCTGCACCTTGCGGTGAAGAATACGCTTAGGGGCAAGCACTACTGACCCCTCCTCTCGGAGTTACGACGACGAGGACGGGAAGAGCCCTCGAGTGCAGGGTTGGGAACAGGCTGGCCCGGGAGCTTCTCGCCTAGGTAGATCCAGACCTTCACGCCGCAAGCGCCCATAGTGGTGCTGGCGACAGCCGTGCCGTAGTCGATCTTGGCACGGAGGGTGTGCAGAGGCACGCGACCCTCGCGGTACCACTCACGACGGCCCATCTCGGCACCGCCGAGACGACCGGAGCACTGGATACGGATGCCCTTAGCGCCGGCCTTGCGGGCAGACTGGACAGCCTTGCGCATAGCGCGACGGAAGGCAACGCGGCCCTCGAGCTGCTCGGCGATAGACTGAGCAACGAGGTTGGCGTCGAGCTCGGGGCGCTTGACCTCGACAACGTCGACGGAGAGCTGGCCCTTGGAGACGCCAGCGACCTTCTCGAGCTCGGTACGGAGAGTATCGATCTCGGCACCCTTCTTACCGATGACAACGCCGGGGCGAGCGGTGAGGATGATGACCTTCACCTTGTCGCCAGCGCGCTCGATCTCGACGCGGGAGACAGCTGCGCGGGAAAGACGCTTCTCGAGGTACTTGCGAATCTCGAGATCGTTACCGAGGGTCTTAGCGTAATCCTTCTCTGCGAACCAGCGGGAGCGCCAGTTCTCGGTAATGCCAAGACGGAAGCCGGTGGGGTAGACTTTCTGACCCATACAGCTTTACGCCTCCTTTCGAGGAGCAACGACGACGGTGATGTGGGAAGTACGCTTCAGAATGCGAGAAGCGGAACCCTTGGCGCGGGGACGGATGCGCTTAAGCGTCGGACCCTCGTCAACATAGGCAGCGGCGACAACCAGGTTGTCGGCACGCAGACCGTTGTTGTTCTCGGCGTTCGCAACGGCGGAACGGAGAACCTTCTCGACATCCACGGCGACGGCGCGGTCGCAGAAGTGGAGGATGTCGAAGGCCTGAGCGACAGGCTTGCGGCGGATCAGATCGACCACCAGGCGGGCCTTGCTGGGGGAAACACGCACGTACTTAGCGACGGCGCGAACCTCGGTGGCCTCAGTTTCAATAGACTTAGTTGCCATTTACGGTTAACCCCCTATTTGGCCTTGTGGCCACGGAACGTACGAGTCGGCGCGAACTCGCCGAGCTTGTGACCAACCATGGACTCGGTAACATACACGGGCACATGCTTGCGGCCGTCGTGGACGGCGATGGTGTGACCAACCATCTCGGGGAAGATGGTGGACGCGCGGGACCAGGTCTTCACGACGTCCTTCTTGCCAGCCTCGTTCATCGCGGTGATACGCGAGAGAAGGCGAGTCTCCACGAACGGGCCCTTTTTGAGACTTCTGCTCATAAGTGCTTTCTCCTAAAACTCGGTATCCGAAATTACTTCTTACGGCGACGAATGATGTGCTGGTTCGAGACCTTCTTCTTCTTGCGCGTACGAAGGCCCTTCGTCGGCTTACCCCAGGGGGTAACGGAGGGACGACCAGAGGTGTGGTTCTTGCCCTCGCCACCGCCGTGCGGGTGGTCGACAGGGTTCATGACGGTACCGCGGACGGTCGGGCGCACGTTCATGTGACGCTTACGGCCGGCCTTGCCGATGACGATGTTGGAGTGATCGGCGTTGCCGACCTCACCGACGGTGGCGCGGCAGGTAACGAGGATGCGGCGCATCTCGGAGGAAGGCATACGGACGATAGCGTACTTGCCCTCCTTACCCATCAGCTGGCAGGAGTTACCGGCGGAACGGGCGATAGCAGCGCCCTTGCCCGGCTGGAACTCGACGGCGTGGATGAGCGTACCGACGGGGATGTCGGCGAGGGGCAGAGCGTTGCCCGGCTTGATGTCGGCGTCAGAACCGGACATGATGGTCTGACCGACCTCGAGGCCCTTGGGGGCCAGGATGTAGCGCTTCTCACCGTCAGCGTAGTGCAGCAGAGCGATGCGAGCGGAACGGTTCGGATCGTACTCGATCGTGGCAACCTTGGCGGGCACGCCGTCCTTGTTGCGCTTGAAGTCGATCACGCGGTAACGACGCTTCACGCCGCCGCCCTGGTGGCGGGTGGTGATACGGCCGTTGTTGTTACGACCGGCCTTCTTGGGCAGGGGCTCGAGAAGAGACTTCTCGGGCTTGGTGCAGGTGATCTCGGAGAAATCGGAGATCGTCTGCCAACGCCTACCAGCGGAGGTCGGCTTAAGGTGCTTTACAGCCATTACAATCCCTTTCAATAGGAATCCGTTAGCCATCGCAGACAGGGATTCGAGGTTCTGCCTCGGGTGCGATGACACCGGACGTATACACGGTTCCGGGCGTGTCCATTTTATACGCCCAAAACCTTGAGCTCCCGCCTCTCCTATTTGGGAGGCATGAGCTCACTCAACAGCAGCGAGTCTTAGGCCTGGTTGCCAAAGACCTCGATGGTGTCGCCCTCGGCCAGCGTGACGATGGCCTTCTTCCAAGAACGGGTCTTGCCGGCGACATAGCGCACGCGCTTGGTCTTGGGCTTGACCGTCAGGGTGTTCACGCGAACGACCTTGACGCCGAAGATCTCCTCGACAGCGTCCTTGATCTGATACTTGTTAGCATCCTTGGCGACCTCGAACGTGTACTTGTTCAGCTCCATGCCGGAGAAGGAACGCTCGGACACGATCGGACGGATGATGATCTCGTGGGCGGTCATTTATGCAAGCACCTCCCCGAAGTGAGCGGCGATGTCGGCGGGCATCAGCACAGCGTTGTTGTTGACGAGATCGTAGGTGTTGGCCTCGTCGGCAGTGATGATGAACGTCTTGGGAATGTTGCGGAACGACAGGTAGGCGTTGACGTCCTCATCGCGAACGATGATGGTCAGACGCTTGCCCTCAAGGCCGAGAGCCTTGAGCATGGCGACGGCAGCCTTGGTGGAAGGCTTCTCGAAGCCGTAGTCGTCGACGAGCACGAGCTCGCCATCGGCCAGCTTGGCGGACAGCGCGGAGCGCATAGCCAGCTTGACCTCCTTGTTGTTCATACGCTTAGCGTAAGAACGGGGCTTGGGGGCGAAGACAACGCCACCGTGACGCCACTGGGCAGCACGGATGGAACCCTGGCGGGCACGGCCGGTGCCCTTCTGACGCCAAGGCTTCTTGCCGCCACCGGAAACCTCAGAGCGGCCCTTAGCGGACTGGGTGCCCTGACGCCAAGAGGCCATCTGGCACTTGACGATGTGGTGCATAACGTGGATGTTCGGCTCGATGCCGTACACCTCAGCGGCGAGCTCGGCCTCGGCGACCTTCTTGCCCTCGCTGTTCTTTACTTCAAACTTTGCCATTTAAGTGTTCTCCTTGGTATGACGCTGGGCTAAATGGGCTGGGCCCTTAGGCCATACGGATGGCGACGAGACCATTCTTGGCACCCGGGACAGCGCCCTTGACCAAGATGAGGTTCTGCTCGGCATCGATGCGGACAACGGAAAGGTTCTTGACGGTAACGCGCTCGTTACCCATGTGACCGGCCATCTTGACGCCCTTGAGGACGCGCGCAGGATAGGCGCACTGACCGATAGAACCGGGGTGACGCTGGAAGTGAGAACCATGCGTCATAGGACCGCGGCGCTGACCCCAGCGCTTGATGCGACCCTGGAAGCCCTTACCCTTGGAGGTACCGATGACGTCGACCTTCTCGACATCAGCGAAATCAGCGACGGTGACGACCTCGCCGACCTTGTGCTCCTCGCCGTTCTCGACGCGGACCTCACGAAGGAAACGGACAGGCTCGACGCCAGCCTTGGCGAAGTGACCAGCCATGGGCTTGTTCACGTTCTTGGCCTTGATGTCGCCGAAACCGATCTGGACGGCGTCATAGCCGTCGGTTGCCTGAGTTTTAACCTGCGAGACAGCGCAGGGGCCAGCCTGGATGACCGTGACGGGAACGACGTTGTCGTCCTCGTCCCAAACCTGGGTCATGCCAATCTTGCGGCCGAGAATCATGCTGATCAAGATATGATCCCAACTCTCGCGTGGTCTTGGGACAATGCGTACACCACCGAGCGTACGCCCCTAGAGGACCACTACTTACACGACGTGCTCCCCAGCCTTGTATTGCGTCCGGACTACCTGACAACCCTATTAAGCAGGCATTTTGTCCAGCCAGAATACTCCCCTGGTTACACACAGTTGTTTAGTATACACGGCTGCGGGCGTATCCATCGAGATTCATATTTCACTCACATTGTTTACGCAGGTAAAGTGCGTGGAGTCGGCTGGGCTTGGCAGAGGGGCGGCGAAATATATTAAGTTTGCTGCTCTACAGTCCTGCGCAAGACGGAAAGCACATTAAGTGCTTTCCTTTGCGTGCGGAACTCGCGACAAACTTAATATATTTCGCCGCCCCTCTGCCAAGCTCGGGAGACGACACGTTGATGTCTGCTTAACTCTGCTCGCTCAGCTAATTTCTTGGCTCTGTTAGACCAGAATTGACATATAGCATTTTTTCGATTTAGGACGATAATGCCCGGGAGCAATTTGAATTTGCTCCCGGGCATTAGTCTATTTTGGAGGTTTGAATGCGGTCAAAACTGATAAAGCGCGCTCATCTG
>JAXKGH010000178.1:0-6725 GCA_036550475.1 Collinsella sp. | reverse complement strand
GTTACTCGGCAGCGGCCTTGAACTTGTTGTAGTTGATCAGGCAGCCGGCCTTGACGATGGCACGCTCCTCTGCCGTCATATCGGCAATGTAGAGCTCAATCTGCTCGACCGCACCATCGGCGCGAACCACGTAAGCGGCGATGTCCTTCAGGTCGCCGTCGAGCGCGGCGCGGATACCCGGCACAAAGACGTAGTCGCCCACCTCAAAGCTGGGCTCGGCCTCCATCTGGAAGGGCACCATGCCCCAGTTCATTACGTTGGAGCGATAGCGCTTGGTGGCGTACTCGTGGACGATGTTGGCCAGGCCGCCAATTACGCGCTGGCAGCTCGCGGCCTGCTCGCGGGCAGAACCGTCACCGGGCTTCTTGGCATAGAGCATGGAGCCGTACTCAGTCGCCTTGGCATCGGCCGCGACACCCGCGCCGGTCAGCGCCTCAAACACGCTGGCAAGCTCGGCATCGAGTGCCGCCAGGTCGCCCGCTGCCTCGCCGGCAACGCGGCGCTTTTCCACCGCGTCGACCTCCTTGGAGCGGCCCACGTAGGCAGGGTCGCGACGGCTGAGCGTAAACTCGGCCAGACCCAGCGGGTTGGAGCGGAAGGAGCTCGTCTCGCCCGAGGGAATGAGCTCGTCGGTCGTAGTGACCGGGTCCATGATCTTGGAGCACACCTTGAGCAGGATGTCGTCGCCGAGAGGCTCCATCGCGGGCCACGGCTTGATGTTGGGGCCCTCGACCAGCTCGTCGGCCGGCTCAGCCTTGCCAAAGCCCCAGTACACGCGCTTCTTGTACGGCGCGTCGTCAAAGGTGTACTCGCAGGCCTCGTCCCAAGTCTCCTCGGGCAGGTCGGTCGCCGGCGTCAGGACGCCGCCGTTGGCAGCCGTCGCCGCAATGGAGCGGGCGTCCATCAGGGCCACGGCGCTCAGCTGACCGTTGCCCGGCTTGGAACCCTCGCGATTGGGGAAGTTGCGCGTGGTGTGGCGGATCGAAAGGCCGTTGTTGGCAGGCGTGTCGCCGGCGCCGAAGCACGGGCCGCAGAATGCCGTGCGCACAATCGCGCCGGCCTCCATAAGGTCGTAGATGTAGCCGCGGCGTGTAAGCTCGAGTGCCACGGGCTGGCTCGTGGGATAGACCGACAGCGAGAACTCGCCGCAGCCGGTGTTAGCGCCCTTGAGCACGCGAGCAGCCTGGACCACGGAGTCGTAGTTGCCGCCCGAGCAGCCGGCGATAACGCCCTGCTGCACGTGCAGCTTGCCGTCGACGATCTTGTCGAGCAGGCTAAAGTGCGTCTTGCCCTCGCCGATCTTGGCGGCCTCGAGCTCCACCTCATGCAGGATGTCCTCGAGGTTCTCGTTGAGCTCGTCGATCTCAAAGCCGTTAGAAGGATGGAACGGCAACGCGATCATGGGCTTGATACTCGACAGATCGACTTCGACGCAGCCGTCGTAGTAGGCAACATCGGCGGGCTTGAGCTCGCGGTAGTCCTCGCCGCGACCGTGCATGGTCAAAAACGCGTGCGTGTCCTCGTCGGTGGCCCAGATGCTCGACAGGCAGGTGGTCTCGGTGGTCATGACGTCGACGCCGTTGCGGTAGTCGGTCGTCATGCTCGCGATACCGGGGCCCACGAACTCCATAACCTTGTTCTTAACGTAACCCTTGGCAAAGACGGCACGGATGATGGCGAGCGCCACGTCGTGCGGGCCAACGCCGGGGCGCGGAGCGCCCGTGAGGTAGATGGCAACGACGCCGGGATAGGCGACATCGTAGGTGTCGCGCAGCAGCTGCTTTGCCAGCTCGCCACCGCCCTCGCCCACGGCCATGGTGCCCAGAGCGCCGTAGCGGGTGTGCGAGTCGGAGCCCAGGATCATCTTGCCACAGCCGGCGAAATTCTCACGCATAAAGGAGTGGATGACGGCGATGTGCGGCGGGACGAAGATGCCGCCGTACTTCTTGGCAGCCGAGAGACCAAAGACGTGGTCGTCCTCGTTGATGGTGCCGCCCACGGCGCACAGCGAGTTGTGGCAGTTGGTGAGCACGTAGGGCAGCGGGAACTGCTCCATGCCCGAGGCGCGCGCCGTCTGGATGATGCCGACAAAGGTGATGTCGTGGCTCGCCATGGCGTCGAAGCGAATCTTGAGCGCCTCGGGGTCGCCGGACGTATTGTGTGCCTGGAGGATCGAATACGCGATGGTGCCGCGCTTGGCATCCTCGGGCGTCTGCGTAATACCGCGCTCGGCAGCCTCGGCCTCAGGCACAACCTCGCTGCCACCGCGCAGGTAGATGCCGTCCTCGTACAGCTTAACCATACTGTCTCCCACTCTGCCCAAAAGATTTGGGCGCATAGCATACATTCGTTCAATATCGTGCCATAGAACGGTTGCGAGTGGGTTACGAATCTACACGTTCACTTTATCTCAGTAAAGTACAGGACGAGCCGGGTGTGGGCAGGCAGATTTGGTACAAGAGTGCCCCTTCCGACCAGTCATTTAAGAACGTCCCCAATGACTACCCATAACAACGCCGATGTTTTGGCGCGGACAGCGAAAACCCACCAGAGCGAGCAAGGCAACGCCGCAGGTAGAGGACGGACAGCGAGCGACGTCCAGAGCGAACAAGTTGGCATGAAAAAGGCAAGGCATAGACCTTCTGGTCATGCCTTGCCTTTTGAATGACAAATTGTCGCTCTGGGCGGCGCGCAGCGTCGACCCATTACGCGGGTTGGTAAACCCGCGTAACTACAAATCCCCGCCGGCGCCCAGCAGCTTGCGCATGACCTGTTCGGGGTTAACCGAGCCATCGCGCGGGGCCAGGGCGGTGATCTTCTTCTGCATCTTGTACTCGTGCAGCTCGTCCTCGAGCTGGCGCACGCGGGCACGGAGCTTTTCGTTCTCGCGCTCGCGCTCCTCGGCACGCTCCTTCATATCGAGAATGCGCACCACGCCGGCAAGGTTGATGCCCTCGTCAGTCAGCTGGTTGATGAGCTCCAGGCGCTCGATATCGGCACGCGAATACAGACGCGTGTTACCGCCCGAGCGCTGGGGGTTCACCAGGCCCTTGGACTCGTAGACGCGCAGAGTCTGCGGATGCATGCCGGTCAGCTCGGCCGCCACGCTGATCATGTACAGCGGTTTGTTCCTATTGTCCTCGGCCATGCTACCTGACCCCTTTCCGTCTCGTTATCGTCCATCATAAGCCCGCGGGCGCGGGCGTGCGCCACGACCGCCCTAGTACGTCGCCTTGTAACGGTTGACCTTCTCGCGATAGTCGCGCGTGTCGGCCTCACGCAACTTGGTCATGGCGTCGCGCTCATCATCGGATAGGTTCGTGGGGACCTGCACCTTGATCTCGACGAGCAGCGCGCCCGTACGGCCACGGTGCTTAACGTCGGGCGCCCCCATCTCCTTAAAGCGGAACTTCTTGCCCGTCTGGGTACCCGCGGGCACCTTCAGACGAACCGTCGCACCGCCGGGCGTGGGCACGTCCACCGTGCAGCCGAGCGCCGCCTCGTAGACCGAGACCGGTACCTCCATAGTCACGTCGGCACCTTTACGCTTAAACAGCGGATGCTCCTCCACGTGCGTGGTCACGACCAGGTCGCCGCGCTCGCCGCCGGCAACGCCGTACTCGCCGCGACGCTTGTAGCGCAGCTTGCCACCGTCGACCGCGCCCGCAGGCACTGAGACCGTAATTGTCTGTTGCTCGCCCGTCGAGGGAATGCGGTAGGTGACCTTGTGCGTCACGCCGCGAAACGCGTCCTCGGCCGAAACATCGACGGTCAACGACAGGTCGCCGCCCTTGCGAGCACGGCTGCGGCCCGCGCCCGCACCGGCAGCGCCCGCAGCCCCGGCAAAGCCCGAGCCCCAATCGCTGCCCCAGGCGCCGTTGCCGCTAAAGATGCTGTCGAAGATATCGCCCCAGCCGCTGGCGCCTGCGCCGGCACCGTAGCCGCCGCCATACGCGCCGCCCGCGCCCGGCATGCCGCCAAACATGAGCATCTGGTCGTACTCTTTGCGCTTCTTCTCGTCCGAAAGCGTCTCGTAGGCCTCGCTGATCTCCTTGAACTTGGCCTCGTCGCCGCCGGCATCGGGGTGATATTTTTGCGCGAGCTTGCGAAACGCGCTCTTGATCTCTTTGTCGGAGGCGCTCTTGGATACGCCCAGGATGTCATAGAAGGTTTTGCCTGCAGCCATCGTAGCTCCTCTCCTGTTTCATCCGCCGCCCAGCGGGCGGCGGCTCATGCTTTCATATGGCACTAGGCCAGAAAGGGCCCCGGGTGTTGCCCCGGGGCCCTTCTCAATTACTCCTCGGTGCTCTCGGCCGTATCGGCCGCAGCATCCTCGGGCGCCGCTTCGGGCTCCGGTGCGGGGCGTTTCTCGCCGCCGTAGGTCACCGTCACCATCGCGGAACGCAGGATGCGATCCGCCATGCGGTAGCCCTTCTGGTACACGTCGTTGACGGTCTCATCGTACTGCGACGCGTCCTCGACGCGACCCACGGCTTGGTGCTCGAGCGGATCGAACGCCTCACCCTTGGGGTCGATGGGCTCAACGCCCTCGTGCGCAAACACATCGAGCAGCTTGGCATGTACCGCGTCGACACCGTCGACGAACTGCTTAAAGTCGTCGGCAAGCTCCTGGCTGCGGGCATGGTCGATCGCACGCTCGATATCGTCGACCACCGGCAGCAGCGCGGTGACGAGCTTCTCGGTCGCGCGCTCGCGCTCGGCGATACGCTCATTGGCGGTGCGGCGACGGAAGTTCTCCCAGTCGGCCTGCAGACGGGCGGTGCGCTCGGTGGCGTCCTTTGCCTTGTCCTCGGCGGCCTTCTGGGCCTCTGCCGCAGCATCGAGCTCGTTGCGCACGTCGGCAAGCTCTTTCTGAGCCTGCTCGAACTTGAGCTTAAAGTCGTTGTCGGCGGCTTCCTCACCGGCGCGGATAGCAGCTTCCACCATCTCGTCCTCGGTCATCGTCGCCTCCTTGTTGGAATCCTCTACCTGGTTCTCGACAGCCTCGGCGGCCGCGGCCTCGTTGGCCTCGGTATCGTCGACAGCCTCTACGGGAATCTTCACGTCCTTCTCCTCAGAGTCAACGGGGGCGGCGCCAGCGGCAGCCGCCTCCGTGCGAGCTTTACGGGCGGACATGATTATTTGTCCTCGTCGTCCACAACCTCGTAGTCGGCGTCGACGACGTCATCGTCGGCAGGCTGGGCGCCGGCGGCACCGTCGGTCTGCTGCTGAGCGTCGGCGTAGACAACCTGAGCCAGCTCGTAGGCCACGGACTGCAGGGACTCGCCGGCGGCCTTGATAGCCTCGACGTCAGAGCCCTCGAGCGCCTTCTTGGCGTCGGCGATAGCGGCCTCGGCCTTGGACTTCACGTCGGCGGAAACCTTGTCACCGAGCTCATTGAGGGTCTGCTCGGTGGAGTAGCACAGGCTGTCGGTCTGGTTGCGAACCTCGACCTCTTCCTTCTGCTTCTTGTCCTCCTCGGCATGAGCCTCGGCGTCCTTGACCATGCGATCGACTTCGTCGTCGGAAAGCGCGGTGGAGCCGGAAATGGTGATCTGCTGCTCCTTGCCGGTGCCCTTGTCCTTAGCGGAGACCTTGACGATGCCGTTGGCGTCGATGTCGAAGGTAACCTCGATCTGCGGCACGCCGCGGCGGGCAGCCGGGATGCCGGTCAGCTGGAACTTACCGAGCGACTTGTTATCGCGAGCAAGCTCGCGCTCGCCCTGGAGCACGTTGATCTCGACGCTGGTCTGGTTGTCGGCAGCGGTGGAGTAGACCTCGGTCTTGGAGGTCGGGATCGTGGTGTTGCGGTCGATCATCTTGGTCATGATGCCGCCCATGGTCTCGACGCCCAGCGACAGCGGGGTAACGTCGAGCAGCAGGATGCCCTCGACGTCGCCGGTGAGCACGCCGCCCTGGACGGCAGCACCGTCGGCAACGACCTCGTCGGGGTTCACGGACATGTTGGGCTGCTTGCCGGTCATGGTCTTGACGAGCTCCTGGACAGCGGGCATACGGGTGGAGCCGCCGACGAGGATGACCTCGGTCAGATCGGAGAGCTTAAGCTTGGCGTCGCGCAGGGCGTTGGTGACAGGCTGCTTGCAGCGCTCGAGCAGGTCGCGGGTGATCTTCTCGAACTCGGCGCGGGTCAGCGTGTAGTTGAGGTGCAGCGGGCCGGACTGGTTCATGGTGATGAACGGCAGGTTGATGGTGGTCTTCTGGGCAGCGGAGAGCTCCTTCTTGGCGTTCTCGGCGGCCTCCTTCAGACGCTGCAGGGCCATGGGGTCCTGACGCAGGTCGACACCGTTCTCCTGCTGGAACTTATCGGCCATCCAGTCGATGACGCGCTGATCCCAGTCGTCGCCGCCCAGGTGGTTGTCGCCCGAGGTGGACAGAACCTCAAACACGCCGTCGGCGAGGTCGAGGATGGAGACGTCGAAGGTGCCGCCACCCAGGTCGAAGACCAGAATGCGCTGGTCAGTGCCTTGCTTGTCCAGGCCATAGGCCAGAGCAGCAGCGGTCGGCTCGTTGACGATACGCTTGACGTTGAGGCCGGCGATCTTACCGGCGTCTTTGGTGGCCTGACGCTGGGCGTCGTTGAAGTAGGCCGGGACGGTGATGACGGCGTCGGTGACGGTCTCGCCCAGATACTTCTCGGCGTCGGCCTTCATCTTTGCGAGCGTCATGGCGCTCACCTGCTCGGCGGTGTAATCCTTGCCCTCGAT
>JAXKGH010000177.1:0-2342 GCA_036550475.1 Collinsella sp. | reverse complement strand
GGCCGATGAGTGCGACATTACCCTGCCCGAGCTGGCGCAGCTGTGCGACGTGTTCTACATCGGCGGCACCAAGTGCGGCGCGCTTTGCGGCGAGGCCGTGGTGTTTTGCGGCATGCACGCCCCGGCGCATCCCATTCCGCGCATTAAGCAGCACGGCGCGTTGCTGGCCAAGGGCCGCCTGACGGGCGTGCAATTCGAGGCTCTTTTTACCGACGGCCTGTATTTTGAGATTGGTCGCCAGGCGATTGAGACCGCTCAGGCGCTGCGTCGCGTACTGCACGAGCGCGGCTACCAGTTCTTCTTGGAGACGCCGACCAACCAGCAGTTTGTGATTCTGCCCAACGAGGACATGGCCCGCATTCGCGAGCATGCCTCGATCGAGTACTGGGAAAAGTACGACGAGACCCACACGGTGGTGCGTTTTTGCACCAGCTGGGCCACGACGCAGGAGGATATCGACGCGTTGGCGGCTGTCCTGTAGCCTGATGTAATGACAAGGGGCCGCCCTACGCCTGAGCTTGGCGCAGGGCGGCCTTTGCTTTTGGGGGAGAAGGGTTGTATGACCGAGATGTCCGAGCCGACGATTCGCCTGGCGACGCCCGATGATGCGCCGGAGTTGCTTGCCATTTACGAGCCGTATGTGCGCGAGACGGCGATTACCTGCGAATACGAGGTGCCGAGCGTTGAGGAGTTCGCCGGGCGCATCGAGCGTACGCTCAAGCGCTATCCGTATTTGGTGATGGAGTTGGACGGGCGTCCGGTAGGCTATGCCTATGTGAGTCAGCTCAACAGCCGCGAGGCATACGACTGGTCGGTCGAGACGTCGATCTACCTGGCACGCGATGTGCGCCATGGCGGGCTGGGTCGCAAACTGCACGACGCGCTCAAGCAATGCCTGGTCGCGATGGGCATCACCAACATGTGCGCGCTCATTGCCGTGCCGCACGATAAGGACGACGAGTATCTGACGCACAACAGTCAGGATTTCCATGCCCATATGGGATATCGCCTGGTGGGCGCCTTCGACCGCTGCGCCCAAAAGTTCGGCCGCTGGTACGACATGTGCTGGATGGAGCTGGTCCTGGCTGAGCGCACACCCAACCAACCCAAACCAACCTGGTTCCCCGACCTCCCCAAACCTACCATTTAGGGACAGGTTTATTTTGGCAGGTTAGCCGATGGGCTCGGTGTATTTGGCGCGGTCGGTGCGCTGGATGCGCTTGGAGACGTGGAGCGGGCGGCCGTCGGTGTCGTAGACGTAGTCGGTGATCAGGATCAGCGCCTGCCCGCGCTCGACGTTGAGCAAAAACGCCTCGTTTTGCGAGGCGTAGCACACCTCAAAGGTCTTATGCCCCTGTGCCGGCGCGCGATGGAACTCCTGTCGCAGCGTGGCGTAGAGCGAACCGTTGATATCGCGATCGATGAGTGCCTCGAAGCTTGGCGGCAGATAAGTGGTCTCCAGGCACAGCGGCGCATCGTCCAGATAACGCAGACGGACAAGTTTGACGAGCTTGCTGCCCACGGCGGCATCAAAGAACTTAGCTATGCTGCCGCCCGCCTTGGTAAAGCCCGAGTCCACGGTGCGCGTGGTGGGCTTCATGCCCTGGCCTTCGACCTGCTTGGTATAGCTCGAAAACACCAGGTTGTTCTCATGGAGCGCGGGCGTGTCGGCCACAAAGGCACCACGTCCGCGCTCGGTGCGAACCAGGCCCTCATCAACGAGTACCTTAAGGGCATGGCGCACGGTGCTGCGCGACAGCCCCGATTCGTCCATGAGTTCCATCTCGGACGGCAGCTTGTCTCCGCGCGCGTAGGTGCCGGCGGCGATGCGGTCGCGCAGCATGCCCGCCAAGCGCTCGTATTGGCTTAGTTTCTTTTTAGATGAAGCGTTCATGCGATCAGCCTATATCTAACTTGTATGCTTATCTAAGCAAGCATGTATTCAATACGACAACAAAACAGCTGGTAGCCAATTATCAAAAACCGCATCAGCAAAAATTCTAAGATAAATATAGCATACAACTAGTCGACATAACCAAAACATGTATGTAACTTGTATGCCTGTGATGAGCATCAAACGAGAAGAAAGGCTGATGCACGATGACCACTCAGGAACAGGTTAAGGATGTCGTTTCCCAGGTTTTGGCTGACAAGGCAGACAAGGGCGGCATCAAGCGCGTCGTGTGGATTGGCGCCGGCGGATCCAACGGCGGCAACTATCCTGCCCAGTACTTTATGGAGCACGAGGCCACGCAGGTCGTGAGCTCCAGCTACACCAGCAACGAGTTCGTGCACGCCACCCCGGCCTACGTCAACGAGAACACCCTGGCCGTCGTCGTGTC
>JAXKGH010000176.1:0-5295 GCA_036550475.1 Collinsella sp. | reverse complement strand
GGGAGCGGTGGGGGCCAAAAGCGCGAGCGTCACGTGGCTGCCGTTTTCCATAAGGCAGTATCCAAAGATCTGCTTCATGATGTTGCGCTGCGAGATGATGCAGGTGAGGCCCACAAAGAAGTGAGCGAAGCTAATAGCGAGCGCAGGCGTTGCGACCTCGGCCGTGGGCAGGCTGATCTGCGTCACGACGGCAAAGCAGATCGCGACCTCGACGGCGATGATGCAGATGGCCCAAGCGGGCTTAAGCCCGGCCTTGAGCGATGCGTCGCTCGGTTCGCCCATCTTCTTGTACGCACGGTTGAGGATATAAGGGACCAGGACGACCTTGGTGATAAAGGCAGATCCAGCCCACATAAGCAGCTCCTGCGCACCGGTGGTGACACCGAGCGTAGCAAGCAGTCCCACGAGCACCAGCGACTGCACCGCATACCAGCTGATGGCGTGCTTGATGTTCTTGGAGACGACCACCATGGTGGACGTGACGATCAGAAGGCCGCCAAGGATGTTGACGATCGAATAACCCATGTCGTTCTACCTCCTAACCGATCCAGCTGGCCGAAAGCGGGCCGCTGACGATAACCATGATGATGAGCACGATGAACACGAACGCCATCGCGCGGGGAAGCGGGGCTCCCGCAGCGACCTCTTCGCTCGGCTCGCCGGGCAGGCAATAGCCCATCCACTTGAGGAACCAGGCAAAGGTGGCGACGGTCTCGGCGACCATGATGCACACGAGCACCAGGATCGCGACGTTACCGGCACCCACAGAAAAGCCGCCGGCGATGATCTGGAACTTCGAGAAGAACGTGTTCATCGGCGGCACGCCGGCAATGGCGAGTGCCGCGACACCAAAGCCCACGCCCGAGATCGGGTACTTCTTTACGATGCCGCGAAGCTTGGGCAGCATACGCGTGCCGAGCGTAAAGGAGAACGAACCGGCGATCAGGAAGAACAGCGTCTTGGCGAAAGCGTGGTTAAAGATGTGGCACACGGCGCCATCAAAGGCCAGCTGGCTGCCAAAGACCGAAAGGCCCAGACCAAAGAACACATAGGAGAGCTGGGCGATCGTGGAGAAGGCCAGCAGACGCTTCATGTCCTTTTGCGGCAGGTACATAAGGAAACCAAAGAGCATGGTAACCATGGCGTCGATAATGGCGACCCAGCCCACGATCTCGGGGATCTCGCCGGCAGAGACGAGTGCACGCGCGAACACGCACACGCCGACCTTAACCATCGAGGCGCCATGCAGGTAGGCCGAAACAGGCGTCGGCGCCTCCATGGCCGAAGGCAGCCACATGTACATGGGGACCTGTGCGGACTTGGCCCAGGCCGCAAACAGCACGAGCAAAAGGACGATAGCCTTGAGCTTGGCGTCGAGGCCGGCAATCGCAGTGATGGCGAAGGTGCCGGTGTGGGCAAACACGATGGCGGCGCCCAGATACAGGCCGAGCGCACCGATATGCGTGATGATCAGGGCCTTCATGCCGGCCTTCTTGGCCGTAGGCGACATGTAGTAGCTAATGAGGCCCCAAGAGCACGCACCCGTGATCTCAAAGAACACGAGCTGGCCCAAAAGGGTCGAGCTGTACACAAGGCCGGCCATGGCGCCGATGAAGGTCGCGAGGTACGCGTAGAAGCGACGACGCGGCGCATCGGGATGCTCACGGTTATTCTCGCTCATATAGGGAATCGAATAGATCACGACAAGCAGGCCGATACCCACAAAGGCGGGCGCGAGCAGCGTGCTCATGCGATCGAAAGTGAATCCCATGACGAGGGTCTGCCCAAACGAGATCAGGGGGACCTGCGTGTCGGGCATGCCGGCGCCAGCGAAATTCGCGGCGAGGGCGATGGTGCAGACCGTCGAAACGGCGGCACCCAAAACGCTGAACCACTTGGCGTACGGACGGGGGAACAGGGCGACGAGCACCGAGGCCACCATCGGGGCCGCGATAGCGACCAAGCCGAGAAGGGACAGACTGACTGCAAATGACATTGTTTCTCCCTTCTCCTACACGCCGACGACCACGAAGACAAACGCCAGAACGGCGATGCCCACGACAGCCCAGGTCTGATTGCCAAGCACCTTAAAGCGCGAACGCGAGCAAGAGTTCTCGATCACGCCGCATACGACAAAGTCGATCAGGCACTTCACCAGGAAGATGACTGCGCCCAGAACGGCGGCGGCGCCCACGGTCGCGGGCTCGCCCCAAGGGATGAAAATTGCGCAGA
This sequence comes from Collinsella sp., assembly GCA_036550475.1. GTDB lineage: Bacteria > Actinomycetota > Coriobacteriia > Coriobacteriales > Coriobacteriaceae > Collinsella. The sequence goes on along the minus strand of JAXKGH010000176.1, from coordinate 3,063 downwards.
ACCAGGCGACGACCAGGACCTGCTTCATGGACATGGCGAGCTTGGCCATCGCAAGCGACGGGCCGGAAAGCTCGGCGAGCGGACCTTCCTGAAGCTCCTGCTCGGCCTCGGCCTGATCAAATGGCAGCTTGCCGAGTTCCATGTAGCAGGCGATCGCAAAGGCGATGCCGGCGAGGATCACGGCGACCGGCGCGTCGATCGCGCCCGTCATGATGTGCTGACCCATGGTGGCGATGTCGGTGGAACCGCACACCAGGGCGGCGGCAAACAGTGCCAGCAGCATGGACGGCTCGATGAGCACGCTCATGAGCAGCTCGCGAACGCCGCCGATACCGGCGTAGGCGTTGGACGAATCCACACCGCAGAGGGCGAAGAAGAAGCGGGCGAGCGCCAGGCTGTACATGATGGTGATGGCGTCACCAAAGACCGGGATGGGGCTTTGTGCCGTAAAGAGCGGCAAGCCCATCGCGAGCATAAAGGCAACGGCGAAGAACAGCGGCGGCATAATGCGCAGCGCAAAGCTCGCGTCCTCGCTCTGGGACTCGGGGCGCGCAAAGAGCTTGGCCAGGTCGCGGTAGTCCTGCATGATGCTTGGGCCGCGACGGTTGTGCATCTTGGCGCGAATCACGCGGCCGAGACCGGAGAAGAACGGCGCGACGGCCATGACGACCACGCCCTGCAGAACGGCAAGTACGATGTTGTTCATGCTCTCCCCTCCTTAACCCATTTGCACGGCGAGCACGAGGAACACCACGAGTGCCGCGACGATGTAGCAGATATAGATGCTGTAGTTGCCGCCCTCGAGCTTAGTCGCGAGGTCGGCGAGCTTCTCGACACCCTTATGCGGGGCATCGACGAGAACCTTGTCGGGTACGGGCTCCACAGCCTCGGCCACACCGGTGAGCTTCTGGAAGAAGTGCGCGATGGACCAGCAGACGGCCGTGCAGCGGTCGCGCAGCGTGTAGAGCGGCTGCATAAACCAGGACACCTCGGAGGCAAAGGTCGTGGCCACGACGGGCATATGCTCGTTGGGAGCATAGCCGCATGCCCACGGCTGGGACTTCTGCACCTTGCCGACGGTCTTGAGCTTGCGATAGCCGCAGGCAAGGCCGACAAGCACCACGAGCGCAAGAGCGATCGCGGGCGTGGAGGTGGCAGCGCCGGAGTACTGGTTCATGAGCTCCATACCCTCGGCGGCAAACACGCCACCGTACGGATGCAGCACGGACGCGGCGACATCGACCAGCACGGGCGCGATCACGGGAGCGCCAATGCCCAGCACGACGCAGATGGCCGCGAGCAGGCCCTGCGCAAACACCATGGGGGCGGGAACCTCCTTGGCATTGGCCGCGGCCTCGGAGCGGGGCGCGGAGGCAAAGGAGACGCCGTAGGCCTTGACGAAGCACGTGACAGCCAGCGCGCCGGTAATGGCGAGCGCGACGGCAGCGAACACGGCCACGATCATGACGGCCTTGTCGCCCTGCATGGCGGCGTTAAACAGCGACTGGTAGGTAAACCACTCGGACACAAAGCCGTTGAAGGGCGGAATGGCCGAGATGGCAAGCGCGCCAATGAGGAAGCAGATGGCCGTTGTCGGCATACGACGGAACAGGCCGCCCATCTTCTCCATATTGCGCGTACCCGTGGAGTACAGCAGCGCACCGGCGCCCAAGAACAGCTCGCCCTTAAACATCGCGTGGTTAAACGTGTGATAGAGGGCGGCCATCAGAGCCAGGACGGCGATGCCGACCGAGTCGAGCGCCATGGCGGCCATGGAGGCGCCGACGCCGAGCAGAATGATGCCGATGTTCTCGACGGAGTGATAGGCCAGCAGACGCTTAATGTCATGCTCCTGCAGGGCGAAGGCCACGCCGAGGACCGACGAGATCGCACCGAAGACCATGACCATAAGACCCCACCAGACCTGAACGCCCGAAGCGGAGAGCAGGTCGAGGCCCACTTTGAGGATGCCGAAGATACCGATCTTGATCATGCCGCCGGACATGAGGGCCGACACGTTGGACGGCGCCTCGGGATGTGCCTTGGGCAGCCAGCCGTGCAGCGGGATGATACCGGCCTTGGCGCCAAAGCCAAAGAAGGCGAGCACGAAGCACACGGATGCGACCGCGGGGTTAAACTGCGTAGCGCGGAAATCCGCAAAGGCAAACGAGCCGCCGGCGAAGTTAGTCATGGTGAGGAAGCTCGCCATGATGAGCACAAAGCCCACGTGCGCGATCACAAAGTAGAGCCAACCGCCGTGGATGGAGTTCTCGTTCTCCTCGATCACGACAAGGAAGTACGAGGTCAGCGACATGAGCTCAAAGGCGACCAGGAACCAAAACACGTTGTCGGCGGTGATGACGAGCATCATGGACGCCACGAAGGTGTTAAAGAAGAAGCCGGCGCGGCCCTTTTTGCCCGGGTACTCATCAAAGTAGTTGAGACCGTAGATCGAGCCGGCAAACGCGAGCACCGAGATGAGCGCCACGAACAGGCCGGACAGCTGGTTGAGCAGCAGCTGGAAATGGGCAAACGGGAAGAACACGATGGTGTCGACCGACGTGACATCGCCCAGCACGGCCTGGATACCGGCCACAAACGAAAGCACCGCGGCGACGGCGCCGATAAGGCAGCCGGCGGTCTTGGCGGCGTTATCGGCCTTGATCAGCAGAACCGAGGCGAGCGCACCGATGCACGAGACGGCAAGCGATGCGATAAACAGCGTCATGCTATCCATTGTTTACGCTCCCTTCTGCTTTCTCGGACAGGCCCTGGGCCACAGCGGTAACGTCGACGACCGGACCGTTTTCGATCGAGCGCAGGCGCTTGGCCTCGTCGAGCTCGCGATCGGCCGCGCCGCCCATGACGGTAAGCGCCTTGGTGGGGCACGCCGCCACACAATGCGGGCCGTCCGGATCGAATGCGCACAGGTCGCACTTGACAGCGCAGGTGTACTGGCCAGGAGCCCACGTAAGCAGGCTGCTCAGGGACTTAGGATACGAAGGCGTCGGGTCGCACATGCCTGCGACACCGGCGATAGACGTGCCATCGGGATGGATGGCT
>JAXKGH010000175.1:0-1863 GCA_036550475.1 Collinsella sp. | reverse complement strand
TCCTGCAGCCAATCCTGCATGGTGGCGGCAATGGTCTCGAGCGTACGGCCGTGGAAGCCGCCGCGCATGCACACGATGGTGTTGCCGCCATTACCGGCACGCTTGGCGTACAGGCGCGCGAGCTTCATCGAGCCCTCGTTGGCCTCGGCGCCAGAGTTGGCAAAGAAGGTCTCCCAAACCTGCTCATCCGCAGCCGGGGCACCAAGAGCAGCTGCCGTGGTCTCATCGCCGGCGACAATGGCATCGGCAAGCACGCGCGCACCATCTACGTCGTCGTTAGCAAGCTTGGACAGCAGCGCCGCGACCTGTCCGCGCTGCTCAATGTAGAAGTAATTGGAGACATGCATGAGCTTTTTGGTCTGTGCCTCGAGCGCCGAGAGCACAGCCGGGTCGCCATGACCTAGGCTGCACACGCCGATACCGGCAAGAAAGTCGAGGTACTCACGGCCATCGTCGCCGGTGAGCTTCATGCCGTGACCCTCGACAAACTCGACCGGAGAGCGGCCAAAGGTATGCATAACGTAATGGGATTCAAGCGATTGCTGAGCTGCAAGTGACATGGGATGCCTTTCGTTGGGCGCCAGACGGCGCGGGGCTATGGGTGCAGGAATGGGGCGGCTGCGGGTCAGCTAGACCGTCTGAAGCTTCTCGACCTCGTCAAGGTTCTCGGTCAGACGCGCAGCAAACGTCGAAAGCGGATGCGGATGCGTATCGAACTCGTAAGCCGTCTCGGTGGAATGGATCACGGTGCCGACGCCGGCATCGGTCAGCAGCTCCAGGAGCAGCGAATGCGGCGTAGTACCGTTAATGATGTGGGCACGAAATACGCCGCCGGTAAGCGCATCGACGGCCGCACGCAGCTTGGGAATCATGCCCTTATCGACCTCGCCGCCGTAGAGCATTTCGTTAACCTCGTCGAGCGTTAGGTTGGAGATAAGCGAGTCCTTGTCGCTAAAGTCCTTGTACAGGCCATCGACATCGGTCAAAAAGATCGCCTTATGCGCGTGGAGCGCCGCGGCAACGGCACCGGCGGCGGTATCGGCGTTGATGTTGAAGAAACCGCCGTCCTCCCCCGCCGCGACGGTAGCGATGACGGGAATGTACTCGCTATCGAGTAAGCGCTCGATATAGTCGGTGTTGACGTGCGTCACTTTGCCCACACGACCGAGCTCGGGGTCGAGCGGCTCGGCGATGAGCGTGCCGGCATCGCTGCCCGACACGCCCACGGCCAGGTTGCCGTGGTGGTTGATGGCAGCAACCAGCTCCTGGTTAACCTTGCCGCCCAGCACCTCGCGCACGATATCCATAGTCGCCGGCGAGGTCACGCGCTGGCCGTTCTTAAACTCGACGGGAATATCGTAATGGCTCAGTGCCTCGTTGATAGCCTTGCCGCCGCCGTGCACGATAACGGGGCGCATGCCGATGATCTTGAGCAGGACGATGTCGCTCATCACGTCGCGACGCAGCTGCTCGTCGACCATGGCTGCACCGCCGTACTTGATAACGACCGTCTTGCCGGTCAAGTTCTTAATCCACGGCAGCGCTTCGAACAGCAGCTGCGCGGTTGCTTCGTTGGATTCGCTCGAACGACAATCGCGTGCGAATTTCATAATCTGCCTCGTCTTTCATATCGTTATCGCGCCGTGCTCAGCTGTCCGCAATCGCGGCAAGATGCGCAGCGTGCCTGGAATCTAGGAACGGTAGTCGCCGTTGATGGAGATGTACTCATGCGTGAGGTCGCAGGTCCACACGGTCGTTGCCGCGTCGCCTGCGCCCAGGTCGGCCGAGATCACGATCTCGGGCGCCTCGAAACGTCGTAGAGCCTCGTCCTCGTCAAAGGGAACAGTCAGACCGTCGCGACAG
>JAXKGH010000174.1:0-2544 GCA_036550475.1 Collinsella sp. | reverse complement strand
GAAGCCCACAGCCACTTGTTCTGCTTCTTCATGGTGAACAGCGACGCACGACGGCTGCGCATATTGAAGCAGTGGAAAATCTCGACCATGTTGAGCGTGATGAACGCCATCATCACGCCTTCCTCGTCGGCATTGCCGGCGATCATATCGGCGATGTGGATGTAGCCCATGTCAAAGTACACGCCCACAAAGAAGCTCGCCAGCACCAGCACGGTGATGATTAGACCCTGGACCACGCAGTCCAGACCCATATGTCCGGCAAAGACACCGTCCTTGGCGTTGCGCGGCTTGCGCTTCATGATGTCGCCCTCGGCATCCTCCATGCCCAGCGCGAGCGCGGGGAAGCAGTCGGTGACCAGGTTCACCCACAGCAGCTGCACCGGCTGGAAGATGGTAAAGCCGATGAGCGTGGCGATAAACACCGAGAAGACCTCGGCAAGGTTGGCCGAAAGCAGGAACTGGATGACCTTGCGGATGTTGTCGTAGATGCGACGGCCCTCTTCGCAGGCACCGATGATGGTGGCGAAGTTATCGTCGGCAAGCACCATATCAGCGACGTTCTTGGTAACGTCGGTGCCGGTGATGCCCATACCGACGCCGATGTCGGCGCGCTTGATGGACGGGGCGTCGTTGACGCCGTCGCCCGTCATGGCGACGATCTGATCGCGCGACTTCCAAGCCTCGACGATGCGCGTCTTGTGCTCGGGCTGGACGCGAGCGTACACGCCGTAATCCTCGATGTGCGCGTCGAGCTCCTCGTCGCTCATGCGGTCGAGGTCGGCACCGGTAATGGCCTGGCTGCGATCGGCGACGATGCCCAGCTGCTTGGCGATGGCCACGGCGGTGTCGATGTGGTCGCCCGTAATCATGACAGTGCGAATGCCGGCGTCGTGCGCCTCGCGGATAGCGTCGGCCACCTCGGGACGGACCGGGTCGATCATGCCGGACAAGCCGCAGAAGACCAAGTCATGCTCAAGCGCAGCGGGGCTGCAGTCGGCGGGAACCTCGGTGTAGGTGCGGCTCGCCAGCGCCAGCACGCGCAGGGCCTCGTCGGCCATGGCCTTGTTGGCTGCCACGAGCTCGGCGCGGCGCTCCTCAGTCAGGGGGACGACCTTATCGCCCTCGTAGATATGGGTGCACAGACCAATCACCACGTCGGGCGCGCCCTTGGTGTACTGCTCGTACTCGCCGTCCAGGGTCTCGACGACCACGGACATCATCTTGCGGCCCGAGTCGAACGGGGCCTCACCCACACGCGGGTGCTCGGCAGTCAGGCCAGTGAGCCCCGCCTTGCCGGCATCGTTGACGAGCGCACACTCGGTCGGCTCACCCACAGCCTCGCCCAGTTCCTCGTCCCACTGGGCGTCGGAGCACAGCGCCATGCCGGCCAGGAACTTCTCCTTAGGCGCAGCGAGCTCGTGCTTGACGACGGTCATCTTGTTCTGGGTGAGGGTACCGGTCTTGTCGGAGCAGATGGTCTGTGTGCAGCCAAGGGTCTCGACGGCGGAAAGCTTGCGGATGATTGCCTGGCGCTTGGCCATCTTGGTCACGCCAAGCGACAGCACGATGGTCACGACGGCGACCAGGCCCTCGGGGATGGCAGCGACGGCGAGCGAGACGGCGACCATAAAGGTATCGAGCAGGGCGGTCGGGTCGGTAAGAACGTTGCCCACGCCGTGGCGGATGATATCGACGCCAAAGATAACGACGCAGATGACGATAACCATGATGGTGAGGATGCGGCTGAGCTCGGCAAGCTTCACCTGCAGCGGCGTGAGCTCTTCCTTGGCCTCGGCCAGGGCGCCGGCGATCTTACCCATCTCGGTGTTCATGCCGGTGCCGACCACGACGGCGCGGCCGCGGCCGTATACCACGGTGGAACCCATGTAGCACATGTTCTTGCGGTCGCCGAGCGGCACGTCGTCGGTGCCGGCGGCGAGCTCAATCACGTTGGCATGCTTCTCGACGGGCACGGACTCGCCGGTAAGGGCGGCCTCCTCGATCTTCATCGTGGCGCTCTCGAGCACACGGCAGTCGGCCGGGACGGAGTCGCCCGCCTCGAGCATGATCACATCGCCGGGCACGAGCTCGGCGCTCGGCAGGTGCACGAGCTTGCCGTCGCGCAGCACCTTGGACTGCGCCGCGCTCATCTCCTGCAGGGCCTCGAGGGCCTCCTCGCTTTTAGCCTCCTGGACCACGCCCAGCACCGAGTTGACGATAACGACGAACATGATGATGGCGACATCGGCAAAGTCCGCCTCGCCCTTGACCATGCCCGTGAGCGCGCTGATGACGGCGGCAACGATCAGCATGATGACCATGGGGTCGGCCATCTGCTCAAAGAAGCGCTTCCACAACGGGGTCTTCTCGGCTTCCTCGAGCTTGTTAGGGCCTGTCTTGGCGAGGCGCGACGACGCCTCGTCGTTGCTCAGGCCGAGGTTCTCATCGACACCTTGGTCGCTGAGCACCTCCGCCGCGGCGGACAGGTATTCCTTTTGCATATAGAGTCCCCTCCTGGGATTCGGGCCACTCAGCAGATTGATG
>JAXKGH010000173.1:0-1761 GCA_036550475.1 Collinsella sp. | reverse complement strand
CCGGTGATAGCCTGGCTGCGATCGGCGACGATGCCCAGCTGCTTGGCGATGGCCACGGCGGTGTCGATGTGGTCGCCCGTGATCATGACGGTGCGGATACCGGCGTCGTGCGCCTCGCGGATAGCGTCGGCCACCTCGGGACGGACCGGGTCGATCATGCCGGACAAGCCGCAGAAGACCAAGTAATGCTCAAGCGCAGCGGGGCTGCAGTCGGCGGGAACCTCGGTGTAGGTGCGGCTCGCCAGCGCCAGCACGCGCAGGGCCTCGTCGGCCATGGCCTTGTTGGCTGCCACGAGCTCGGCGCGGCGCTCCTCGGTCAGGGGGACGACCTTATCGCCCTCGTAGATATGGGTGCACAGGCCGATCACCACGTCGGGCGCGCCCTTGGTGTACTGCTCGTACTCGCCGTCCAGGGTCTCGACGACCACGGACATCATCTTGCGGCCCGAGTCAAACGGAGCCTCGCCCACGCGCGGATGCTCGGCAGTCAGGCCAGTGAGGCCCGCCTTGCCGGCGTCGTTGACAAGAGCGCACTCAGTCGGCTCGCCCACGGCCTCGCCCAGCTCCTCGTCCCACTGGGCATCGGAGCACAGCGCCATGCCTGCCAGGAACTTCTCCTTGGGCGCAGCGAGCTCGTGCTTGACGACGGTCATCTTGTTTTGAGTAAGGGTACCGGTCTTGTCGGAGCATATGGTCTGCGTGCAGCCAAGGGTCTCGACGGCAGAAAGCTTGCGGATGATCGCCTGGCGCTTGGCCATCTTGGTCACGCCGAGCGAAAGCACGATGGTCACGACGGCAACCAGGCCCTCGGGAATGGCGGCGACGGCAAGCGAGACGGCAACCATAAAGGTGTCGAGCAGGGCAGTCGGGTCCGTAAGGACGTTACCCACGCCGTGACGGATGATGTCGACGCCAAAGATCACGACGCAGATGACGATAACCATGATGGTGAGGATGCGGCTGAGCTCGGCGAGCTTCACCTGCAACGGCGTGAGCTCTTCCTTGGCCTCGGCCAGGGCGCCGGCGATCTTGCCCATCTCGGTATCCATGCCGGTGCCGACCACGACGGCGCGACCGCGGCCGTACACCACGGTGGAGCCCATGTAGCACATGTTCTTGCGGTCGCCGAGCGGCACGTCGTCGGTGCCCGCGGCAAGCTCAATCACGTTGGCGTGCTTCTCGACCGGCACGGACTCGCCGGTCAGTGCGGCCTCTTCGATCTTCATCGTGGCGCTCTCGAGGACGCGGCAGTCAGCCGGGACGGAGTCGCCCGCCTCGAGCATGATCACGTCGCCGGGCACGAGCTCGGCGCTCGGCAGGTGCACGAGCTTGCCGTCGCGCAGCACCTTGGACTGTGCCGCGCTCATCTCCTGCAGGGCCTCGAGAGCTTCCTCGCTCTTGGCTTCCTGGACCACGCCCAGCACCGAGTTGACGATAACGACGAACATGATAATGGCGACGTCGGCAAAATCGGGCTCGCCCTTGACCATGCCCGTAAGTGCGCTGATAACGGCGGCAACGATCAGCATGATGACCATGGGGTCGGCCATCTGCTCAAAGAAACGCTTCCATAGCGGCGTCTTCTCAGCTTCCTCGAGCTTGTTAGGGCCTGTCTTGGCAAGGCGCGACGACGCCTCGTCGTTGCTCAGGCCGAGGTTCTCATCGACACCTTGGTCGCTGAGCACCTCCGCCGCGGCGGACAGGTATTCCTTTTGCATATAGAGTCCCCTCCTGGGATTCGGGCCACTCAGCAGATTGATG
>JAXKGH010000172.1:0-14294 GCA_036550475.1 Collinsella sp. | reverse complement strand
CTTCTTGGGGCATCGCCTTTCCTTCCATTCGTCACCTTCATTACTCCAACGACGAATTCTAGGCGGTGTCCCCTCCCTTTCAAGAAAGAGAAGAGGCGGGGCATGCCCCGCCTCTTACACCACATCTCTGCGCGCTACCCTCCGGGGCACCCTTCTTAGGGTGCCCCGGCCAAAATATGGCAAATATGAGTACTGTCACCAATTTAGTAACAGGCAATTTTGGCCTTTCGGACAGATTTTGCGCTCAGAGTCGCCAACCTGATGCTTAGTTATTCTACATTTGTTTATTATCTTCTTACTTTACGCCGCCTCCGAGTTCTAAATTCCTTGATTTTGCTGTTACTGATTTAGTGACAGTACTCATATTTGCCATATTATGGCCAGGGCATATGATTAACCCTCTATTATCGACGCGAATTAGACCGGCTTAAGCCCAAAACACGCCCGCAGCGTGTTAAGCAACGCCTCTTGCTTCTTCCTGCGGGCATCGACACGATTCCGGTACCGCTTTCGCATACGATGGTGCATGCGCCATGCGAGCGCTTCCACCGCTTCCATGTCACAGAGCATTTCGTTGTTGACCGTCGCGACCTCGATTCCCATAGTAATCAAGCCCGTGTTGCGCTTTTCATCATGGATACGTCCCCTCCGAGAGGAATGGCCCAGCTCGCCGTTGTATTCCAGATCAAACCGAGCTGCTTCTTGATACGCATCGCAAACTGCATGGGACATCCCCGAGATTGCCTGCGCACGGTCATCGAACTCGATCTTGTAGTCGGTCTTAAAAGGTCCGCAGGCAAACCCGCCATAGGAAAACGGAAGCGAAAACAGGGCGAGCATGATGCACTCCATGGGTGAGCGCAGGTTTTCCGAAAGATAGGGACACAGACGCTGCAGCTGTTTGGCCGCGGTCCCCTTGCATACCGCGAGATAATCTGCCAGACGATCGGGCGTCAGCACCGGCTCGACCTCAAAGTAGCCCACATCTGGCGGTTGGTCCTTGTCCTTTGCAAGTTTGTTCACAACAGGCGAGCTGTAGGGAGGCAGAAACTTACCGCGATCGCTCAGTGAAATCTTGGAGCACAGCTCCTGGGCCAGGGCAAATGCCTGGATGCAACCGACTTCGCGTGCAACGGCAGCGCAAAGGGCCTTGGGAGACAAGCTGTATACCCCCGGCTCCACTTCCAGAATCGATCCGGCCGGCAACCCCGCGGAACAGACGGACCAACTCACGCCAGGTATGCGGCGGCGCTGCGCCGCAGTCCCCACCAGCAGGCACAAGTCTTCTTGCACCTCGCCACTCGCGGCTCCAATTCGCACCAAATCTGAAAGGTAGATATCCCCGGCCGAAGGCGATGACGTACACAGCACGCGGCGCTCCTCCTCGGGATCGAGGTCTTTCCAGCTGATGTAGCCCATCTGCCGGCGCTCGGCGCGCATCATGCGCAACGCCGAGGCGCCCGTCAGGATCACGGAAGCCGCGAGCTGTTCTTTCGTCGGCTCGACGCGCTGGTTGATTTTTACCGCCACATGAACCACCCCTACCAAACGCGTGCGATAGCAAGGCCATCGACAGCCGCGGCACCGGCGCGCTTGAGTTCTGCCGAAGCCGCCGCCATCGTCGCGCCTGTGGTAATGACGTCATCGATAAGCAGCAGGCGGCGGCCCCGCACGTCCTCGACCGTCTCGTACATGCCCCGGGCGCGCTCTCGGCGCTCCTCGCGACCGAGTTCGCGCTGGTCGCCATGGCAGTACTTAACGAGGGCATCGAGCAGCGGTACACCCGACAGCTCACAAAATGGACGCGCAATGGCCTCCATATGATCAAAGCCGCGCCGCCGAAACGCCGCCGCTGTCGCAGGCACAAACACAACTGCGTCGGCAGCGGACAACACGCCGCCATAGCGATCGGGGGCCACAACTTGGGCATGCAGGGCGGTGTCGTATAGCAGCTCTGCCAGATACGGCGCCAGGCGTCGCTCGCCCGCGTCTTTGTACGCTTTAATGATGCGCGGCAGCGGATGCGTGTAGGCGGCACATGCCAGGCAGCGATCGAGTGCCTCGGCCATTGCCGAGGACGCACCCTCGACCGAGCACTCAGTGCACAGCAGGTCTCCAAACGGAGCGCCGCATCGAGTGCAGCTATGACGCGGATCGATGAGCGTAAGCGCCGCGAGGCAGTCTTGGCAAATTAGCGCGCCGGAGCGCTCGCAGCCGGCGCATCGCGTGGGCGACAACGCCTCAAGCGCCTCGTGCGCCGCCTGCTCGGCGAACGGTAACAATTCGTCCGCAAACGGTAGGATGCCAGCACCTTGCAGGCATCCCAACACATCCAAATGTATCTTCACGACACAACCCTCCCTACGCTCGGTCGCAGGGAGGGTTGTTGATTCAGCGTCATGGTACCCCGACGCGTTTGGGGTCAGGCAGGTTAAATCCGTTTGCGGGCACTATTCGCCGGTGGGCGGTTGCGGTGCGGACGAGTTTTGGGTCGAGCCCTCGCCACCATCTTGACGCGGCTTGCGGGAACGACGACGGCGACGGCGCTTCTGGCCCTGGTCGGCCGAACCCTCGCCACCACGATCTTCGCGCGACTCGCGTTCGTCGCGAGCAGCGCCGCGCGCGGCCTTGGCGGCCGCCCCTCCGCCATCTCCGGGGCGACGACGTGTGACCTTGACCTCGCCATCCGAGACCTGATCGGCCACGGAGGGCACCGAGGGCTTTTGCTGCGCGCCCGAAGAATGACGACGACGCGGACGCGGGACGCGCTCGTCATCGTTGCGTTGCTTGCCACCCTTGTCGGCAGGCGTATCAGAACCCGAACCACCCTTGGGGGCGGCACCGGCTTCGCGAGCGGCTGCGGCGCGGAAGGCGTCCTCGCGCTCCTCGCTCGACAAATGGCGGCGGCGACGGCGCGTGGGATTCATGCCACCGCCGCGGTTTTGCTGCTGAGGCTGCTGAGCCTCGCGCTCGCGGGGGGAATTCTTGCCTGCGGGAGCGGCCTCGCCGGCATCGCCAGAACCCGAGCGCTTGCGGCGGCGACGGCCATCGGCCGCCCCCTCGGCCTCGAGTGCCTCGGCCTTGCCGCGGCCCTTTCCACGGCCACGGCCCTCGCTCTGGCCCTGACCGGCACGGGTATCGGCGTCCGCATCGCGGCGACGGCGCTTGGGCATCGTCGTCCCCGCCAGACGGTCGGCGCTCGACAGGCCATCGCCCACGTCGACGCCGTTCTCACGATCGAGTTCCATGAGCGCCAGGCGCATCTCGGGCGATTCGATGCGCTCGAGCACGTCGCGCGTCACACAGTCGGGGCGGCAGTTGCAGCCCTGCTCGGCAGCCTTCTTTTTGCAGCCCTCCGAGCACGTCATATCGGCCAGGTTGACCTTAAAGACTTTGCCGTTCTCCAGGCGCAGCACCAGCTGCTCGCGCGGCGTGTCGTATTCCTGGATACGCGCCTTGCCGAGCGGCGTATCGATGAGCGTCTTCTTTTTGGGCGCACGGCTCTTAAAGTCCTTGTACGCCTCGAACTCATAACGCAGGCAGCACATCAGGCGGCCGCACACGCCGCTGATCTTGGACGAGTTAAGCGGCAGGTCCTGCTCTTTTGCCATGCGGATCGAGACGGGCTCAAACTGTCCGCCAAAGCGCGTGCAGCAGAGCTCCTGTCCGCATTGGGCATAGCCGCCCACCAGACGGGTCTCGTCGCGCACGCCGATTTGACGCATATCGACGCGAATGTGCAACGTCGAGGACAGGTCCTTGACGAGCTGACGAAAATCGACGCGCTCCTCGGCCGCAAAGTAGAACACGGCCTTCTCGCCGCCAAACAGGTACTCGACGCCGACCGGCTTCATCTCGAGGTCGAGCTCCTTGACCAGACGGCGGAAGTCGACCATGGCCTCGTCACCCTGGATAGCCAGGTCGTCGGCAAGCTGCAGGTCGATGTCGCTCGCTACGCGCAACACAGGCTTGAGCGGCTGACCGATCTCGTCTTGCGGCACCTCGAAGGGGTCGGCCGTGACCAGGCCGATCTCGGTTCCGCGCTCGGTGGAGCAAATGGCATAATCGGCCTCGAGGATATCCAGATCCTGCGGGTCGAACCACAGGTCGCGCGAGGCGTAGGTAAACTTAACGGGTACGACTAACGGCATTTCAGTGCCTTCCTGATATCGAACAGCATGACCTCGATGGCCAGCTGGGGAGTAACGTTTCTGGCGATGTTGCGCTCGGCGGTCGCGACTGCCTCGAGCGCCCAGGTGGCACCCGCAACATTGGTCGCGGCGGCAAGCCGACCGATCGTGTCGCGCACGTCTTCGTTCACCACGTCGGCTACCTCGTCCTGAAGCGTCAGCAGCACGTCGCGCATGAGCGTCCGCGCGCTCGCCAGCGCTTCCATGATACCCGAACACTCGCGCGCGTTGAGTTCGCGCTTGTTGCGGTCCTCAAGCTGCTTCAATGCTCCACGCGACAGGTAGTCGGCGTTTTGCTCGAGCACCTTTTCCTGCGTGGACTTGACCTCGGCTAACGGCGCCTTAACGGCGACGATGAGTGACTTGGCGCGGCTGAGCACGTCGGCCTCGTCGGCGGCGATAAGCGAATCGATGGCGCGAACCATCTGACGGCGGGCGTCCTGGCGCTCGGCGCTCTTGAGGAACTCGATGCCACGCGTGGGGCTTCCCGCTACGGCGACGGCCATGCGGCAACGCACAGGGTCCTGACCGGTGGCGCGGCTCACGGCCTGCGCGGCGACGGCGGGCGACACCAGCCGAAACGGCACGCACTGGCAGCGGCTCACGATGGTGGGCAACATCACGTCTGCCGAGGTGCCCAGCAAGATAAACATAACGCCCTCGGGCGGCTCCTCGAGTGTTTTGAGCAGTGCGTTGGCGGTGTTGGCGCGCAGTTGCTCGGCACGGTCGATGATGTAGACCTTGGCCTTGGCACGGATGGGCGCCAGAGGCACGTCATCGAGCAGCTCGCGGGTCTGGGCGATGAGGTAGCCCGTGGCACTCTCGGGCGTGTAATAGTGCACGTCGGGGTGCGTATGGCGGGCGACGCGCACGCAGCTATCGCATGAGCCGCAGCCATCCTGCTCGCACAGGAAGGCTTGGGCGAGCGCCCACGCGGCGTCGAGCTTGCCCGCGCCGGGCGCGCCCAAAAACAGGTAGGCGTGCGATGCGCGACCGCTGGCGACGGCGTTGGTCAAAAAGTCGCGCACGCGCTGTTGGGTGTCGAGCTTGGCCAGCAGGCTTGCCTGAGCGGGGGCCATGTTACTCGGCCTCCTGGGCAAGCGCGGCGGCGACAGCATCTTGCGGAATGTCGAGACCGTACGCGCGAATCTGCTCGACCGTCTTCGCAAAGACTTCCTCGACGGTCGCGGTCGCGTCGATGAGCTTTACGCGGTTTGGTTCCTCGGCGGCAATGGCGCAAAATCCCTGGTAGACGCGCTCTTGGAAGGCCATGCCCTTAGCCTCCATGCGGTCGGCCGCACCACGGGCTGCCATGCGCAGCGCCGCCTGCTCGGGCGTGATGTGGTAGACGAGTGTGAGCGCCGGGTGCGTCCCCGCAACGGCGAGGTTGTTGGCGTCGCGCACCATCTGGCGATCGAGACCGTCGGCAAATGCCTGGTAGCAGGTCGTGGAATCATAGAAGCGGTCGCACAGGACCACCTTGCCGGCAGCAAGGGCGGGCACGATGACCTCGTGCACCAACTGAGCGCGCGCCGCCTCGTAGAGCAACAACTCGCAGGTGTCGCCCATCGCTGTATTGGCGGGGTCGAGCAGCAGAGCACGGATCTTTTCGCTGATGGCGGTACCGCCCGGCTCGCGCAGGCTCACAACCTGGTAGCCAGCGAGTTCAAGAGCGCGGGCAAGCAGGCGCGCCTGCGTGGACTTGCCGGCGCCATCGACGCCCTCGAGCGTGATAAAGCTATGTTGAGCGGGCTCAAAAGCCATGGGCGCAGCCCCTTCC
Source organism: Collinsella sp. (assembly GCA_036550475.1). Classification (GTDB taxonomy): domain Bacteria; phylum Actinomycetota; class Coriobacteriia; order Coriobacteriales; family Coriobacteriaceae; genus Collinsella. The sequence continues at coordinate 8,324 of JAXKGH010000172.1, read as the reverse complement.
TACAAGGCGCGTAAATGCGATTTATAGCAACCAAGCAATGATACCCCAGTGCTCGGTGCGTCCCCAATGGCTAAAGGTGCCTTTCCAAAGTTGCGGTGAAATAGGGACTGATTGAAGCTCTGAGACCGCCAAACAGTCCCTATTTCACCGCAACTTATGATGGGGAATTTTGGACGCTGGGTATAATCGTCGTATTGCATTGAAATGTGGCGAAAGGAGTGGCAATGTCTCGGTATTGCGCCTCGTGCGGCAAGCTTCTTGCAGATAATGCCAAGTTCTGCACCTCGTGCGGTGCACCCGTTGAGCAAACAGCCGCGAGCGATAGCCAGCCCGCTTTCGAGCAGACCGGTTCCCTCGATACGCCGCAAGCCAAGGCGGACGACCCCCTCGCCTATCGCCCCGACCCCGCCGCAGGCCCCGCGGCCGTCGAGACCACGCAGCGCATACCCGTCGCGAGCGGCTCGCCCCAACAGCAGCCGGCTCCCGCATACGCGCCCGCTTCGCCACAGACCCCCGCTCCCAAAAAGAGCGGCACCGGGCCGCTTATCGCCGTTATCGTTGTGCTGGTGGCGATCATCATCGCCCTGGTCGTTTTCTTTGTGATCAAGCCTTTCGACAACGCCGCCACGCAGACGACTGCCGAGGTAGCTAAGCTGCACCATGACGTCGATGACGATGACCTAAAGCCTCTCGGCGATCCCAACAGCCTGTACGACGATGATGACGATGACGACGAGGATGGCGGCGAAGCAACGCTCTCCGAGCAGAACCTCTACCGCCGACTGAGCGAATACTACGACTTGCTCGAAGACCTCGACAACTACGTCCGTGGCTGCGCACAGAACTTCAACGGCAGCTATCTGGAAGAGGATCGAACCACCCGTCAAAATCTCGCCGACGTCGCCGAGCGCACGGAGGACACCATCGAGCAGTATTACGACATCGTCGAGGACCTAGACGTCCCGACGAGCTCCAAGAACTACAGCTCCTGGAAAGACATCGTTGCCCTGTACGACGACCTGAATCACCGCATTGACGCAATCTGTGATGCCTGGGAGATCAGCCTGAAATACGCCAAGCCTGCGGACCACAAGAATGAGATCGTGGCGCCGCTGTCGCGCGACAACGTGGCGGGCACCAATGACAATAAGTACCGCCTAGACTTTGAGGAGCGCTATCCCGGCGCCAAACCCGTCGAAGTGAACTAGCGCTTTGTCGTTCCCGAGCCGGCAGTTAGGGACGTTCCTAAACTGCCGTCAGAAAAGAAACGTCCCTAACTGCCGGATAAAAAACGAGCGAGGATTTTGAGGTCCTCGCTCGTTTTTGTTTTGGGCAATGTTTCGACTGCGCCGCTACTTGTCGGCGGCTGCTTTCTTGGCAGTCGACTTCTTCGCGGTCGTCTTCTTGGCAGCAGTCTTCTTTGCCGCCGTCGTCTTCTTGGCCGCCGTCGTCTTCTTGGCCGTGCTCGCCTTGGTCGTGGTCTTGCGACCGCGGGCGGGCTTCTTCTCCTTGGTCGGGCAGTCCATGTTCACGCAGATGCGCCACGGGCCGCGCGCCGTGTTGACCACCACGATGGGGGCGCCGCATTCGGGGCAAGTCTCACCCGTCGCCTCGAGCTTACCGCGCGCCGGCAGAGGATAGCTCACGCCGCAGTCATCGTAGTTGGTGCAGCGGATAAAGCGCTTGCCGCTCTTCTCGCTCTTGTGCGCGATCAGGTCGCCATGGCGTCCGGCCTCGGCGCACACCTTGCACTCGCCCACCTTAAGGTCAGGCTCGTAGTTGGTGGGGCACGTGGGGTTCACGCAAATCTCGAAGGCCTTCTGGCGGAACGGCTGGCACTTAATGCGCAGCGCGCCGCACTCGGGGCACACGGCCGCCTCGCCCTCGAGCGGGCTTACCTTGACGCCGCTCGGCACCGGATAGGTCACGTCGCAGTCGGGCCAGCCCATGCAGCCGATAAAGCTACCGCGGGTCTTGGCGCTCGTCTTCATAACCAGATCCTTGCCGCACTTGGGGCAGGCACCCACGCGCGCATCGGCCGTGACGGCGTCGCTGATGGCGTCGCCGAGCTCCTGCGTATGTTTGAGCAGCTCGTCGAGCACACCGGCCAGCAGCGCGCGCGAGTGCGTCACGACATGCTCTTCGGTGTCCTCGCCGCGCTCGACGCGGGTCATGTCGCCGTCGAGCTCGCTGGTCATATCGGGGCTCGTGATGCGCGGGGCAAATTGCGTCAGCGCGTCGATGATGGCGATGCCCAGCTGACTCGGCTCAACGGGATCATTTTTGAGATAGCGCACGGCATACAGGCGCTCGATGATGCTCGCACGCGTGGACTTGGTACCCAGGCCGCGCTTTTCCATCTCCTGCACGAGCTTGCCCTGGCTGTAGCGCGCGGGCGGCTCGGTCTGCTTGGCCTCGAGTTTAATGTCGAACACGTCGACCGTATCGCCCTGCTCCAGCGGCGGCATCTGCTCATCGCGCTTAAGTCCATACGGATACGCCTCGCGGAAGCCCGGAGTCACGAGCACATCGCCCGAAGCCACGAACGGCTCACCGTTCACGTCGAGCTCGAGCTTGGTGTTCTCGATGGTCGCGGGACCCATAAGCGTCGCCAGGAAGCGGCGGGCGATGAGGTCGTAGAGCTTGCGCTGACCGCCGTCGAGCGTGGACGGATCGCCCTCGCCCGTGGGGTAGATAGGCGGGTGGTCGGTGGTCTCGACTTTACCGCGCGTGGGCTTCATGGGACCAGCGAGTACCTTTTTGCACACGGGCGCCAGCGCCGGGTTGATCTTTGCCAGGTCACTCACCACGGCGCCCAAATCGAGCGTCGCGGGATACACGGTGTTGTCGACACGCGGGTAGCTGATGAGGCCCGCCATGTAGAGAGACTCGGCGATGCGCATGGTACGCGCAGGCGAGATGCCCTCGGCTGCGGCGGCAGCCTGCAGCGAGGTGGTCGCAAACGGCGTGGGCGGCTGCTGCTTGCGCGAGCGCTTGGTCACCGCGGCGACGGTTGCCGTCGCGACGCCGTCAACATGGCCGTACGCCGTCTCAGCAGCATCCTTGTCGGTAAAGCGTGCCGTCTTGTGCGCAATCTTAAAGCGGTCATCCTCGGCAGCGCCCTGCGCAGCACCCATGCCGCGAATCTGCCAATAGTCCTCGGGCACAAACGCCATGCGCTCGCGCTCGCGCTCGACCACCAGGGCAAGCGTCGGCGTCTGCACGCGGCCGGCAGAGCGCACGTTACCAAAGCCGCCAAACTTGGCGAGCGTCAGGTAACGCGTGAGCACCGCACCCCAAATGAGGTCGATGTGCTGGCGGCTCTCGCCGGCGTCGGCCAGATTCTGGTCGAGCGAGACGAGATTATCGAAGGCCTGCGTGATCTCGGTCTTGGTAAACGAAGAGTACTGGGCGCGGGCGACCGGCAAGTCCGGCGCAACCTCGCGCACCTTGTTGAGGGCGTCCGAACCGATCAGCTCGCCCTCGCGATCGAAGTCCGTGGCGATGATGACACTGTCGGACTTCTTAGCCAGGTTCTTGAGCGAGCGAATGAGCTCCTTCTCGGCCGGTAGCTTAATGACGGGCGCCCAGGTGAGGTAGGGCAGGCTCTCGAGCTTCCAGCCCTTGATGGAGATACCGTCGGCAAGAAACGGCTTACGCTTGGTGTCGTAGGGCGGACGAGCCAGGCCATCGGGCATGTCGGCCGGCAGCATCTCGCCGTCCTCGGTCACCGAATACCAACCCAGCTTTTTATCGAACAGCACGCTGTCGCAAAAATCGGGCGCAAGGATGTGACCGGCGAGACCGATCGTCACACACTCCTCGCCCTTCCACTCAAAACGGTAGATGGCGGTGTTGTACACCTTGTCCTTTTTGGGTTTGCCCGTGGACAGACGCTCGGCGATCTGACGCGCGGCGTCGTTTTTCTCGGCGATGATGAGCTTCAAAAGAGGCTCCTATCTCGTGTCTCTGCGGCTACGCCCGCCCGTATGGCGGCCGATTTACGCCCTTGCTTGCTCGATCTGCCCGATGAGCCAATCGCACCAGGCATCCATGCCCTCGCCCTTGCGCGCGCTCACGGCAAACCGCGGCGCCTGCGGATTGAGGTCATCGAGTGTCCTAGTATACCTATCCATGTCAAAATCGAAAGCCGGGGCCACGTCGACCTTATTGAGCAGCTGCGCGCCGGCGTGCTGGAAGATGCCCGGGTACTTGATGGGCTTGTCGTCGCCCTCGGGCACCGAGAGAATCATGATGGACAGGTTCTCGCCCAGGTCAAAGTCGACCGGGCAGACCAGGTTGCCCACGTTTTCGATAAAGATGACGTCGATATTTTGAAGACCCACCGCCTGGTCGAACGCGTCAACGGCCTCCATGATCATGTTGCCCTCGAGGTGGCACAGGCCACCCGTGTTGATCTGGATGGCGGGCATGCCGGCTTCCTTCATGGTGATGGCGTCGACATCCGAGGCAATATCGCCCTCGATGACGGCACAGCGCAGGCCAGCCTTGTCGCGCAGGCGCTCGTTGGTGCCCAGGATCGTGGTGGTCTTGCCCGAACCGGGGCTCGACAGCACATTGATCACATAGGTGTTTGTCTCTTTAAATCGCTGTCGCAGCTGATCTGCCAGGCGCTCGTTGCGCGACAGAATCGGCGACGCGATATCAATCGTTTTCTCAGCCATACTCGGCACTCCTTACTTTGGCCCCTTTATACCCCATCACCAGATGGCTAGCGGGCTAATCGTCGGGGGTTTCGATTTCGATACTTGCGATGTCGAGCTCGCGGCCGTGCAGCAGACGCACGTTGGCGCCGCCACATTGGGGACAGCGGCAATGGAAGCGATCGTGCTCAAAGACCTCCCCGCAGTCCAGACACTCGCTTTGTGGATGGACTTCCTCCACGGCAAGCTCGCAGCCTCGCGTGAGCGGGTCCTCATCGCGAAATGTCTCCCACGCAAAGTCGAGCGCCTCGCGCACAACTTCGGTCATATCCCCGATACGCAGCGTTACCAAAACGGCGCGCGAGGCCCCCGCCCCACGCGCCGCGCGAATCACTGTATCGAGTATGCCGTTGACAATGCCAACCTCGTGCATACCGATTTACTCCTCGTCGACCTCATCGTCCGAGAACAGGTCCAGACGGCTCACAAACAAGCCCTCCTTGCCCTCGCGCGCGGTAATGACCACGCGGGCAATGGCGAGCGAAATCTCGTAGAGCGAGAGCAGGGCACCATACATGAGGCCCAGCGTAACGGGCGAGCCGTCGGGCGTAATCACAGCCGAGCCCACAAGCAGGCCCACGTACACGTAGCGCCAGGCGCCGCGGAAGGCCGCGTAGGACACGATGTGGAAGACGGACAGGTAGAAGATGATGAGCGGCAGCTCAAACGCCACACCAAAGCCGATCATAAAGAGCAGCTCCATGTTGACGTAGTTCTCCAGGTCGGGCAGCGCGGTTGCGACGGCAGAGGTCTCGCCGATGAGCCACTCAAAGCCTGCCGGGATAATGATGAAGTAGCAAAAGATTGCGCCCAGGAAGAACAGCACCGTCGAGGCGAGCACCGTAGGCACAACCCACTTGCGCTCGTTGGGACGCAGTGCCGGCAGGAAAAATGCCAGAATCTGCCAGATGATCATGGGCGTGCACATGACCACGGCCATCTTGATGGCCAGCGAGAAGCGCAGGCCAAAGCCGCCGAGCGTGGTGGTGATGTAGAACTTACCGTCCGGCACAAAGGAGCGGATGGGGTCTTCCAGGATGTCGAGCACCACGGGCGTGGCGAAATACAGCACGATGGCGGCGGCAAACACCGACACGACCACGATAGTCAGGCGGCGACGGAGCTCTCCCAGGTGATCGAAGAGCGGCATGCGCGCAGGTCCGATAGGCATTACTCATCGCCTCCCTTCGAGGCGTCGGCGGTGGCAGCCTCGTCCTCGGCCTCGAGCTCGCGAGCGAGCTGGTCGACGACGGCCTTGCGCTTGCGGGGACGACGGGCGTAGAGGTCAGCCGTCGTGGGCTCTGCCGGCTCGGGCTCGGACTCTGGCTCTGCAGCAGGCTCGGGCTCGACGACAGGCTCGGCGGCAGCGGCAGGCTCGGCGCCCTCGGCCTCGGACTCCTCAGCAGCACCCTCGCCCTCGGCGGCAGCCTCGCTCGCGGCCTTCTCGGCGGCAAGGCGGGCACGGCGCTCGGCAAAGGTCTCCTTCTTTGCGGGCGCAGCCGTCTCGACGGCATCCTCGTCTGCATCGGAATCGTCATCGACGGCAGTCTTCTTGGGCTTGACCGGTGCCGAAGCGGCCTCACTTACCGGATCGATAATCTCGGACTGAACAACGGCCGTCATCTTTTCCTGCGTCTCGCGGAACTGACGAATGGCACGGCCGATCGTGCGGCCCATCTGTGGGAGCTTATCCGGGCCAAACAGCAAAAAGCCGAAGACCACGATGATCGCGAGCTCACCCTCTCCAATACCAAACACACATACCTCCAAGGCTCGATGTGAGTCGAGCCCGCACCGCGCCATTCGGCCGGAACTCGTCTATTCATTCGGTCAAGTATAGCGCCCGGACGCCAAAACGTCCGAGCGCATCACAAACATATGCCAAACGGCACGCCCTTTTTGGGGGCAAAGATTATGCCGCCGTGATCGAAATCTCCTGGTCGACGCCCAGCAGCTGAACCACGCGCATCACCTGGGGCTGCACATTAGTGCAGCTAAAGCGCTTACCGTGGTCGACCGCGTGGTGCGCGGCGCCCACGAGCACGCCAATGCCCGTCGAATCGATGTAGCTCACCTGGGCAAAATCGAGCTCAACGGCCTCAGTGGGCTGCTCGAGCGCCAGGTCAATGGCATTGCGCAGGCTATCGGCGTTAGAGATATCGATCTCGCCGGTCACCTTAATGGTGTAGATCTCCGGTGTGGGGTTGGTGGAAATACCCAAATCCATGTATACGCTCCTTTACGTATCGAAAGTGCGGATAGTACTGGGCGCGGACTTGCGGGGCCCTAGGCGTTAGGCGCGCTCGGCACGAGCAAGCTCGGCAGCGACGAGCTTGACGGCCAGCACCAGTACGTCGAGTGCTGCCTCCAGGTCCTCGACCGTGGGATAGCTCGGCGCGATGCGGATGTTGGTATCGCGCGGATCCTTGCCATAGGGCCAGGTGGCACCGGCCGGCGTGAGCTTGACGCCCAGGTCGGCGCAAAGCGCGGCGACCTTCTGGGCCGAGCCCTCGGGACCATCGAAGCTTACAAAGTAGCCGCCGCGGGGGTGCGTCCAGGTGGCACAGCCCGTATCGCCCAGGCCCTCGGTGAGCTTGCGCTCAACGGCCTCAAAGCGCGGACGCAGGAACTCGGCATGCTTTTTCATGTGCTCCTTGACCGCCTCGATGGTGGGAAGGAAGCGCACGTGGCGCAGCTGGTTGAGCTTGTCGGCGCTGATGAGGCCGGCCTTCAGGCGCTTGGAGAACTCCGCGATAACCGCGGGGCTCGCACCGATAAAGCCGATGCCGGCGCCCGGGAAGGTGATCTTGGACGTCGATGCAAAGGCCACCACGCGGTCCTCGGTGCCCGCCGCGCGAGCGAGGTCAAAGATGTTGGCGAGCTCGTCGGTCTCGTCGTACAGGTCGTGCACGCAGTAGGCGTTGTCCCAGAAGATGCGGAAATCGGGCGCGGCCGTGGGCATCTCGACCAGGCGACGCACGGTGTCCTCGCTAAAGGTGATGCCCGTGGGGTTGGAATACTTGGGCACGCACCAGATGCCCTTGATGGAGTCGTCGGCGGCAACCAAGCGCTCGATCTCGTCCATGTCGGGGCCGTTGTCGGTCATCGCGACGGGGACATTCTCGATACCCAAGTCGGCAGTGATGCCAAAGTGGCGGTCGTAGCCGGGAACAGGGCACAGGAACTTGACCTTCTTGCCGTCATGCGCGGCCTCATAAGCCTCCCAAGGCTCGCTACCGCACGAGCCGCAGCGCCAGAACATGCCGGCGATATCGTGCTCGATCAGCAGGCTCGACGAACCCAGTACGAGCGTCTGCTCGGCGGGGCAACCCAGGAACTCCCCCGCCAGCTTGCGTGCCGAGGGAATGCCCTCAAAGCAACCGTAGTTGGAGCAGTCGACGTTGCCGTCGTGCAGATCGGCATCGGCATTGAGGATATCGAGCATGGGGCGAGAGATGCCCACCTGGGAGGGCGACGGCTTGCCGCGGGCCATGTCGAGCGCCAGGCCCTTGGCCTTGACCTCGGCGACCTCGGCTTTGAGCGCCTCGATGGCGGCATCGAGTTCGGTGGTTTCCATCTTCTGGTAGATCGTCTGCATGG
>JAXKGH010000171.1:0-2340 GCA_036550475.1 Collinsella sp. | reverse complement strand
TCAAATGGTTCTATGTCTGCCCGGATGCGACACAGCTTGTGTGTCCATCCTCGCAGTATCCGGTTCTCAAGGTGCACGCTTAGCGGCTCATCCGGTCCGACCGGGCCGCGCGGCAAGGAGATATATTGCCAGACCGGAGGGCCCCCGCGGGCGGGAATCTGGGCGTACACATTTCCTACACATATAAGTACTCTAGGCTGGCTAGTTAAAAACAGGAGGGGACCTCGCTTCCGAGATCCCCTCTTTCGCCTATCTATATCAATAGACTCTTAAATACCTTATGCCAGCAGCTTGCGACCGGACTCCTCGATCGCGTCAAGTGCCGCATCTGCCTCGGCGGCATCCGCGCCCTTAGCGAAGATGTACAGCTTGATCTTGGGCTCGGTGCCGGAAGGACGAACAATACCCTTGTTGCCACCTTCAAGATCGAACTCAATAACATTAGCCTTCGGCAGGCCGTTCACGCAGGTGTTGTAATCCACGACGGCCTCAATCTTGGAACCAGCGAGCTCCGCGGGCGGGTTCTCGCGCAGACCGGCCATGATGCGGCCCATCTTTGCCGCACCCTCAGCGCCCGGATAGCTCAGCGAAATCGTCTTATTGTGATAGTAGCCATACTTCTCGTACAGCTCGTGCATCGCGTCGGCGAGGTTCTTACCCTGCAGCTTGTAATACTGCGCCATCTGGCAAATCAGAAGCGAAGTGCTCACCGCGTCCTTATCGCGCACGTGGTCGCCGGCCAGATAGCCGTAGCTCTCCTCGAAACCGAAGATAAAGCGGTCGACCTCGCCAGCATCGGAAAGCGAGGTAATGATGTCGCCGATGTACTTGAAGCCCGTCAGGCAGCGACGGAGCTCAAAGCCATACTCCTCGGCCAGAGCGTCAACCATGGCGGAAGAAACGATTGTAGTAACGGCAACCTTCTTAGTGAGGTCCTCGCCGCGGGCGGCACGGGTCTTGCAAATATAGTCGAGCAGCAGGACGCCCATCTCGTTACCGGTCAGCAGCAGGTAGTCATCACCATTCTTGACGGCAACGCCAACACGGTCGGCGTCGGGATCGGTTGCAAGCAGCAGATCAGGGTGAACCTGCTCGCACAGGTCAATGCCCTTCTGCATGGCCTGACGGATCTCGGGGTTAGGATACGGGCAGGTCGGGAAATCGCCGTTAGGCTCCTTCTGCTCGGGAACAACCGTGACATCGGTGATGCCAGCGCGCTCGAGCACCGTCGTGACGGGAATGAGGCCGGTGCCGTTGAGCGGAGTGTAGACGAGCTTAAGCGGTGCGCCGGCAATCTCCTCGGCAGAAAGGTTAGTCACGCCGCGGGCGAGAACTGCGTCATAATAACGCTCGAGGCAGGAGTCATCGATCCATTTAACCAGACCCTGCTCAAGAGCCTCATCAAAGTCCATGGACTTCACGCCGGTAAACGTATCGGTCTCGGCGATAGCCCTAGAAATTGCATCGGCGGCCTCACTGGTGATCTGGCAGCCGTCGGGGCCATAGGCCTTATAGCCGTTATAAGGCGCTGGATTATGACTAGCGGTCATGCAAATGCCACCGGAGCACTTAAGGTCACGGACGGCCCAGGAAAGCGTCGGCACGGGGGAAATCTTAGGATACACGAGAGCAGTCACGCCGTTTGCCGCAAGAATGGCAGCCGTCGTCTTAACGAACAGTTCACCCTTATTGCGGCTATCGCGAGCAATGGCAACCGTCGGATGCTCGAAGGTCGCATTGAGATAGTCAGCAAAACCCTGCGTCGCGCGACCGACCGTATAGATATTCATACGGTTAGTGCCTGCACCGATAGTGCCACGTAGACCGGCGGTACCGAAGGCGAGATCCTGGAAGAAAGCGTCGGTGATGGCGTCCTCATCACCCTGCTCCTTCATCGTGTTAAGCTCAGCGAGGAGCTCCTCGTCCTTGACATTGGCAATCCAAGTATCAAGCAGCTCATGAACATCTGCCATATGAGTCCTTCCGTCACAATCAATAAAACGACCCGTGTAAAACAGGACAAGCGCAGCAGTGCGCTAAAGCAAATATTAGTCCATTGAGAACAAAGAACCGACCAAAGAACGGTGAACGTCTATATTCAGCGGTGGATGATTAAATTGATTTAATTGCAGATGGAATGTTGCGCGTAAACGCAAAAAAGGGGGAGGCCGCGAGGCCTCCCCCTTCTCCATCTCGGATGACGGCTCGGTGCCGTCCACCGGTCAGCGGCGCCCTGGCCTCCCACGGGCTGACCCCGCAGTACTCTCGGCGCGATGGGGCTTAGCTTCCGGGTTCGGAACGGGACCGGGCGTGCCCCCCATGCTCTGGCCGCTGACCGGT
>JAXKGH010000019.1:0-1893 GCA_036550475.1 Collinsella sp. | reverse complement strand
GACGTAGCCGAGCTCCTTAGCGGTCTCGATCGCCTTGACGATCGTGCCGTTGACGGTGCCCTGGGTAATCTCGGCCTGGTGCGGGATAACGCCCCAGTACATGATCATCTGCTGGACGGCCCACTCGTGGCGGGAGAACGCGCAGATCGGCATGTTGGGACGGAAGTGCGAGATCAGGCGAGCGGTACGACCGGTGGTCGTCGGCACGGTGATGCACTTGGCGCCAACGGTGGTAGCCATGTTCACAGCGGACATACCCACAACGTTGTTGACGACGCGGGTGCCGTGAGCGTCAGCCGGAACCTCGAGCGGAGCGTGAGCCGGGAGGTACTTCTCAGTCTCGAGAGCAATGCTGGCCTGCATCTTAACGGCCTCGACCGGGTACTTACCGGCAGCGGACTCGCCAGAGAGCATAACGGCGTCGGTGCCGTCGTAGATGGCGTTAGCAACGTCGGCAACCTCGGCGCGCGTCGGGCGCGGGTTCTGCTGCATGGAGTCGAGCATCTGCGTAGCGGTGATAACGGGCTTGTAGGCCGCGTTGCACTTGGCGATGATCTCCTTCTGGATGTGCGGAACGAGCTCGGGCTTGATCTCGATGCCCAGGTCGCCACGGGCGACCATGATGCCATCGGAAGCCTCGAGGATCTCGTCGAAGTTCTCGACGCCCAGGGCGCACTCGATCTTCGGGAAGATCGTCACGTGCTCGCCACCGTTCTCGCGGCAAAGCTTGCGGATGCCGCGGACGGACTCGCCGTCACGGATGAAGGAAGCGGCGATGTAGTCGATGTTCTCGGTCAGGCCAAAGAGGATGTCCTGACGATCGCGCTCGGTGATGGCGGGCAGCGAGATGTTGACGTTGGGCATGTTGACGCCCTTGCGCTCGCCGATCAGGCCGTCGTTCTTAACGACGCAGGTCATGTCCTGGCCGTCGACGGACTCGACCTCGAGGGCAACCAGGCCGTCATCGATCAGGATGAGGGAGCCCTTCTCGACCTCGGAGGGCAGAGCCAGGTAGTCGAGGGAGATGTGCTCAGCGGTGCCGTGGAAATCCTCGGACGTGGGCTGAGCGGTGACGACGATCTTGTCGCCGGTCTTGACGGCAACCTTCTTGCCGTCGACCAAAAGGCCGGTGCGGACCTCGGGGCCCTTGGTGTCGAGCAGGATGCCGACGGGCATGCCGAGCTCCTTGGAAATACGGCGGACGCGCTCGATGCGACCGTGGTGCTCGTCGTAGGAGCCGTGCGAGAAGTTAAAACGGGCGACGTTCATGCCCGCCTTGATCATCTCGCGGATGGTCTCGTCGCTATCGCAGGCGGGACCCATGGTGCATACAATCTTGGTGCGCTTGTACATTCAGACCTCCATCTGACATCGTCTTGCGCTGATAGATAAACCATAAGAAATAAAACTGAGATGATTATAACGAAATGCCGACCGAATACCCCAAAAAATCGACCGTATGCCGAATTAGAAGTTCATTTTTTGCGGTAAAAACGGTATATGAAAAAAGTTTACCAACCGTTCTAACCGCTGCTATCTGGGCGATATTTCAGTTTGATGATGCACCGAAGAAAAAACGTTTTATCAATGTTGAGCATCACACGGACTGCATCGTTGCACTCGAGCCGTGTTTCCAATTGGAATGTTTTGGCTAGACGCGCCGCTTTGGGGTACCATAGCCCCACTATCAACTGCCGCTCAGCACGGCAGCCTTGATGAGCCCTTGCCCTTCTCCTGGGAATTATGATCGGGCATCAATCTGCTGAGTGGCCCGAATCCCAGGAGGGGACTCTATATGCAAAAGGAATACCTGTCCGCCGCGGCGGAGGTGCTCAGCGACCAAGGTGTCGATGAGAACCTCGGCCTGAGCAACGACGAGGCGTCGTCGCGCCT
>JAXKGH010000170.1:0-6617 GCA_036550475.1 Collinsella sp. | reverse complement strand
CGATACGGGATCGACAACGTTTATGCTCATCTGCACCATGCTCGTGTTTTTAATGACACCGGGTCTGGCGTTTTTCTATGGCGGCCTGTCCAGGCGCAAAAATGTCATCAACACCATGCTCATGTGCTTTGGCGCCATTGGCCTGGTCGGCATGCTGTGGATTGTTGCCGGCTGGTCGCTGGCCTACGGCGGCGACGGTTCCAGCCCGTTTATTGGAGGCCTTGACCAGCTGCTGTGCTTGCCGGTGCTCAACCAGGTGCTGCAGGCGGCTGAGGGCACCGCGTCGGACGGTGCCGTCTACCCTCAGATCATCAACATCGCCTTCCAGATGGCATTTGCCATGATCACGGCCGCTATCGTCACGGGCAGCCTGGCCGGCCGCGTTAAGTTTGGTGCCATGGCGGCCTTCCTGGGCATTTGGCTGCTCGTGGTCTATGCGCCGCTCGCCCACATGGTCTGGGGCGGCGATGGCTCCTTTATCGGCGACATCATCGGCGCACTCGACTTTGCCGGCGGCGACGTGGTGCACATCTCGTCCGGTCTGACGGGCCTGATCCTCTGTTTGATACTCGGCCGTCGTCGCGGTTTTGGCATGGTGAGCTATCGCCCGCATAACGTGCCGTTTGTGGCGCTGGGCGCCGGCCTGCTTTGGTTTGGCTGGTTTGGCTTTAACGGCGGCAGCGAGTTTAAGGCCGACGCCGTGGCGGCGCTCGCCATCCTCAACACCGTGACGGCCAGCGCGGCGGGTATGGTCTCGTGGCTTGCCGTCGAGCGCGTGCACACCGGTCGCCCCACGCTGGTGGGCGCTAGCACCGGTCTGGTCGCGGGCCTCGTGGTGGTCACGCCGGGCGCGGGCTTTGTCGAGCCGTGGGCAGCGCTGGTCATGGGCCTGATCGTCTCTCCCGTCTGCTACCTGGCCATCAGCCATCTTAAGACCAAGTTCGGCTACGACGACGCGCTCGACGCGTTTGGCTGCCACGGCATCGGTGGCATCCTGGGCGGCGTGCTCACGGGGCTGTTCTGCGTGCCGGAGCTCTCGTGGACCGGTAAGGGCGGCCTGTTCTACACGGGCGATGTCTCGCTGCTCATCTCGCAGATTTTGGGCATTGTGGTGACGGTCGCTATTGTACTGGTGCTCGACTTGGTGATCGCCGCGGTGGTCAAGGCGCTGTTCCACGGCAGCCTGCGCGTGGACGAGGCCGACGAGGCGCTGGGCCTGGATGCGAGTCAACACGGCGAGAGCGCATACCCCTCCTTCTCGGGACTCGATTAGCAGCTTCCCCAAGTACCGCACCTTGCCGTTCAATCGTCGCTCACGTACTTAAGTACGCTTCGCTCCTCTTTCACGGCAATCTGCGGCACTTGGGAAACCTGCTAAGACCAGTCAGTTGAATTTTTATGGTCTCTGAGGTTGGTTTGCGGCATTTGGAAAACCCGTGCCATGTGAAGGACAATTCATTTCTTTTATTGAAGAGAGGAATTCACTATGAAAAAGATCACGGCTATTGTGCGCCAGGAGAAGCTCGAGGTTCTTAAAGACGCGCTGTTTGCTGCTGATGTTCGCGGCATGACTATCAATCAGGTGCAGGGTTGCGGCGCACAGCATGGCTGGAAGGAATACGTGCGCGGCAACGAGCTGCTTGTCAACACGATCCCTAAGGTGCAGTTCACCCTTATTTGCGCCGATGAGCATGTTGACGGCATTGTCGACATCATCTGCAACGCCGCCCGCACCGGTGCCGTCGGTGACGGCAAGATTTGGGTCGAGCCGGTCGAAGAAGTCATCCGCATCCGTACCGACGAGCACGGCCCCGCCGCGGTGTAGGATCGACCACCTGTCATCCGCAACGTTAAAATGCTGCAATGAGGCACAAGACTTGCGTTGCGGATGGACGGATTATGGGTCGTAATAAATATCCCGAGGAGACGGTCGCGAAGATTCTCGACGCGGCGCTGGAGCTATTCTGCGCACAGGGTTATGAGGGGACGAGCATTCAAGATATCGTTGACCGCCTCGATGGCATGACCAAGGGTGCTATCTATCATCACTTTAAGAGCAAAGAAGAGATTTTCAACGCCGCATTTGATCGGGCAATGGCTCCGATTGTTGAGCGCCGCCGCGCGACACTCGGTGCTGGCAATATGACGGGAGCCCAAAAGCTCAAACGACTTTATGCGCCCGAGTCCGTCGTTCCGCAAATCGATCTATGGGCTCGCATGCATCCTGCGGCAGATCCGGTAAAAAGCTCGCGGCTGCTGGCGATGCAGTACCAAGGTTCGTTTGACGAGTCGGCCGATGGCTATCTCCTGCCAGTGATCGAGGAGGGCATCGCCGACGGCTCCATTGCGTGTGCATGCCCACGCGAAGCGGCGGAGGCGGTATCGTTGTTGGCGAATCTTTGGCTGTTGCCGCTGTTCCGTCCGCTCGAGCCCAAGGAGCGAATGCTCGCTCGCGCTCAATGTTTGGCGCAGATGGCTGCCGCGGTGGGACTTGATTTGGGGGAAGAAGTGCTTCAGACAACGGCGCAGATTTGGGACGTATGGGACCGCGCCGGGTGGTAATATAGATACTGACGGTATGTAATTGATTTGTAAGGGTAGCCACGGCTGCCCTTTTCAAGTCATTAAATACATACTAACGGTATGTATAGGGGATAGGCTTATGGCTGAAATGCGGAGGAGTAGTGTCTCGTTGGCGCAAAAAACAGTGCGATCTATCAGGCTTTTCGGTCTTCTTGTTGCACAGCTGTGTGCGTATTCAATGTTGTCAGCACTGTGCTTTGCGTGTCCGCTTTACTTATTCGATTGCAGCGGCTCGTCAACGTTATATGGCGCCGTCGCGGCGATAGCGTTCATACCGGGCGTGCTCGCGACTCCGGTTGGCGGGATTTTGGCGGATCGGGGAAGACATCGCGGGGTTCTTGTGGTACTCGGCATTGTTCTGATGGCTGCATCACTGCTGTTTATCCCCATGAAGTGTTCGCTGCCTCTTGCGGTTGTCGTGGCAGCAATGCTTTGCGTCCAATATGGCATCCAATCGCTGCTGAAGCCGATGCTTCAAATTGAGACGGTGCGCATGACGGGCCCAGAAAAGGTTGAGCGTGCCACTGCGTTGGTCTCGCAGATAACCATGGCGAGCAATATCTTGGGGCCTGTAGTCGGGACGGCAGTCTATGGGTGCTTTGGTATCGATGCTCTATGCGAAACCGCGGCGTTGACGTTTGCGATGTCAGCCCTACTGTTCGGGGGCGCACTCAAGCAAAATGCCTCATCTGGAATGACAGGGGACAGTACGACTTGCTCGACATGCCGAAGCGATTTTCGGGAGTCGATTCGGTACCTGTTTCAAAACGCATCATTGCTCGTTGTGTTTTTGCTTGCGGCTATTTTGAACCTTGCGTTAGTTGGGTTAACGATTGGTGCTCCCGTTATTGTTGCAAAGCATCTCGGAATGCAATCATCCTTTGTTGGGATTATTGAGGTGGCTATGGGCTTGGGTGGTCTTGTCGGCAGCGGTTTGGTCGGTATTTGGCCGCATCGTTTTTCCTTCAAGGGCATATGTCGATATGTTGCGATGATCTGTTTTGGAGTCGTACCGATTATTGTCACGCTACTGAGCGGTCCTGATGAATTTGCGTTTACCGCGCTTGCGGCCGGCTCGGCATGGGTTATGGCGTGGGCAAGCATTACATCGGTTGAAATCGTTTCATTTGTTCAGCGGTCAGCGCCAAAGGAACTCTGCGGAAAAGTGCTGGCACTCGTTTATATGATGCTTTCCTGTGCAACGCCTATTGGCCAATTGGTTTACGGGCTCGCATATGATCGATGGGCTCCGGCGATTGTATTCGCAGGAATGTTGGCGGTACTGACGTTGACTACGGTGCAGTTTTATCGGCTGAAAAGTCGCTTGTGGCAATTGTCTTAAGGCGCAGGGACACCGTGGATTTGCGGAAGCATTGTCCCGCCGCGCCGGGACGCCATTGTCTGGGCATGCCTCACCTTCGTCTACAATATCGTGCAGACGAAGGAGAGGCACGCCCATGATCAAGATGTTTGCGAGTGACTTAGACGGAACGCTGCTGAACGCCCTGCACGAGGCAGATGGGACTATCCGCCGTGCCATTCGCGAGCTGATCGAGGCCGGCCTGCATGTGGTTCCCGCGACCGGACGCTCGACGCTGCCGATCGGAGAGCATGGCTTTACGGGCCTGGCGCTTGACGCCTGCTGCTCCAATGGATCAATCGTACGCGACAGCCATGGCGAGGTGCTCAAGACCTGGACCATCGACCCTCAGATTACCGAGGAGCTGCTCAAGGAGTTTCCGGATATCTGTTTTGACTGCTCCACGCCCGATGGCATGTTTTCGAGCGGATCGTTTGAGATGCACCAGGCGGGCTTTAAAAAGGACAGTCCTATCAAGCGCATCGTGATGCGCGGCATACGTGCGCGTGGCGGGTATCACGAGGAGCAGTATTTCGACCAGTCGATCGGTGACATCCTGCGTCATGACGTGTGCAAAATCAACTGTCGCGTGACCTCGCCCGAGTTGGAGCGTGACCTTAAGGCGTACCTTGCCGAGCGCTCCGACCGCGTGGTCAACGCACCGTTCGATCCGGTGATGTTCGAGATCACGGACGTGGCGTGCAACAAGGGTGAGAGCGTGGCCTGGCTGGCGGGTTACTACGGCATTGCCGAGGACGAGGTCGCGGTCTATGGCGACGGCGGCAACGATATCGCCATGCTCAAGCGTTTCCGCCACAGCTATGCGACCAAAAACGCTAGCGATGCGGCTAAAGCCGCCGCGAGCGCAACTATCGGCAGTTGCATGGTCCACGCCGTCCCCAAACACATGCTCGCCACCATGCACAAGCAAAACTCTCGCACCGTCATCGAATAATGTGACAAAGGGGCAGCCCCTTTGTCACAGGGGTCTGTGTTCTTGGAATACGAACATATATTCGCATATACAACTACGCTTTGATAGAATCGGTATCGTTGGCGGCAGTTCCATGTGCCGGGCAACGCCCTCCATCTGATGGGAGGTGATGCCCATGACCGATCTGATTGATTTCGTGAAACTTCTGACCGCTTTGGTCTCGTTCTCCACGGCGCTCGTCGGGCTTTCCGAGGCACTCAAGCAACGTTCGAAGCAACGTAAAAGGGGTCGCCGCCGCTAAGGCGTTGACCCCTTAATCCAAGCAACGGCGCTGCCCAGCTTTCCAGAACTTGGGCTGCCGTCGACACTATTCTACCCACGAATGACATTTTGAACAATCGGCAATGCCGCTCCAAAAGCCAGGCACAACTGGCACAACCTAGGCGGTCGCTGAATGTGACAAAGGGACTGCCATTTGTCACATTCCAAATATTGCCTTTACGTGTTGATGCACACGGTGTGCAATAATACTCGCACTGTGCAATAGCGCACAGGCTGAGTAACAAGGAGGACGTTTGTCCCAGCTCGAGAAATGCGATCGCCGGTCCCTTCGCTCGCAGCGCGCCCTTCGCCAGGCGCTTGCCAGCGAACTTGCGGAGAGCGGCGACCTTTCGCGCATTAACGTCGCGTCGCTCACCGAGCGTGCCGGTCTTACGCGCCGCACGTTCTATTCGCACTACCGTGATATCCCCGACTTTATCAATCAAATCGAGGACGGCTTACTGGCCGAGATCCGTGAGCGCATTGAGCTCATCACCGCAGCTCAGCTGCCCGATCTCTATCACAACATCGATGAGCTCGAGCCGGCGCCCGGTTCGGTTGAGTTGCTGCGCTACCTTGCGGCCAACCGCGACTTAATCGGTGCGCTGCTGGGTCCGGGCGGCGACCAGGCCTTCATTAAGCGGATCATCGACACCGCGCGTGAGGCTGTGGTGCCGCGTGCGCAGACGGGCATTTTGGGCCTGGCGCTGGGCACGTTCTTTGACTACTACGTCACCTACGTCGTGAGTGCCGAGGTCGGCCTGATTCAGCGCTGGTTTGAGCGTGGGCTCACCGAATCGCCCGAGGCCATGGCGCGTATTATGACGGTTATCGCTTTTGTGCGTCCCGGCGACTTATATGGCCAACCCATCGATATCAACGTGCCGGAATACGGCTTGAAGCTATTGAACCTGCAGCTCGAGGACGCGGCCGACACCGCCGCAGCCGTCGAGTCCAACAACTAAGAGGAGAGACAATGAGCAAACTCGTCGAGGGCATTAAGGACCGTATGGTCGCTGCCGCACGTGAGGCTGCACCCGCCGTGGTGGACGCCGCGCAGAAGGCTGCGACCGCGGCTGCTGAGAAAGTTGCCGAGGCAGTTGCCGATGCCAAGAACGCGGCAGGGGAGACGTCCGTCGCCACCGAGCCCGCCGCCACCGAGCCCGCAGTCGCCACCGCCGCCCAGGCCCCCGAAGGCGCAATCTTCAACCCCGAGGCCGCCCACGGCAACCTGCACCTGGGCATCGACGTGGGCTCCACCACCGTCAAGCTTGCCGTGCTCAACGACGACAACCAGATCGTCTACGCCAAGTACCAGCGCCACCACACCGACGTCCGTGCCTGCGCCCGCGACCTGTTCGAGGGCGCTGCGACCGTGCTGCCGACGGCCCAGATGACCTGCGCCATTACCGGCTCGGG
>JAXKGH010000169.1:0-13698 GCA_036550475.1 Collinsella sp. | reverse complement strand
TTAAGGAGCATGCCATGGCAATTAATCAAGAAACAGCCGCCATCAAGGCGCGCATGGATCGCATTCCCGCGGCGTTGTCGCCCGATCTGGTCGAGCGTATTGCCGCCGACCGCGCCTCGGGTGTCGTCAACCCGTATCGTTGCAACGACGATCAGGTCATTCGTCGTATTGATCGCGCTGCCGACAAAGGCACGCTCATGCGTCCGGCATTTATGCGCGATACCGAAAAGATACTTCATCTTCCGTCGTACACCCGTTATGCAGGTAAAACGCAGGTCTTTAGCTTCCGTAGCAATGACGATCTGTCACGCCGCGGTTTGCACGTGCAGCTTGTCTCCCGCATTGCGCGCGATATCGGTCGCGCCTTGGGGCTCAATTGCGATTTGATCGAGGCGATTGGCCTGGGTCACGACTTGGGACACACGCCTTTCGGCCATGCCGGCGAGCGCTTCCTCAACGATATCTATCATGAGCGTACGGGGCGTTATTTTTTCCATAACGTGCAGTCGGTCCGAGTGCTCGACACGCTGTATGGCCGCAACGTGTCGCTCCAGACGCTTGACGGCGTGCTATGCCATAACGGCGAGTACGAGCAGCGTGTGTTTGAGCTCTCGGACATGAGTTCTTTTGACCAGTTTGACCAGACGGTTGAGGATTGCATTGCCACGGGCTATAGCGCAATTGAGCATCTGCGTCCTATGACGCTCGAAGGCTGCGTCGTTCGCATCTCGGATATTCTTGCCTACGTCGGTCGCGACCGCCAGGATGCGATCGCGGCTGGCCTGCTTTCGCCCGACGCTTTTGATGATGGCCGGGGCGGTGCCTACAACAGTTGGATCCTCACGCACGCTTCCATCGATATCGTTGAGCACAGCTATGGTAAGCCGCGCATCGAGATGAGCGAGGACCTGTTTGAGGAAATCCGCCGAGCCAAGCGCGAGAACTACGAGAAGATCTATAGCAAGGGTGGTATCGAAGGCGATTCCGAGGTGGAGCTGCGTGAGGCGTTCGAAAAGCTCTACGACCGTTGCCTGCGGGATCTAAACAGTGGTGACGAGTCCTCGTACATCTTTAAGCACCATATTTCGCGCATCGAGCAGCAGCTTTCCTACTACGATCGCGCCTATGCCTGGCAGAATGATAAGGACCAGGCGGTCGTGGATTACATTGCGAGCATGACGGACGGTTATTTCTGCGAGCTCACGAGCAAGCTGTTTCCGGGATTGAAGTTTCCGCACCGTACCTATATTAACGAACGGTAGTTCGTATCCTTTCGGTATACTGGTTAGTTGAAAACGTTTTTGATTGATACACGGGATGGCTATGGACGACCTTTTTTCTGCCTCGACGCGCGAGCGTTCCTTTCAGAATGCGCCGCTTGCGGTGCGCATGCGCCCCAATTCGCTCGACGAGTACGTGGGCCAGCAAAAGGCCGTCGGTAAGGGCTCATGGTTGCGTGCCGCGATCGAGCACGACGTGCTTTCGAGCGTGATTCTGTACGGGCCTGCCGGTACGGGCAAGACGACGCTGGCCCACATTATCGCCAACCATACCAAGAGCGAGTTTGTCGAGGTCAGCGCCGTCACGGGTACCGTGAAGGACCTGCGTCGCGTGATTGATGAGGCCAAGACGCGCCTGAATACCTACGACCGCCGCACCATTCTATTCATCGATGAGATTCACCGCTTCTCTAAGTCGCAGCAGGATGCCCTGCTGCATGCAGTTGAGAACCGTACCGTCATTATGATTGGCGCTACGACGGAGAACCCTTACTTCGAGGTCAACTCGGCACTGCTCTCACGTGGTCGCGTCGTGGAGCTTGAGCATCTGAAGGATGAGGATATCGCCACGCTTATTGAACGTGCGCTTGAGGCGCCGCAGGGCTTGAACGGTAAGTTCTCGGCCGATGAGGATACGGTCAAGACCATCTGCACGCTGGCAGCGGGTGACGCTCGCTCGGCGCTCACGACGCTCGAGCTTGCGAGCGAGATTGCCGTCACGCGTCCCGATACCGAGGGAACGCCAGCGCCCGCGGCGGGGGAGCGCTATCCCATCACCGTGGATGACGTAAAGATCGCCAACCCGCGTCGCGGCTTTACGTATGACAAAAACGGCGACATGCACTACGACATCATCAGTGCGTTCATCAAGTCCATGCGCGGTAGCGACCCCGATGCCACGATCTATTGGCTCGCGCGCATGATCGATGCTGGGGAGGATCCTAAGTTTATCGCTCGCCGCATTATGATTCACGCTTCTGAGGATGTTGGCAACGCCGACCCGCAGGCGCTTTTGGTGGCGCATGCCGCGTTTAAGTCTGCCGAGGTCATTGGCTATCCCGAGTGCCGCATTAACCTGGCTCAGGCTGCACTCTATGTGTGCTTGGCGCCAAAATCCAACGCGTGTGAGGCTTCGATCGATGCGGCGCTGGCCGATATCCATTCTAGTGGGCTTCGCGAGGTGCCGAGTTATCTGCGCGATCGCCATCGCCCGGGCAGCGATGAATACGGTGTGTATAAGTATCCACATGATTATCCCGAAGGCTGGGTCGATCAGCGCTATTTGCCCGAGGGACTGGAGCGCGGCGCGTTCTGGCAGCCTGCCGGCCGCGGTTGGGAAGAATGGCGCGTAGAGCAAAGTGAACGCGACCGCAGCGGGAATGCACCGAAGTAGCTGCTGATAATTTTGTCCCACGTTGCTGCTCTTGGCATGTTCGGTCCCCTTTGGGGTACCATGGAAACCGTCTGTATATCGATTCCTTTGGGAGGCTTGCATGAGTCCCATTCAAATCGCCCTGCTGCTGCTCGCCGTTGCCGGCGTGTGGGCCATCGTTGAGCTCGCGCTTACCCTGCGTAAGACCCGCACCGTTGTCGACTCGCTCGATAAGACCGTGAACGACCTCAACAACACCATCGCCGAGGCCCAGCCTGTGGTGGCAAAGCTCGATGGCGCTGTCGATGAGCTTACGCCGGCGCTTGCCCAGATGGAGCCGCTGCTTAAGTCGAGCAAGACGGCAGTTGATGCCCTTACCTCCAATCTCGTAGAGGTCGAAGCCGTGGTTCGCGACATTTCCGAGGTTACGGGCAGCATGGCCGAGGCCAGCAATGCTGTGTCGAGCGTGACTGACTCTGCCGCTGGTGCTGTGCAGAAGCTCTTCAATAAGGTGAAGGCTCCTGCAGCCGATGCCGATCGCAAGCTCGCCGCTGCCGCTGCGGAGGCCGAGCAGCCTACCGAGCGCGTCCTAATTGGCGAGGACGAGGCCGCCGATGGCGCGGATGTGGCTCAGAATTCTGTAGTCAAGCCGGCTCAGTATTACACCTACACGCCCGCCGAGACCACCGAGGAGTCCTGCGATGAGTAGCGAAGCAACTTGCCCTATCACGCTGACCGTTGCCGGCGACCCGCGTCTGGCGCGCCTTGTGCGCATGACGGCGGCAAATGTCGGTGCGCTCTGCTCCATGTCCGTCGATCGCATCGAGGACATTCGTATGGCTGCCGAGGAAGCATTTATTTTCGGCTGCACGGCTGTTGATTCCGATGGCATCTCGATCAAATTCGATGTCGACGAATCTCACGTTGGCATGACCTTTACCTTTGGCGACCAGGCCACCGTCGACGAGGATGATCAGGCTGCCGTGTATGCCGAGCTCATTTTGGCGAGCGTGTGCGATTCCTACGAAAAGACTGCGGCGCCCCTGACGCTTTCCCTCGACCTCAAGGCGGATATCTAATATGACCGAACGTTCCCGGAGCGGCAAGACCGCTTGGGACAAGGAGAAAACCCGCGAGCTGTTTCGTCGTTACAAGGAGACCGGTGATCCGGACGCCCGTGAGCAGCTCGTCATGTCCCATATGAACCTGGTAAGGTTTCTTGCCAACAAATTTAAGAATCGCGGAGAGCCGCTCGACGACCTCATGCAGGTCGGCTATCTGGGCTTGCTCAAGGCTATTGACCGTTTTGATCCCGAGCGCGGACTCGAGTTCACGACGTTTGCGACGCCCACTATCCTGGGCGAGATCAAACGCCATTTTCGCGACAAGGGCTGGAGCGTGCGCGTGCCGCGCCGTCTGCAGGAGCTCTCGGCCAAGGTCAACCAGGCTACTGACAAACTTACCAACGAGCTGCAGCGTTCGCCCAAGGTTGAGGAGATCGCTGAGTATCTAGACGTGACTGTCGATGAGGTCCTCGAGGCTATGGAATCGTCTTCGGCCTATACCTCGGTGCCCATCGAGGCTCCTGGTGCGTCCGATTCCGACGATGCGCCCTCGATTCTCGACCGTTACGCCGACGATGACAACGAGCTCGACTTTACCGATGACCGCCTGGTGATCGAGGAAGCCATCCGCGATTTCTCGCCGCGCGAGCGCGAGGTGATCGAGCTGCGCTTTGTGAAGGGCATGACCCAGATCGAGATTGCCAAGAAGCTGGGCATCTCGCAGGTGCAGGTCTCGCGTCTGCTGCGCCGCACGCTTAAGAAGATTCAGGACAAGATCGACCCCGACGGAGTGATGATTCGTTCATGAGCGAGCACCCCCAACAAACCGATCGCGTGCTGCGCGACACCCGCGTTCTGACGCTGCGCATTTGGGCTGTTGTCGGCTGCATTGTTATTGCTGCTGTCATCTTTAACCTTATGGGCATCCTGGCACCGGTTATTGAGTTTCTTGCCGTTGGCTCCATCATTGCTTTTGTGATGTCCCCGATCACCAACTGGCTAGAGCACCATGGCGTGAATCGCGGCATCGGTTCGCTTATTGCGCTAATTGTTGTTGTTGCCGTGCTCGTCGGTGTCGTTTGCATCTTGTCGCCGATTCTCTTTGGTCAGATCATGGAAGTCCTGAGCCGCCTGCCCGAGCAGCTTCGTGTTGCGGGTGGCGATCTCAACGAGATGATCTCGCATGCCAAGACGCTCAACAACACGCCGCTCAAGGAGTATTTGGACGATAATCTTTCGTCGCTGGTTGCCGTGGCATCGAAGTATGTGTCTCAGATCGCTGCCGAGCTTGGCCGCGGTGTGTTCCCGCTCATCACCAATACGGCTTCGCAGTTGTTCGTTATCTTCCTTGGTCTGGTGCTTGCGTACTGGATGGCCTGCGACTACCCTCGCATGCACCACGAGATTTGCACCATCATCGGTCAGGAGAAGGAGACCTCGTACCGCTTTATGGTCGCCATCCTTTCTCGCTCTGTCGGCGGCTACATGCGCGGTATGGTCGTGACGTCCATCTGCGGTGGTTTCCTCGCCTTTATCGGTTTTATGATCATCGGCCATCCGTATGCGCCGCTCATGGCTATTTTTACCGGCATCATGCATTTGGTTCCGGTCGTCGGTCCTTGGGTGAGCGCAGCAATCGCCACAGTGCTCGGTTTCATGTTCAGCCCCATGTTGGCGTTATGGACGCTCGTCGTGACGATGGTCGCGCAAAACGTCACCGATAACGTGATTTCGCCTAAGGTTATGCAGAGCTCGGTGCAGGTGCATCCCATCATGAGCCTCACGGCGCTCGTTATTGGCTCGGCACTCATGGGCCCCATCGGCATGATTATTGCCATCCCGCTTTGTGCGGCCCTCAAAGGTATCTTCGTGTTCTACTTCGAGAATGAGACCGGCCGCCAGCTTGTGGCCTATGACGGCGCCGTGTTTAAGGGCACACCGTACCGCGATGCCGATGGCAACCCGGTCGCCGCCTACGACGCGCTCGGCGACGACACCTTCATTTACGAGTCCGAGCTCATCGGCAACGAGACTGCGCCCGAGGCCCAAGCGATGCCTAAGCCCGAGTTCGATAATCCTTGGATCAAGCTCTCGGGCTTGCAACCCGATGCCACGGGCTTCTTCAAGAATCCCTTCGCCAAGGACGATGACTCCAACTCGGACGACGATACCAAAACCGGCATCGACGGCTCCATGGACGATGATGACAACTAGCGGGGTAATTCGGATTAATATTCATACGCGCTAACATGCAATTTCGCTGAAGGGCCGGCATTGTGCCGGCCCTCTTTTTTGCACTTGCGCGGTGGGATGGTAATATCGTTACGTTTGAACTGTTTCGATGTGAAACCGAGGAGATTCCCTCTATGTGTGCTGACTACCCGTCAATGACTACGGCCGAGATCCGCTCCAAGTTCCTCAACTTCTTTGAGGAGCGCGGTCTTAAGCTCTATCCTTCTTCGTCCCTCGTCCCCGACGATCCTTCGCTGTTGCTTGCCAACGCTGGCATGAACCAGTTTAAGGAGTACTACCAGGGCAAGAAGACCATGAAGGAGATCGGCGCTATCTCCTGCCAGAAGTGCGTCCGCACCAACGACATCGATTGCATCGGCGAGGACGGCCGTCACCTGTCGTTCTTCGAGATGCTCGGCGATTTCTCTTTTGGCGGCGTTTCCAAGGAGCAGGCTTGCGCCTGGGCCTTTGAGCTCATCACCAAGGAGTTCAAGCTGCCGCTCGACCGCCTGTACTTCACCGTCTTTACCGAGGACGACGAGACCCACGACGTGTGGCGTTCTCTGGGCGTTGCCGAGGACCACATCTCCCGCCTGGGCGAGGACGACAACTTCTGGGCCGCTGGCCCCACCGGCCCCTGCGGTCCGTGCTCCGAGATCTACTTTGACATGGGCGAGGAGGTCGGCTGCGGCAGCCCCGACTGCAAGCCCGGCTGCGACTGCGACCGCTTCCTTGAGTTCTGGAACCTCGTGTTTACCCAGTACGACCGTCAGGAGGACGGCTCCATGCCGGAGCTGCCGCACCGCAACCTCGATACGGGCATGGGCCTGGAGCGCATGGCTGCCATCATGCAGCACAAGACCGCCAATTACGACGGCGATCTGATGCAGCACCTCATCAAGCTGGGCGAGGAGATCAGCGGCAAGACCTATGACGCCGACGATTACTCCGGCGCCAGCCGTTCTCTTCGCATCATCGCCGACCACTCCCGTGCCGTCGACTTCATGATCTCTGACGGCATCCTGCCCGGAAACGAGGGTCGCGAGTACGTCCTTCGCCGCCTGCTCCGCCGCGCCGTGTTCCACGGTCGCCTACTGGGCATCGAGGGCGCCTTCCTGACCAAGTTCATCGACGAGGTCAACGCTCAGATGGGCGAGGCCTACCCCGAGCTGCTCAAGAACGTCGCGCTCGTTAAGGGTATCGTCGCCTCCGAGGAGGAGCGCTTCTCCACGACGCTCGACAACGGTCGCGTCTACCTGGATGAGGCCCTGGCAGCGCTTGCCGAGGGTGCTGCGCTTCCGGGCGATGTTGCCTTTAAGCTGCACGACACCTTTGGTTTCCCCATCGACCTGACCGTCGAGATCGCCGGCACCGCTGGTCACGACGTCGACATGGACGGCTTCACTGCCTGCATGGAGGACCAGAAGGCCCGCGCTCGTGCCAACGCCAAGGGCGATGCCTGGGGCAGCTTCAACGACGTGTGGGTCGAGCTTTCCGACAAGGTCGCTGCGACCGATTTCGATGGCTATGACAACGACGTCATCGAGGGCGCCAAGGTAGTCGCCATCGTTCGCAACGGCGAGTCCGTCGAGTCCGCTGCCGCCGGCGAGGACGTCGAGGTCGTGCTCGACCGCACCCCGTTCTATGCCGAGATGGGTGGCCAGCAAGGCGATGCCGGCAAGCTTTCCGCTGAGGGCGTTGTTCTGACCGTTGTCGACACCAAGAACCACAACGGCCTGTATGCCCACGTCGCGCACGTTGCCGATGGTACGCTGACTGTCGGTGCCGATGTTACCGCCGCGCTCGACGCTGAGCGCCGTGGCTTCCTGCGCCGCAACCACACCGCCACGCACCTGCTCGACGCTGCCCTTAAGCAGGTCCTGGGCGAGCACGTCTCCCAGGCCGGCTCGCTGGTGACGCCCGAGCACCTGCGCTTTGACTTTACGCACTTCGAGGCTCTGTCCTTCGAGCAGCTCAAGGCTGTCGAGGACCTGGTCAACCAGCAGATCTTCGCTTCCAAGCCGGTCGTGACCCGTGTTATGGGCATCGACGAGGCTAAGGCTGCCGGCGCTGTCGCTCTGTTTGGAGAGAAGTACGGCGATGTCGTCCGCGTCGTCTCCGTGGGCGCCGAGGACCAGCCGTTCTCCCGCGAGCTCTGTGGTGGCACCCATGCCGCCAATACCGCCGAGATTGGCCTGTTCAAGATCATTTCCGAGTCCTCCACGGGCTCCAATGTCCGTCGTATCGAGGCCGTGACCTCTAAGGGTGCCCTCGACTACATGGCCGACCGCCTGGCGCTCGTTGACGCCGCCGCCGCTGCGCTCAAGTGCCGCGTCGACGAGGTTCCCGCCCGCGTGGAGAACCTGCAGGCCGAGCTGCGCGAGACGTCCAACAAGCTCAAAAAGGCTCTGACCGGTGGCTCCTCCGACGCCATTTCCAGTGCCATCGAGGGTGCTGTCGAGCTCGGCGGCTACAAGCTAGTCGTCGCTGAGCTCCAGGGCCTTGAGGCTGCCGACCTGCGCAACGTATGGGATACCGTGCATCAGAAGGTCGCCGGCCCTGTCGCTTGTGTCGTCGCCAGCGTGACTGAGAAGGGCACTCCGGCCCTGCTCGCTGCCGGCTCCGATGACGCCGTCAAGGCCGGTTTCCACGCCGGTAACGTGATCAAGCAGATCGCGGGTCTGGTCGACGGTCGCGGTGGCGGTCGTCCCAACATGGCCCAGGCCGGTGGCAAGAATGCTGCCGGCATCGCCGATGCCCTCGCGGCCGCTAAGACCGCGCTCGGCGCCTAAGAATCTAAGAAGTCGCTGTGGTTGCGCTCGCGCTGGACATAGGGGAGACCAGGATTGGCATCGCCGTCTCGAGCCGTGATGGCAAGATGGCGATGCCTGTCAAGGTGCTTCCGGCTGCCGAGGTCACCGGTATGGCCAAGACGTTCCGCTACCTGGTGGAGGACTATGAGCCCGATATCCTGGTAAGTGGGCGTCCCCTGACCATGGCCGGTGAGCCCGGCCCTCAGGCCGAGCGCGTTGCCGCTGTGGCGCAAAAGATTGCCGACGAGCTCGATCTTCCGTTGGAGTTTGAGGACGAGCGTCTGTCCTCGCAAGAGGCTAAGCGTATCCTGCGCGAGCAGGGCCTCAACGAAAAGCAGATGAGGGGCAAGATCGACATGATTGCCGCCAGCCTGTTTTTGCAGACGTGGCTCGATCGTAAAAACGAGGAGGTTTCGCATGCCTAGCGCTTCCGATCCGCGCCAGCAGAATCGTACACGGCAGCCGGCGTCGCGCCCTGCCCAGCCTGGCCAGCGTTCGGCACAGCCGACGCAGCGTGCAGCTCAGCCTGCCGCGCGCCCGGCGCAGTCCTTCTCTCATTCGGCCCAACCTGTTCAACGGACGGGTCAGCAGCCTTCTGCTCGTTCGGCCCAGCCTGCAGGCGGTACCCGCTTTAAGCAGCAGGCATCTACCCAGCGAGTGCAGGCCCCCCAGTCGCATTCGCATCACGCTCTCGGTTCCCACGGCGTTGCTCCGGCTACGCGCTCGAGCTATAACACGCACGTCCGTCGTGGTACACAAAAGAAAAGCTCCCCGGTGCCTATGATTATCGGTGGCGTCGTCGCCGTGCTTGCGCTTGTCGCGATCGTTTTCTTTGTCGTGCCAGCCGTCAAGGGCTTCTTTGGCGGTGAGGATGCGAAAGTCGCTGCTGGCCAGCAAGTTACTATCACGATTCCCGACGGTGCCTCGGGCGATACTATCGCCTCGATTCTCTCTGAGAACCATATCGTCGAAAATCCCAAGGATTACTATGCGGCGGTGAAAAAGCTCAACGCCGATATGTCGCTCAAGCCTGGTGATTATTCGTTCACCACACTCATGGATGCGACCAAGGTTGTTCAGCAGCTCATGGAAGGCCCCAACGCGGGCTCCAATGCGCTGACTATCCCTGAGGGCCTAACGGTCGATCAAGTCGCCGACCGTGTGGCCCAGGCCTACGACAGCATCTCTAAGGAAGACTTCCTCAACCAGGCCAAGGCCTCCAACTACGTTGACGACTATAGCTTCCTTAAGGGCGCCGCCAACGATTCGCTCGAGGGTTTCTTGTTCCCCAAGACCTATTCGCTGGGCGATTCGCCGACGGCCGATGACGTGATTCGCGCCATGCTCGATCAGTTTAAGACCGAGTACAAGTCGCTTGACTTTGCGAGCTGCGAAGCCAAGATCAAGGAACGCTACGGCGTGGAGATGTCCGACTACGACATCGTCAACTTGGCCTCTATCGTTGAGCGCGAGGGCCTCAACGCCGATCAACGTGCGCACGTGGCCTCGGTCTTCTACAACCGCCTTGCCGGCAAACTCGACGGTCTGCGCTATCTCAACAGCGATGCGACCATGATGTATGTCACCGGTGGCGAGGTTACCGCCGACGACCTGCAGAGCGATAGTCCGTATAACACCTATAAGCACGAGGGCCTACCGCCCACGCCCATCTGCTCTCCGTCGCTCGAGGCACTCAAGGCCACGCTTGAGCCGACCGACTCCGATGACCTGTATTTCTACATTACGCAGGACGAGGAGTACTTCTCGCAAACCTACGAAGAGCATCAACAGTCTTGGAATTAGCATGAGGATTTTTAGCCCCAAACGATACGTTGCCTCGGTCGATCGCATCGATCTCGATACCCTGTGGGCCGACGGCAAACGCGCCATTCTGCTCGATCGCGATAACACCCTGGTGCCGCGCGACACCGAGCAGGTCCCCGCCGCGATTTCCGCTTGGCTCGACGCCGCCCGCGCCAAAGGCTTTAAGCTGTGCATGGTGTCCAATAACTGGCATCGCGACCAGGTCATGGCGTCGGCACGCGAGCTGGGACTCGAGGCCATCAGCCACGCCATGAAGCCGGCGCCGTTTGCCCTCAAGGCGGGTCTTAAGCGCCTCGGCGCCACGGCTGACGAGGCGGTGCTGATCGGTGATCAGCTCTACACGGACGTGTGGAGCGGCAACTTCGCCGGCGTCGATACCATCCTGGTAAAGCCGCAGGCGACGCAGGACCTGTGGTATACGCAGATCTTCCGTTTCTTTGAGCGCCGGGCCCTGCGCGACCTTCCTTGCGAGGAATAGGTCTCGTCATGTCCCAGCACATCAAACACGGCTGCGACCATATCTTCTTTATCGGCTTTTTGGGCGCGGGCAAGTCGACGCTTGCGCGCAACGTGGGCACCATGTTCAAGCGGCGTTTTATCGATACCGACCGTCTGGTCGTGCGCCGTTGCGGCAAGTCGGTAACCGAGATTTTTGAGACCGAGGGCGAGGATCGTTTTCGCGAGCTCGAGACCTCGGCGCTCCGTTCGCTCCAAAGCGAGCGCAGCCTGTTGGTTTCGTGCGGGGGCGGTATCGTCGAAACGCCGGTGAATATTGAACTGATGCACGAAATGGGTACGTGCGTGTACCTCGAGGGCGACTTCGAGGATTCGATTCGACAGATTCGTCGGTCCGACACGCGCCCCGATTTCCGTTCGCCCGAGCATGCTGCGCGCCTGTTTGAGCATCGCCGTCCGCTGTATCGCCAGGCCGCCGACCTTACCCTTGATATTCGCAACAAGTCCTTCGAGGACGTTTCCTACCTTTGTGCCGAGATGCTTTTGGAGCGTGGGCTGCTATGATTCGCCGTCAACTGATCAATTTCCAAAACCGCAGCGTCGATGTCCGCGTCGGATTGGGCGCGTTCGATGAACTGTCGCGTATGTTTGCCTCGGCCGTGGGCAAGCCTAAGCGCGCGATGGTCGTTTGGAACACCGCCACATCCGAGCGTTTTGGTGAAGTCGTCGAGCATGCGCTGGTCGACGCCGGTTTTGCCGTGTCGCCGCTAGTCCTCGAGGTTTCGCCTGCTGGTGCCACGCTGGCCGATGCCGATGCGATCTTTGGCGCCCTGTCTGCCAACGGCGTTACCTGCGACGATCTGGTTGTCGCCGTTGGCGATGCCGCAACCTGCTCGGTTGTTAGCTGGTGCGCCAACCAGTGGTGTGGCCGAACCGAGTGCGCGCTGCTGCCGACGACCTTCGACGCCATGCTCACGGTCGCGACGACCATGAAGCCGCTCGTCGCCTCGCCGGCGAATGCGCTTCCCGCTATCGCGTTCCGTCCTGAGCCGGGCTTGGTCGTGTGTGACCTCGACCTTGTTCGCGAGGCGGACCCTGAGTACCTCAAGTTCGGCTATGTGGTGCTTGTTGGCACCATGCTTTCGAGCAGCAAGTCCCGCTGGAATCAGTTTACTGAGACCGTTCCCGAGATTCTCGCGGGCGAGGAGGTCGCGCTCGTCAATGCAGTTCAATGGTCTCAGACTGCCCGCAAGGACGTACTGATGGCCACGAACCCGAGCGCCCGCCATGCGCTCGATTTTGGCAAGACGGGGGAGCGTACCCTGCGCGCTTGCTTGGGCGATGCTGCTTCGCAGGTTCCTGCCTACCAGCTGTTGTCCGAGGGCATGCGCTTTGAGGCGCGCCTAGCACATGATGCCTGCGACTTCGATATCGATCGCGTCTTTGAGGTCGATGACTGCCTAGAGGACTTTGGTATCGAGGAACTTGCCCTCGATCTGGAGCCTGCCGCATATGTCGAGGAGTTCCGCAGGCAGCAGTTCGCTCGCTCGAATCGCAGCATGCTGCCGCTGCCCGCGGCACTCGGCGCCATTCGCCTAACGAGCGTTGAGGACGAGGTTCTTGAGCGCCATGCTCACGCTTACTTGGCTTCTCGCAAAGAACTTCTCTAAGATTTATTGACATCCATCGTCTTTCGTATCATGTTGAGGGACGGGTTTCCAATCGGTTGCGGTTCGCATGCGATTCCGACGTTCGGTTGAGACCCGTCCCGTCTTTATAGAGACAATAAGAAAGGAATCTGCATGTCTGAGTTTGCTGCCGGTCCTGCCGGTCGTATCGAACGTGTCCGTGCCCTGATGGTCGAGCGCGGCTACGACGCTATCGTGGTACGCGACGAGGCCAATCTTCGTTGGCTCACGGGCGTGAAGGGCGTCTTCGACTACACCTTCGAGTTCCCGCACGCGGCGTTTATTACGGCTGACCAGTGCCTGTTCCATACCGACTCGCGCTACCTCAACAGCTTTGAGGAGAACACGCCCGCCGGCAGCCCCTGGGTCTACGACATGGACGAGGGCACCATCCCCGGTTGGGTCGCCGGCAAAATCGCGGCCAACAAGTGCCGCGTCTGCGCTGTCGAGGACGACATGCAGATCAACTTCTATCAGGGTATTCAGCGTGGTCTGGAGGATCGTTCCGTCGCCTGCATGCTGCCGCTGATGCATGCCGACATTCGCAAGATGCGCGCCATCAAGGACGCCGAGGAGATCGAGCTCATGCGCCATGCGCAGTCGATCACCGACGCCGCCTTCCAGCACATGCTCGGCTTTATTAAGCCTGGTATGACCGAGAAGCAGGTTCGCAACGAGCTCGAGAACTTTATGTTCGCCAACGGCGCCGATAGCCTTGCCTTCGGCTCCATCGTGGCGAGCGGTCCCAACACCGCCAACCCGCATGCCGTGCCGAGCGACCGCGTGATCGAGAAGGGCGATTTCGTTCTCATGGATTATGGCGCGGGTTATTGCGATTACCGCTCCGACATGACGCGCACTGTCGTGATGGGCGAGCCCACCCAGGAGCAGCTCGACCTGTACGCACTCGTGCGCCGTACGCACGAGGAGTGCGTCGCCGCCATCCATCCGGGCGTTGAGGGCAACGAC
>JAXKGH010000168.1:0-3432 GCA_036550475.1 Collinsella sp. | reverse complement strand
TTCGCAACTCGCGCTTCAATCCCGTGCCGGAACATGTCCACGATTATGTCGAAATCAGCTATATCTATCGAGGACGAGCGCCGCAGATCGTCAACGGCGCGCCGCTCATGCTCGCTCAAAACGAGGTCCTCCTGCTCGATGTCGCCTGCCCGCATGCCGTAGGCGAGCTCGGCGAGCACGACATTATGCTGAGCGTTATCATCTCGCGGCCAATGCTGCGCCGTAGCCTGGAGCAAAGCCTTTCGCCCACAAGCGCGGTCTCGCGGTTCCTGCTCAACGCCCTCACGGACGAAACCGACCACCGCGGACACGTGCATTTCCATACGGGCGGCAGCCGTCGCGTGCGCCGCTACATGCAGGAGATGCTGTGCGAGCGTCTGGACCCCACGCCAGCGAGCCCCCAGATTGTCTCGAGGCTGTTTGAGCTGCTGTTGGTCGAGCTCATGCAAAGCTACGAGGCCGGTCTTCTGCAAACGGACGCACCCGCGCTGCCATCGGCGCAGGTCGCGGCTGCCATGGGCTTCATCGAGCGCAACGCCTGCGACTGCACCCTCGATGACCTCGCCCGCCACCTGCACCTGAGCCCCAACTACGCAAGCGCCCTACTCAAGCGTCAGACAGGCCGCACGTTTATGCAGCTCGTGCAGGAGAGCCGCCTGGCGCGCGCGGCGACGCTGCTCGACGCCGGCGCCACCGCGGAGGTCGCAGCGCACGAGGCGGGCTATGCCAACATGAGCTTCTTCTACAAAAAGTTTGCCGAGCGCTATGGCTGCACGCCGGCGGCCCATCGTCAGCGTTTGCCCAGATAAAACCGACCAAAATAAACCTGTCCCTTTTTGGCAGGTGTCAGGAAGTGTCAGGGGCGGGCAGGCGGCGGGGCGCCGCTGCGAAAAGAAGTGTCGGGTTTGGCGCGGCCGCTCCCGCATGCCCCGCGCGTGGGCGATACTCGGCTTATCGACCCACGATGCAAAGGAGATGCTCATGGCAAACATCAAGTTCCCCGAGGGTTTCTATTGGGGTGGCGCTACCGCCGCCAACCAGTTTGAGGGCGCTTGGAACGTGGACGGCCGCGGCGCTTCCGTCGACGACCACTTCCTGGGCGGCAGCTACAAGGAGCCGCGTCAGATCACGATCGACATCGACCCCAACCGCTTCTACCCCAACCATGACGGCATCGATTTCTACCATCACTACGAGGAGGACATCGCGCTGTTCGCCGAGATGGGCTTCAACATGTTCCGCATGTCCATCTCTTGGAGCCGAATCTTCCCCAACGGCGACGACGCCGAGCCCAACGAGGCCGGCCTCGCCTTTTACGATCGCGTCTTCGACTGCCTGCGCGCTCACAATATCGAGCCGCTCGTGACGCTCTCGCACTACGAGATGCCCTATCACCTGGTCGAGAAGTACAACGGCTGGGCGAGCCGCGAGCTCATCGGCTTCTTTGAGAAGTATTGCCAGACCGTCTTCGACCGCTATCAGGACAAGGTCAAGTTCTGGCTCACCTTCAACGAGATCAACTGCGGCACTATGGACATGGGCGCCATGATGGAGACCGGTCTGATCCAGGGCTTCGAGGGCCCGGCAAGCGCCATCAAGACCACCGCCCAGCAGCGTTATCAGGCTCTGCATCATCAGTTTGTCGCCAGTGGCCGCGTCGTACGCTACGCCCACGAGCACTACCCGCAGTTCAAGATGGGCAACATGGATTGCTTCATCCTCTCCTACGCCGCCACGTGCGATCCGGTCGACGTGTTCGCCACGCAGCAGCAGATGAACTCCATGAACTGGTACTGCTCCGACGTGCAGGTGCGCGGCAAGTATCCGTTCTATGCCAAGCGCTTCTGGGCCGAGAACGACGTCGAGCTCGCGATGGAGGACGGCGACCTGCAGGATATCGCCGACGGCAAGGTCGACTTCTACACCTTTAGCTACTACATGTCCGGCACCGTGGGCACCCACAAGGACCACGAGATGACCGAGGGCAACATGACCTTTGGCGGCAAGAACCCCTACCTGGAGTCCACCGACTGGGGTTGGCAGATCGACCCGCTGGGCCTGCGTATCGCCCTCAACGAGATCTACGCCCGCTACGAGATTCCGCTGATGGTGGTCGAGAACGGCATGGGTGCCTACGACGAGGTCGAGGAGGACGGCTCCATTCACGATCCGTACCGCATCGCCTATCTGCAGAGTCACATCAAGGCCATGGGCGAGGCCGTCGCCGACGGCGTCGACCTGATCGCCTACACCTGGTGGGGCCCCGTCGACCTGGTGTCTGCCGGCACCGGCGAGATGCGCAAGCGCTACGGCTTCATCCATGTCGATAAGTACGACGACGGCACCGGCACCTACGAGCGCCGCCGCAAGGACAGCTTCTTCGCATACCAGAAGATCATCAAGTCCAACGGCGCTGAGGGCTTGGAGTAATTGAGTTCCGGCGATTGAGTTCCGGCGTTCTGACGAACGCCGGACCGGCGGCCGATTACGTGACCACGAATGTCGACGACGACGGCATCTGGAACGCCTTCGTGCATCTGGGACTCATCGAGGATTAATCAGCAAAACGGGTATCGATGGGGCAAAGACGTCGGCGGAGTTTTCGATTCGACTCCCCACCTTAGTTTTTGGTCCAATTGGCACTATAATCACCATAGGCATGCGCACTACGTTGCGCTTAATCAAGAGGAGAAAACGTATGGGTCTGTTTGACATGTTCAAGAAGAAGGCTGAGCCCGCGGCTGCCGCTGCTCCGGCCTCCATCTCTGCTTCTGCCGGCGCCGACGTGCTGTGCTCGCCCGTCAAGGGCAAGGTCATCAAGATGGCCGATGTGCCCGATCCCGTCTTTGGTGGCGAGGTTCTGGGCAAGGGCTGCGCCGTGTGGCCCGAGGACGATCTGGTCTACGCTCCCTGCGACGGCAAGGTGACCGTCACCATGGGTCACGCTGTGGGCCTGCAGTCCGATAGCGGCATCGAGGTCCTGGTGCATGTTGGCGTCGATACCGTCAACATGAATGGCGACGGCTTCGAGGGCTTCGTCAAGGCCGACGATGTCGTGAAGGCCGGCCAGCCCATGCTCAAGATCGACCGCGCCAAGATCGCCGCTGCCGGTTACAAGGACTGCGTCGTCGTGGCCGTGTCCAACACCGCCGAGTTCGCCGATGTCGAGCTTGCCGTCGAGGCCGACTCCGCTGTCGCCGCCGGCGATGCCATCGTCAAGGTTGTCCGCAAGTAAATCGCGGCATCGCATAATGTCTAAGGGTGGTCGGATTATCCGGCCACCCTTTTTTATTAGAGGCTTTAGCCTGTGCGGGGCGCGCAGCGCGCCGCATCAGAAACCACCCGCTATGCGGGTGGGGCCAAACGGCTTTACAAAGCCGCCCCCTCGCCGGACACTTGCGATTGTTCAGGCCGCAAGGAATCCGAGTCGAG
>JAXKGH010000018.1:0-1989 GCA_036550475.1 Collinsella sp. | reverse complement strand
GGGTATCGGGTTCCCACATTCATCCGCACATGTGCGGATGAATGTGGGAGGTGTTCGGATGAAGTTGATAATCAAGGCATCCTTTAAAAAAGTTCTTAAAACAACCTTAAAGGCGCCCCAGCTCGCGTTGACAGCGTAAAATACGCATGTTTGACTATGACAGAAGTGGTTTTTAGGGGAGGAGTACGCCATGGAGGTGCTGGTTGTTGGCAACACCGCATATGTTGACGATGACTTTTGTGCCAAGGCATTCCCTGGGGACCACGTTAAGGTTGTAGCCGCGCAGGAATCGCGCCGCGACGAGTCGTCGCACCATGCCTCGTGGAAAGAGCTGCTTCAGCACTTGGAACAGGCCTACGAGTTCGACCGCGTGGTCTACCTGTCTAATTACCTTACCCCGCATACCGATACCGTGGGCGATATCGAGCTACTGCGCTCGGTCTTTCGTACGTGCGCGGGTCGCCGGGTCCAACTACTGTATGTAGCGGGGCCCGCGGGTGCCGAGGGCGCCGCCGATGCCGCGGGGCGAACGGGCAAGGGCATTATCGCGCACGCAGCCAACGACCTGTGCCGCTACTACGCTGCTCGCGAGGGCGTTCAGACCAAGATCCTGCGCGTGCCGTTCCTGTATACCGCGTCTGCCGCGCTGGAGGACCCGTTTTTGGTGCCGATGCTCGACGCATGCTCAACTGGATCGGCCGCTCTGCAGGGCGCGCAGGATGCGGCGTTTCCCCTGCTGTGTGCCGAGGAGCTTTCGGTGCTGGTACGCCGTATCTTCGACAGCTGGGATGGCAACTTTGAGACACTCGATGTAGTCGATACCTTCCATCACACGGTGGGTGAGGTGGGCGAGGCCCTTCAGGCGCTGTTTCCAGGGCTCTCAGTTGCCTATGGCGATTCTGCCGGCTACGCCCTGCCCGCCAGCGACGTCGTTCGCGTGCGTTATGGCTGGTTTCAGCGTTACGACTTGCTGCGCGACCTCTCGACCATTCAGGCTCGCTGGGATGCTGGCCGTGCAAAGAAGGTCAACCCCTTGCGCGCGGCCATCGACCGCATTCAAATGCGCACGCTGCCTGTCAAATGCCTGGAGACGGGCGTTGCCTGGGTTCTGTTCGAGGTGCTGGAGCGCTTGTTCTCCCAATCGGCCCAGCTCAACGTGCTCGATTATCGCCTGCTCTACGTGGTGCTGATCGGCACGCTGTATGGCTTGGACTTTGGCCTGGTTGCGGCGCTGCTGGCGTCGGTGGGTTTGGCCGCGAGCTACTTTACCCAGTATGGCTATACCTTCCAGGGTCTCTTTTACGAGCCGTCTAACTGGCTGCCGTTTATTGCGTACTTTGTTGTGGGTGCCGTGTGCGGCTATGTGCAGCTGCGCAACAGCGAAGCCATTAGGGCGGAGCGCGATCAAAACGAGCTCGTGCGCAACCGCAATACGTTCCTTACGCAGCTCTACCACGACGCGATCGAGGACAAGCGCGCGTACAGGCGCCAGATCGTGGGTCGCCACGACAGCTTTGGCAAGATCTTTGCCGTGACGCAGGAGCTCGACGTATTCAACCCACGCGACATCTATCGCAAGTGCTGCGAGCTTTTGGGCGAGATCCTCGAGAACGATTCGGTGGCGATCTACCATGTTTCGGGCGGGGCATTTGCACGCCTGGTGGCAGCAAGTCCCGCGATTGCCGAAGATGCCGCGCGCTCGCTCACGCTTGAGCAGCTTGCACCTCTTTTAGGCGACGGGGGGTTGTTCGAACCTGTGGGTGAACCGCGAGCTGACGCCGGGGCTTCCCATGTTTGGATACACGATCGAACGCGACGGGGCACCCGCCGTGTTGATCTTTGTGCGTTGTGCGGCCGAAAACCAAATGACCCTCTATTATCAAAACCTGTTCCGCATCTTGTGCGGGTTGGTCGAAAGCGCGCTGGGCCGTGCCTTTGACTATGAGGCGGTGGCGCAGGATAAACGCTGCGTTGACGGCACTTGCGTGC
>JAXKGH010000017.1:0-1545 GCA_036550475.1 Collinsella sp. | reverse complement strand
ATGGGCAACGGCTCAAACAGGACTTCGGTAACCGAGGACGAGATTCAGGTCGCCCTGAAGGATATCGATGTTTCTGACGAGCAGCTCACCGCGGTGTATTCCGCGCTGCGCAACAGCGGCATCCAGATTATCTCCGCGAGCGGTAACGACGACGCCCCCATGGACGTCGACGATGACGATAACGATACCGATACCGACGATTTCGATGACGACGACGAGCACGATTCCGGCTCGCTCGACGATCACGAGCTCAAGATGGCCCGTCAGGCCGACGCCGAGATGGGTTCTTCCAAGAGCAAGAAGAAGCGCACCGTGCGCACGTCCCGTTCACGCTCCCGCGTGCGCGGCATCGATGCCTCCACGGTGATGCTGACCGGCGACCCGGTCCGTATGTACCTCAAGGAGATCGGCAAGGTCGACCTGCTGACCGCCTCCGAAGAGGTCGATTTGGCCATGAAGATCGAGGCCGGTCTTGAGGCCACCGAGAAGCTCGAGGCTGCCGATGCTGGTGAGCTCGAACTCACGCGTGCCGAGATGCGTCGCCTTACGCGCATTGAGAACGTGGGCCTCGAAGCCAAGCAGGCGCTCATCAGCGCAAACCTGCGTCTGGTCGTCTCCATCGCCAAGCGCTATGTCGGTCGCGGCATGCTGTTCCTGGACCTGATCCAGGAGGGCAACCTCGGTCTGATCCGCGCCGTCGAGAAGTTCGACTACCAGAAGGGCTTTAAGTTCTCCACGTACGCCACGTGGTGGATCCGTCAGGCCATCACGCGCGCTATCGCCGACCAGGCCCGTACCATCCGTATTCCCGTGCACATGGTCGAGACCATCAACAAGCTCGTCCGCGTGCAGCGTCAGCTCCTTCAGGACCTGGGCCGCGACCCGACCCCCGAGGAGATCGGTGCCGAGATGGACATGAGCGCCGACCGCGTCCGCGAGATCCAGAAGATCTCGCAGGAGCCCGTGTCGCTCGAGACCCCCATTGGCGAGGAAGAGGATTCCCAACTGGGCGACTTTATCGAGGACTCCCAGGCCATCGTTCCGCCCGATGCCGCCAGCTTCTCCATGCTGCAGGAGCAGCTCACCCAGGTGCTCGACTCGCTTGCCGATCGTGAGCGCAAGGTTATCGAGCTGCGCTTTGGCCTTGTCGACGGACATCCCCGTACGCTCGAGGAAGTTGGCCGCGAGTTTGGCGTCACGCGCGAGCGCATCCGCCAGATCGAGTCCAAGACCCTGGCCAAGCTCCGTCACCCGAGCCGTTCGAGCAAGCTGAAAGACTATATTGAGTCTTAACCTCGCAAGCAAGAAGCGCCCTCAAGCACATCCGCTTGAGGGCGCTTTCATGTAGTTGTTGGGGACGTTCTTGAATGACTGGTCGTTTAAGAACGTTCCCAATGACTAGGTGGTTGATTTCCGATCTCAGCCGAACACATTGAGCGGATAGGCCGTTCCCGCAGTTAGCCGAACGCCCCCGAGGCCCTATTCAGGCCACGGGGGGCGTCGTTTTCCCAGTTGAAGGAACGGTGGAGATGTGTTTCGATGGGT
>JAXKGH010000167.1:0-5061 GCA_036550475.1 Collinsella sp. | reverse complement strand
GAGGTAGAAACCGTATGCCGTGTTCGGATCGTACTTCGCCTTGAAGCCCGTCTTCTCCTGCAGCTTAATGAAGGCATCCGCAGCCGTCGCGCCCTCGTCGAGCTTGAGCTGCGTAGGCGCCACCCAGGTCTGAGCCTTGCCGTCGGCATCGGTGCCGATAATCGAGAACGAGACCTCGATTTGCTTCTTGACGACATCGCCAGTTTCTGTCGGGTTCTCTGTCTGGACGGCAGCCGCGGCGGCAGATCCTGCTTGGCCAGCGGATGCCGTCGAAGACCGCTCGCTCGTGGCAGGGCTCTCCCCCGTCGCCGAGCCTTCGTCGCCAGTTGCTGCCTCTGTAGTGGCGGCACTAGCTGCAGGCGCGCTCCCGGAATCCGAAACCTCGGCGCCGCTCTGCTCAGCGGTACCGCCCGCAAGCGCTGCGTCCTCGCCTGGCGTCGTAGCCTGAGCCACAGCGTCGGTAATGCCCTCGGCACCCTCGGCCCACAGCTGAGCCGGCGTGGTGCCAAAGGCCATCGCGAAGGCCAGGAATGCCACCAGGCAGCGCTTTGCCACGCCGCGCGCGATTACGCCACGGCGACGAAGCGAGGCACGCTGGCACTCGTCCTCAAACATATCCATTTGTCTCCTACTGTCTGTACTTGGAGCGTTGCCTTGAAGCTGCCCCACGTCATCGCGCATGTTGCGCTCGAGTTCCCCCATCGGGGTCCCCCTTCCCTCCAGAGCCCTATGCACACCGGCGGCATACGCCGCAGCCGCATGCAAGATGGGAGGCGATCCGACTTAACCTTAACGACTCGGGCGCGCCGTCCGATCTGCGACGCGAACATCCCGAGCCAAGAGGAATTACGGTTACTGGTACAGCCGGGGACTTGCACCCCGATTCTCCCAAACGCGCAGGAAAACCGCGCATTCGTGCGTCTCCGCACCACCATCTAGGCCATCGATTAAAACCGTCAATATGCTATCACGCAAAAGGGCCTCGCACGCAGGCGAAGCCCAAGGTAAAAGCTATTGTTTGCGATAGGAGAATGCGGTGACGGTCGCAGCCTCTAGTGCTTGCCGCCGTGGCTGTTGAGCCAGATATTGCGACCCAGCATAAGCGCCAGCACCAGCGCGCTCACGTAGCCCATAAAGCCAATGACTGGGATACCAAACACAACCGGCTCGATGCGCGCGTAGTACACCACCGACGAACCGATAAACAGACCGGCGATCACAATCGCCATCGACATGCGGTCGATAATTCCACCCAGCTGTCGCAGCGCCTTATCGCTGCTCATGATCTGCGTGTTTACCTTAAGCTGGCCGCGCGTAAGCATACGCGAAGCCAAGCCCAGATACTCGGCCGCCTCGAGCGAGCCTTTTGCCGCGCGATAGCTGCTCGCGGCAAGATCGCGGCTCATCTCGCGCATGCGGGCGTAGGTGCTCTTCTCGTTTTTGATGTGCGTCTGGATGATCTGGATCATGTTGACGTTGGGCATGTACTCGGTCAACAGGCCCTCGAGCGTCACCATGCCGCGGGCGAACATCGTCACCACGCTCGGCAGCTCAACGTCATTCTTACGCGCGAGGTTTAACAGCGAGGTCAAAAACTCGCCGATATCCAGATCCTTCAGGTCAAGGCCCGCAAAGTCAGCCACGATAAAGTCAAGGTCGGACAAAAACGCTGAATGATCGAGCTCGGCCGAATCGCCACGCGTCACGGCGAAGCGCATGAGCGAATCCTTGAGCTTGGGCACGTCACCCTCGGCCACGGCGAAAATCATGTCCTTGACGATACCGCGATCGTGACTCGACATGCGTCCGACCATGCCCAAGTCGATAAAGTAGACGATGCCGTCCTTGAGAATGATGTTTCCCGCATGCGGGTCGGCATGGAAAAAACCGTCATCGAGCACCTGCGTAGAGTAGTCCTCGACAATCGCGGCACCGATCTTTTCCAAGTCATAGCCCTCGGCCACCAAGCGTTCGGGATCGGCGATCGAAATGCCGTCGACGTAGTCCATAACCACCACGTGCTCGGTGCACAGGTCCAGATAGGATTTAGGGCACGTCACGCCATGAACGCTCTTATGGAACTCGTAGAAGTCGTTGAGGTTTTTGGCCTCGGCCAAAAAGTTGGTCTCCTCGCGAAACGAGGTCCACAACTCCTCGACTACGCCGTGCAGGTCAACGAATTGATCGGTGTTGACGAACTTGGAAACAATGCGCACCACCGAGCGGATGATATCGATGTCCTGCGCCATAACCTGCTGCGCACCGGGGCGCTGCACCTTGACGGCTACGTCCTCGCCCGTCACCAGACGAGCGCGGTGCACCTGCGCGAGCGATGCGCTACCAAGCGGATTGGGGTCGATCGCATCGAACATCTCCCCCAGGCGCAGGCCGTATTCCTCTTCCAAGCAGCGGAGCACTACCTCGTACGGCACCGGCTCCACGTCGGAGCGCAGACGACGCAGCTCGTCGCAAAAGCGTTGCGGCAGAATCTCGGACCGGTTGGCCAGAATCTGCCCCATCTTGACGAACATGGGGCCGAGTTCCTCGAGCAGGCGGCGCAAACGAACCGGCGTGAGGTTATCCCACACGCGGTACTTTTTGACCAGGCGAACAATCTGCCCGATGCGTTCGCGACGACCCGCCGGCGTGAGCTGGTATTCCTCGTCCGGCGCCATCGCGTCGGGCTCCTCGGGCACCATATCGACAGCGCGCGGCTTCTTGCGAGCGCCCGAGACGACGGCATCGACCTCATCGACAACCGCCGCCTCGTCACCCAAGGGATCTAGATTGTTGTAATCGGTGGTGGAATCTGCCATCTGCGCTGCTACTCAGCCTCTTCGGTATCCTTCGCATCGTCGGGCTCAACGGACTCGACGGGCACCGAGGTCACGTTGTCCTCGACCGAATCGACGATGTCGCGCACATGGGCCAGGAAGGCCGTGCGCTCGGGGGCGGTCATGACGCGGACCCGGGCAAGGATGAGCTCGTCAAGCACGCGCTGGGCCGCGGTCTCGCCCTGCATGCCCAAGCGCTCGGTCAGGTCGGAGATGGTGCCGCCGGCCTGCTCGAACATGTCGGACACACTGCGGGCGATATCGGGAGTGGCGGTGTCCTTGCGCACCTGCTCGCCCTTGGTACTGAGGTCGTCGAGAACCTTCTTGCTGCCCTCGACGGCAACGGCGGCAGCGCCAAAGCCAACGTTGATGGCGCCGTTAACAAGCTGATCGAGTTTCATAACCATGGTTGTCTCCAATCACAAACAACTGCATTGGCGTTCTTGTACCCAAGATTGAGTGAAAGCGACAAAGCGTTTTAGCACTATTCGATCGACGGGAAATCCCTACCTCACGTTGTCGTTCATCGCGAAAGAGTTCTTCATGGCGCAGCTCGTGGTGTAGAGCACCTTGCCCAGCAGGGCATCGGTCTCCACGCGCACAAGCTCGGCAAAGGCCTCGTTGGCGCGTGCAAGCTCGGCAGGCACCTCGGCCTCGGGTAGCGCGGCTACGGCAGCATCGACGTCATGGATCTGCTTGTGGCCCATGCCACCGACCTTCTCCTGATAATCCTCGACCGCGCGACCGCACTCATGGAAGCGGACGTCGGCCAGGGCGCCGATCAGGCGGTTGGCCCAGTAGAAGTTTTCGGACGTCACGCGAGCCTGCGTGTCGGCATAGTACTCGGGCATGGTCTCGACGTTGGCGTACAGCGGGACCAGCGCGTTAAACGAGTTGGAGCCAAAGGCCATCCACTGCACGGCGCGATAGGCCGGCTGCGCATAGGGGCGCAGCTGCAACACGGCGAGCTGGCTGTTGCGGTTGATGCCGATGGGGCGATAGGCGCCGCGCGTGGCGGGCGTGCCCTTACTGCCGTAGCAGTCGTACTCCGTGCCCTGGTAGTGGCTCGAGAGTACGTACTTAATGTCCTCGATGGTCACCTTGCGCTCGGGCACGCGGCTCCAGGGGATATCGTCGCTCTCGGGCGTGTAGTCGGCGTCGGGGCCATCCCACACGTCGCTGGGGTTGAGGCAGCGCTGCATGTACCAGGCGCGCGGCGTGTTGTAGACGTGGTCGCTGTCGCTATGCGAGCCAAATGCTTCGCGCGGGTTAAAGACCGCAGCCGGGCCGTCGCCCTCAACGCCCAGCGTCAGGTCCAGATGCCACTCGACCATCCAGGAGCGCAGGTCGGTGGAACACATGTGGTCGACCTGAGCACCCTCGGCATCGTCCAGGTCAAAGCTGTCGATGCCCAGTTGGTTGGGCATGGTCACATAGGCGTCGTCGGGCACGCGCTTGGCGATCCAGTGGTGGCCGCCGATGGTCTCGAGCCACCAGATCTCGTCCACGTCGCTAAAGGCGATGCCGTTGTTCTCGTAAGTGCCGTAGCGCTCGAGCAACTCGCCCAGGATACGCACGCCATCGCGGGCGGACTTGGCATACGGCAGCACCAGGGTCGCCATGTCCTCCTCGCCCAGGCCACCGGGCTGCACCGGCACATAGCCGTCCTCGCCCTCGTTGCCCTTGGCGGGTACATAGCCCACGAGCGGATCGGCGCCGCGGACGCGCTCGTTGGTGGTGAGCGTCTCGGTTGCGGACATGCCAACGTTGAGCTCATTGAAACCGGCCTCGGCCCAGATGCCGTGGCCGGGAATGACGTCGGGAACGCTCGTGTAGCGCATGGGGTTGTCGGGCAGTTCAACGGTCAGGTGGCTCAGGACGCTCGTGTAGACACG
This sequence comes from Collinsella sp., assembly GCA_036550475.1. Taxonomy (GTDB): domain Bacteria; phylum Actinomycetota; class Coriobacteriia; order Coriobacteriales; family Coriobacteriaceae; genus Collinsella. The sequence goes on along the minus strand of JAXKGH010000167.1, from coordinate 332 downwards.
CGGCTGCTCGTCGGGATGCACTACGCGCATGCGCTTGGGCTCAAATACCCCGTTGGACGAGTCCTCGTTACGCGCGACCAGGGTCGACCCGTCGTAGCTTGCGTTTTTACCGACCAGAATCGTTGTGCACGGCATGCGCATCCTCCTTGAGCGAAGAAATCAAACGATAACAGTGTATCGCTTCGGCGCAGAAAGGGCGAAACCACGGCCTCGGCAGCCCCCGTGGTCAAAAAATGCCAAATATGAGTACTGTCACAAATTTAGTGGCAGCAAATTGCACTGTTCCGGGCGCCGGGAATCCTCACCTGTCCAAAAACTGAGTCTAGTAATTC
>JAXKGH010000166.1:0-2270 GCA_036550475.1 Collinsella sp. | reverse complement strand
GTCGCAGATGGCGTAAGGGATGCCGGAGGACATGTTGACCGCAAGAGTGTCGAAGTCGATTCGATAGTTGAGTAGCAGGCCTCCCATGGGCAGGCTGCAACATCCGAATCCGCCAAAGCGCATGGGCGCTCCGAGAACGGCAAACATTAGGGATTCGGCTGGGGATGCAGATCCGGGTCGGGCGAGCTTGACTGCCGTGCGAAACGAGGTGTATGAGCTGCTTTTGGCAAGCTGTGCAACAGTCTCGAGATCTTCGATGGTCGTGGCGGGCTCGCATTTGTAGTGTGCCTGTTCGTAGCGGGTTTCGTTCTGCTGTTCGGTCGCCGACTGGTCGCCCCGGCAATCGAGGTCGTCCATCGCTTCGTAGTCATCGCCCTTGGGCCAGATGTCGTCATAGGCAATGGGGTATGTTGCCCCGGGAGGAAGGGAGTAGGTTCCGAGCAGCTCCATAAGGAGCATCAAGGTTTTGGCGACTGATTCATTTTTGGAACAAAGCATGGCTGTCATGGCAGGAGACGTTGCGTAGATGTCGGCCTCGACGTGCATAATTGCACCTTCAGGAAGAGGAATGGAGAGAATATGCTGAAGAAGTCGCTTGTCGGGGCGCCTGTTGTCTTCGTTTGAAACGAGAAGATCGAGCAGTTCGGAATCATCTTCATTCCAGGCGTCGAGTATCGAAAGTGCGCCAAAGTCTATCGCGTCATTGTTGGGAATGCAGCCAGCCAAGGCCTGTGCTTGCTGTTCGCTATCAACGGAGTCCCAGGGTAGGGCAGAGTACGCCCGTCGTGCGCGACGAATTGCGCGGAGGGCGGAGAGATGTGAAATCACGGTCGTCATAGCTATAACGTACTAAGTTGGCGGCAGAATGCGACCGCCATACCGTTCTTTTCGCTCAGCGGGGCGCTGCGCGCCATGAACGGCTGGGTGTTATGAAATCGATGGAATCGGTTGAGGGGATTGCAGGAAATTGAGCTCTGCCGCGAAGGTTGACGATAGCTACTGGACAGTTAGTTCAGATACGTATAAGACGGCGGGCGTTCGAGGCGTTTCTAAGGGCTTTCGAGGGCGATTTGAGGGTAAATATGCGGCGGTCGTACTCGAAAGCGATGAGCTTTGGGCAGTATGGCGTTCGCCGGGGAGCTCAGAAGGCTCAGAACGGCCTTTGGAGCTTTAAAAAAATACGTATCTGAACTAATTGTCCAGGGAAGGTTGTCGAGGGGTAGAAAAAGGGTCGGAAGCGAGCTTCCGACCCTTTAAAAACACCAAAGATGATGAGATGCACGCTGGATTACAGCGCGAAGTCGCCGCCGACGAGCGTGGAGACGGGCTCCTCGTGGTAAACGGCGGAGATGGCCTGAGCGAACTCCTCGGCGACCGAGATGGTCTTGATCTTGCCGCCGACCTCGACGGGAATGGCGTCGGTGACGACGCACTCGACGATCGGGGCGTCGTTCAGGCGCTCGATGGCCGGACCGGAGAAGATGCCGTGGGTGGCGCAGACGTAGATGTCGCCAGCACCCATAGCCTTGAGCTCCTTGACGTTGGCGCACAGGGTGCCCGCGGTGTCGATCATGTCGTCATTGATGACGCAGGTCTTGCCCTTGATGTCACCGATGATGCCCATGACCTCGGCGGCGTTGTGGCGCGGACGGCCCTTGTGGGCGATGGCCAGGTCGCAGCCGAGCATGTCGGACAGCTTCTTGGCGGCCTTGGCACGACCCACGTCGGGGGAGACGACAACCAGGTTGTCGGTGTCGAAGTGCATGTCGTTGTAGTACTGGCCAAACAGCGGCAGTGCGGACAGGTGGTTGACCGGGATATCAAAGAAGCCCTGGATCTGACCCTGGTGCAGGTCGAGGGTGATGATGCGGTTGACGCCAGCGCGCTCGAGCAGGTTGGCGACGAGGCGGGCGGTGATGGGCTCGCGCGGGCTGGCCTTGCGGTCCTGGCGGGCATAGCCGTAGTGGGTGATAACGGCGGTGATGGAGCGGGCGGATGCGCGCTTGGCAGCGTCAGTGGCGATGAGCAGCTCCATGAGCATGTCGTTGACGTTGCCGCCGGCCACGGACTGAATCAGGAAGACGTCGGCGCCGCGGACGGTCTCGTCGTAGCGGGCGTAAATCTCACCATTGGCGAACTGCTTTAGCGTAAGGCCCGAAAGCTCGACCCCAAGGTACTCAGCGATCTTCTGAGCGAGGGGACGGTTGGAGGAACCGGAATACACGCGGATGGACTTGCGCATATTCTCCGACTTCTCGGGATCATTAATC
>JAXKGH010000165.1:0-3987 GCA_036550475.1 Collinsella sp. | reverse complement strand
GCTCGCGGAGATAATCTGGATGCCGCTGTTGCGCAGCGCGGAATACACCGCGGTGAGCTGCTCGTCAGAAACATCGATATCCTTCAGGGCGACCTGAATCTCGTCCTCGGTTACCGAAGTCCTGTTTGAGCCGTTGCCCATAAGCTTTGCAACGTAGGATTCCAGCCCAGTACCCGTGCTCTCAGTCTTTTTTGGCACAGATTCTCCCTTCATAGTCCACAGGACTCAATACTTTAGCATACACAGTGACGTCTATACCCAAAAAGAGGGCTGGATATAGGCGAGAATACGCTGGTTGACCACAACATCTAGGCTTGTTCGGCGCCTGCGGCCTCCAGGCCGATCAAACGAAACGGGTCTGCCACGCCGCCGATCGACTTTTGCAGTTCGCGCTGACGCTGCGAATCCTGCGCGGCCTGCACGGTCAGCGCGCGACGGGCCTCATCATCGAGCGAACGGTCCTGGCGCAGCTTGGCCTGTGCGGCACGCATGCGACGCTTGATGGTGTAGAGCTCGAGCGTATCGAGCATAAACACGATGTTCGTCTCGGTGGGGTGCTTGCTCGTCGCCGAGATGCGCCCGGCACTCACAAGCGTTGCCGCATCGGGACACACTGAGCGCGCCGCATCCATGCAGGCTGCAGGATCGGTTCCCGGCGGCGTTGCCAGAACGGCCCATGCGATGGACTCGTGACGTGGGTCAACCCACTCGATGGAGCAGATGCGGTCGGCATACGTGCGGAACAGGTCGGGGTAGCTCGTGAGCATCGTCAACAGTTCGCGCTCCCCTGCCAAGGACTTGCGTTCAAGATCGGTAAGAACCATCGGCGCCGCCGCAGCCGGTGCGCCCGAACCATCAGCCGCAGGCACGGCGCCCATACCATCAGGCACATCGATTGGCGGCAAGTCGTCAACGACCTCCACTGGTGCAGCGCCATAGGCATCGAGCGGGACGTAGTCGTACGGTTCTTCCTCGACCGGCGCCGCTACGGCCGGAGTCGCGCCCGATGCCCAAGCACCACGAGATGTCCCCTGCGAACCAGACGACCGACCGCCCGCGCTACCAGATCGCTCAGCCTGCGCCCGCTGGCGTTCATAGTTCTGTTCGCGGCGGCGCTCCGCATCCTCGCGCTTGGCGACGTCGCGAAACACGCGGCCCGAGCTCGCGCGCACGGTCTCCAGATCCAAACCCAACAGATCGGCAATCTGAATAAAGTACGTATCAATCATGTAGCTATCGCGCAGCGGATAGATGAGCGTGAGAGCGTCCTCCAGCGCCTTGGCTCGACCGCCCGGCGTGGTGATGTCGCTCGACTCCTGCAGCGAACGGTACACGAAGTCCATAAGCGGCTCGGCAGCGTCGATGCGCGCCTGCAGCTCCTGCCCACCATGTGCCGTGATGAACTCCATGGGATCGTTGCCGTCGGGCAGCACCACGCAGCGCAGGTCCATAGAATCCTGCTCGATAAACTGAATCGCGCGACGGGCGGCCTTTTGCCCGGCGGCATCGCCGTCAAACATATACACGATGCGCTTGGCAAAGCGAGTGAGCGTCTTGACGTGATGCTCCGTGAGCGCGGTGCCCAGCGTGGCGACAACGTTTTTAATCCCCGCTTCCCAACAGGCGATGCAGTCGGTATAGCCCTCCACCACGATGGCGGTATCCTGCGCGACGATAAACTCCTTGGCCCAATTAAATCCGTAGAGGTTTCGCTTTTTATGGAACACGCTCGTCTCGGCGGTATTGAGGTACTTGGGTTGGCCGTCGCCCATGATGCGACCGCCAAAGGCAATGTTGTGACCCTGCTCGTCAAAGATGGGGAACATCACGCGGTCGTAGAAGCGGTCGGCAAGCTGCCCGCGCCCGCGGCTCACGGCAACATTGGCGTCAATCATCTCCTGCGGGGTAAAACCCGCCTGGGACAGGTGTGACACCAGCGCGTTACGGCCCGGTGCAAAGCCCAGACAGTAGCGGCGGCAGACATCGCCGCCCATGCCGCGGCTGGCAAAGTACTCGCGCGGACGGCCGTCCTTACCGCGCATAAGCATAGTGTGATAGAACTGAGCGGTCTCGGCGCACAGATCGTAGATTCGGGCACGCTTGGTACCGCGCTCGCGGCGATCTCCGGTGTCGTGCAGCTCAATACCCGCGCGATCGGCCAAATAACGGATTGACTCGGGAAAGCTCAGGTTCTCGCGCTTCATGATATAGGTGAAGACGTCGCCACCCTCGCCGCAACCAAAGCAGTGCCACACCTGCGTGGCGGGGATAATGTGGAAGGACGGCGTCTTTTCGCCATGAAAGGGACAGCAGCCCCAAAACTCATGGCCGCGGGGCTTGAGCTCAACCGTTTCCTGCACGATGGCGACTAAGTCGGACGCAGCGCGTACCTGGTCTTTTTCCTCATCGCTAATCACGGATGCTCACCCCCTGCTCACCCAAGTTGTGACGAATGTCCTCGATATTACCCTCGACGGTCGCAATCAACTCATCCAGCGAATCGAACACACGCGAGGGACGTAGCCAGCGCGTAAACGCCAGCAAAACGGAAGCGCCATAGAGGTCGCCCGTATAACCAATTAAATTAGCCTCAAGATGCGCAGATGCCGCATCGTCGGCATACGTCGGCGGCAGTCCGACGTTCACGGCAGCGGGCCACACGGTGTCATCGACCAGCACCAGGCCCTCGTAGACGCCATCGGCAGGCACCTGAAGGCCGTCGGGAACTTGCAGGTTTGCCGTGGGAAAGCCCATGCCAGAACCCTCGTGACGGCCGCGAATAACACCGCCGCGCACCATATACGGGCGGCCGAGCAACTCAGCAGCCAGCTCCACATGGCCCTGTCCGAGCTCATGACGAATGCGGGTGGCGCAAATGGCCTCACCGCCCTCGCAAAGCAGGTCGTGACCGTACACGTCAACGCCGTGCTCGGAACCCCAGGCGCGCATCTCGGCAACACCAGAAGCACCGCCACGACCCAGCCTAAAGTCACTGCCAACGCGAATCGATCGAATGTCGACCAGACGCGACACCAGCGAGAGAAAATCAACATGGTCAAGCGCCGCAACCTCAGGCGTAAAGGGAACGGCCACCACCGCATCGACCCCAGTTTGAGCCAGGGCATGCAGACGGTCGGCCGTCGTCATCAATTTTTGAGCGGGCGAAGGGCTCACCACGACGTCCGGGTCGGGATCGAAGGTAACTACGACCGCCTTGCAGCCATGGGCACGGGCATCACGGACAAGCGCCGCAATGAGCTCCTGGTGTCCACGGTGCACGCCATCGAACACGCCGATGGCAATCGATGCGGCACCCAGGTGCTCACACTTATCAAACACATCGGCAGTAACGATGCGAGCCTCTTCCGACTCGCCGGCGAAAAAGATACGCGCGAGCTCGCGAGCGGCCAGCATCATCGAACACCGCCGATGGCCTGCGGAAACACGTGCTCCATGACAAAGCGGCCACCCTCAATGCGGGCGAGCGCCTTGAGCCCCCCATCGAGCACCAACGCAAACGGCGCCTTCGAGGCATCGAAATCGGCAAGCGCACGCTCAACGGGAATGCGTCGGCCGCAGAGCAGGTCGTCGGCAAGATTGCCCGGCAAATCGACACGCGTGGCGCCCAGGGCTGCAATGGGATCCAGGGCAAAGCCAGCGGCGGACTCGGGAGAAAGCTCCTCCACCGCATGACAGGCGCCAATGGAAACAACACCGGATGCGGTGCGACGAAGCGCGGAAATATGCGCGGCGCTATCACAAGCACGGCCCAGGTCGCGAGCGAGCGCACGGATATAGGTGCCCTTGCTCACCGAGAACGCCACCGTCCACACACACGTATCACCTTCGCCACCCACGGCGATCAGGTCAGCGGCATAGACCTCGACGGGGCGCGGAGGTAGGTCCACCGCATTACCCGCGCGAGCAGACTTGTAGGCGCGAACGCCATTGACCGAGATAGCCGAAAACGCCGGCGGCACCTGCATC
>JAXKGH010000164.1:0-2610 GCA_036550475.1 Collinsella sp. | reverse complement strand
TCACGTGTATGCCAAGATGCGCGAGGGCGGCTACAGCCTGGGCGGCGAGCAGACGGGCCATACGATCTTTGGCGATATCGAGCGCACGGGCGACGGCATTATGACCTCGCTGCGCGTGATGGAAGTGATTCGTGCCGAGCGCGAGACGCTCTCGCAGCTCACGGCTCCGTGCAAGCTGCTGCCACAGGCGCAGGTGGCCGTGCACGTGGCGGACAAGGACGCCGCGCTCGAGAATATGGGCGTGCAGAACGCCATCGCCGAGGCCGAGGCTGCGCTGGCAGGCGAGGGCCGCGTGCTCGTGCGCAAGAGCGGAACCGAGTCGGTTATCCGCGTGCTGGCCGAGGCGCCCGACCAAGCATCCGCCGATGCCGCCATGAAGCGCATCGCCAACGCGCTCGAGGCTTTATAGCTACGCGGTTTTACCAAACCGCGTAGCTGCTCGACGCTGCAAACGGCCCCAAGTGGCAATCTGACGTTCAATTTCAAGGGCGCGACCAGAAGGTCAGCGCCCTTTCATTTCACGTCACCTTGCTCGCTTGGGGCCGTTTTCGCTGACGTTGCCAAGACATTAGCGTCAACGAACTAGTCATTGGGTACCTAGTTATTGGGTGAAAAAAGGGGACGCTGCGGATTGGTTCCGCGGCGTCCCCTTTGCGTTGGCGTGTCGCCTAAGCTTTACAGCTCGTAGAGCGTGGTGAACTTGTCCTGCAGGTAGCTGCAGTAGTAGCGGGCATCGAACGCCATGCCGCATGCGCCCTTGATGAGTTCCGGTGCGTCTTTGGCGCGGCCCCACTGCCAAATGTGCTCGCCCAGCCATGCGCGGACAGGTGTCAGGTCGCCGCTCGCACAGGCGCCGGTAAGGTCGACACCGTCGCGGCACATGGCCGGCACAAACATGGCGTCGTAGGCGCTGCCCAGCGCATAGGTGGGGAAGTAGCCAAACGAGCCACCGCTCCAGTGCGTATCCTGCAGGCAACCACGCGTGTCGTCGGGAACCGGAATGCCCAGGTACTCATTCATGAAGCGGTTCCAAAGCGCGGGGATGTCCTTGGCCGTGGCCTCGCCGGCAAACAGCATGCGCTCAATCTCGTAGCGCACCATAACGTGCAGCGGATAGGTGAGCTCGTCGGCCTCGGTGCGGATCAACGACGGCTGCGCGATGTTCACGGCGCGGTAGAGCGTGTCCTCGTCTACGTTGCCGTAGACCTCGGGCGCGTGGCGGCGCAGCGCCTCGAGCAGCGGTCCCATAAAGGCACGGCTGCGGCCCACGGTGTTCTCAAAGAAGCGGCTCTGGCTCTCGTGGATGCCCATGGAGGTCCCGCCCTCCAGGCAGGTGCGCGCATAGGCGGGATTGACGCCCAGCTCGTACATGGTGTGCCCCGCCTCGTGGATGATGCTGTAGACGTTGGAGATGCAATCGTCCTCGTAGATGTGTGTCGCGATGCGCGCGTCACCCACGGCAAAGCCCTCGCTAAACGGGTGCTCGGTAAAGGCAAGCGTGGTGTCGTCCAGGTTCAGGCCGACGAGCTTCATCAGGTCGAAGCTCATGGCGCGCTGGGCGGCCTCGGGCACGCGGGCGTGCAAAAAGTCGGCATCGGGCTGCTGGCCGCGCTCGCCGATGGCGTGCACGAGCGGCACGACCGTGGCCTTGACCTCCTCGCAAAACGCGTCGAAGCTCTCGGCAGAAAGGCCGCGCTCGTACTGGTCGAGCCAAACGTCGTATGGGTCGCGCTTGGGGTCCATGAGTTCGGCCTGATGCTTAAGTTGGGCGACGATTCTATCCACATAGGGCTCAAAGCTCGCCCAGTCGTTGGCCGTCTTGGCCTTGTGCCACACGGCGTCGGCCTCGCAGGTGAGCCTGGTCCAGGCTTCGGCCTCCTCGGTAGGAATAACGCTTGCCTCGCGCTGGTCGCGGCCGAGCACGCGGATCTCGTCGAGCAGCTGCGGGTCGTCGATTTTGCCGCCTGCAACCGTCTCGCGCGCTAACGAGCGTACGAGCTCAACGGACTTCTCGCTGGTCAGTAGCTTGTGATGTTCGCCGGCAAGCGTGCCCATGGCGTCGGCACGGGCGGCAGCGCCGTTGGCAGGAGCAATCGTCGCTCCATCGAACTCGGCAATCTTGAGCAGGTACTCGCGAGTCCACAGCTTGCCCTCGAGTTTGCGGAACTTTTTGACGGCCTTGTCGACTTTAGCGGCCTTGACGCCCTTGGCAGCCTTTGCCACGGCGGCCTTGGCCTTCTTATCGAGTTTCTTTCCCATGCCGTATCCTTAATCTCGCAGGCCGAGCGCCGCAGGCGGGTGCACGGCCAGTTTGCACAGCTACCTGCCTTGTACCCAGCGCGAACAAAACTGAACGCGGCGATATGCTCGCAGAATGTGTTATCCTATAGCCCAATGCGTTGACGGAGAGGGTTTTGCCCGCCGCGTCGCCGGCAAGAGAGGGAAGGTCATGGGCTGCAAGCCTTCCTACGGTGGCAAGGGCCAAGCGTTCACTCCCGAGCAGCGACCTCAACGGGCGCGCGGCCGGTGGCAGCGAAGCCCCAGTAGGGAAGCCGTGAGCCTCGCGACAAGGGGCGCAGAGTGGGCACGGCGGGCCAGACATCCGCCGGG
>JAXKGH010000016.1:0-1508 GCA_036550475.1 Collinsella sp. | reverse complement strand
GGGTCGCGCGCGCAGACGTGGTGTAAGAGTGTCCTGAGGTCCGTCGCTGCAAGTCCCGATGTTACTCCTTCTTGAGACCGCGCTTCTCGACTATCTCGTCCACTATCTCCCTGGCGCGCCGCCCGAGCGCGCGGCGCCTCCCCTCTGTCGGGGCCGGCCTGTCCGCGGGCTCGGCGAAGCCCTCGGCGGCCGAGGCCTCGGAGAACACGCGCTGCTGGGACCACTGCCCCTCGGTCTCCATGAGGCTCGCGCACGTCAGGCGCAGCATCGACTCCCTCGAGGGGAAGGACTGCACGACCCCGTAGCGGCGCTTGATCTCGCGGTTGGCGCGCTCCTGGACGTTGTTGGTGCGGAGCTTGGCCCAGTGCGCCCTGGGGAAGGCCGTGAACGCCAGCGCGGAGTCCTCGGCCTGCTCGAAGACCTCGCCGGCCCTGGCGGACACCGACGCCACCCAGGGCGCCGCCTCGGCCCACACGCAGCGCGCGAGGTCGGGGTCGTCCTGGTAGACCGCGGCGTGCACGAGGTCCCTGACGGCCGCCTTGGAGTCCTCGGGCCTGCCCGAGCAGGCGCTCTGGAGGTTGCGCTGCAGGTGCGTCACGCAGCGCTGCCAGGCGCAGCCCTGGAACAGGCGCGAGACGGCGGCCACGAGCCCGGCGTGGCTGTCGGAGACCACGAGGCGGACGCCGGCCAGCCCGCGCTCGCGCAGGCCGCCGAGGAACGCCGCCCAGGAGTCCTCGCTCTCGGTGTCGACCACGTCGCAGCCCAGGAAGTGCTTGCGCCCGTCGGCGCCCAGACCGATCGCGGTCACGACGCCCTGCGAGACGACCGACGAGCCGACCCTGCAGCTCATGTAGGTGGCGTCGAGCCACAGGTAGCAGCACGGCGTGCCCGACAGGTCGCGGCTGCGGAACTCCGCCACCTCGGCGTCGAGGTCGGAGCAGAGGCTCGAGACCTCCGAGCTCGACAGCGAGGATATGCCCAGCTTGGACGCCACGCGCTCGACCTTGCGGGTGGACACGCCGCACACGTACATCTCCTGCACGATGGCGGCCACCGAGGTGTCGACGCGCGACCATCGCGCGAGCATGCCCTCGGGGTAGTAGGTGCCGTGCCTGAGCTTGGGTATCTCGAGCTCCACGTCGCCCACGGCGGTCTTGAGCGACCTGGGGCGGTAGCCGTTGCGGCTGTTCTCCCTGCCGTCGCTGCGCTCGTTGCGGCTCGCGCCGCACATCTGCTGGGCCTCGGAGTCCATCAGCGCGTTCATCACGCCGCCCAGCACCCTGCACGCGAACTCGCGCGCGTCGCCGCACTCCTGCCAAAGCCTCGCCGCCTCGAGGGCCTCGTCGCGGCCGAGGCGCAGTACACTCTCTTCTTGGGGCATCGCCTTTCCTTCCATTCGTCACCTTCATTACTCCAACGACGAATTCTAGGCGGTGTCCCCTCCCTTTCAAGAAAGAGAAGAGGCGGGGCATGCCCCGCCTCTTACACCACATCTCTGCGCGCTACCC
>JAXKGH010000163.1:0-3414 GCA_036550475.1 Collinsella sp. | reverse complement strand
GGTGGCCAAGAAGCCATGCGAAAGTCCGCCCACGATGAGGAAGGTCGCGTTGGCGAGCATGGAGATCAGGGACAGCAGCATGCCCGGAGCGATGGTCATAAACATGTCGTAGGCAGCAAAGCGATGATAGCGGAACGTCGATTTGACAAGATGCTTGCCGTAGGTAAAAAAGACCTGGTAGAAGCCCTTGGTCCAACGCATGCGCTGTTTCCAGGACGCCTTAAACGTCACCGGCTGCTCGTCAAAGAACTCCGCCGGCGCATAACCGATGCGGATGCCGTGAATGGCGCAGAACGTGGTGAACTGGATATCCTCGGTCAGCGTATGAAACTGCCAACCGTGCATGCCCTCGATAACGCTTGCGGAGATAAGGTAGCCCGAACCCGAGACGGCGCAAGACGTCTTGCAGATGTTACGCGCGTTGTTGAGAAAGCGCGCCTCGCGAAGATACCAGGTGGCATTAGCTGCCGAGATCCACGAGCTGCCGAAGTTCTTGGAATTGCGATAGCTCGTGACCACATGGAAGCCCTGGTCAAAGGCATCATTCATCTTGGAGACGTAATCGCGGGAGATAACGTTGTCGGCATCGAAGATAAAGTAGCCCTCAAACGTATCGGGATACTCGTTGAGAATGCGATCGAAACCAAAGTCCATGACCCAGCTCTTGCCCTTACGGGCCAGGTCATTGCGCTCATAGACGATGGCGCCCGCCTCGCGCGCGAGCTGTGCCGTGTTATCGGTACAGGCATCGGCGACCACAAAGACCTCGATGAGCTCGGACGGATAATCCTGGTCCTTGATGGAGCGAACAAGATTGGCGATAACGGCCTCCTCGTTATGCGCCGCGATAAAGAAGGCATAGCGGTGGAGTTTTTTGGCTTTGGGAGGCGCGACCTCGCCACGAAGAGCGCCGATGACAAAGAAGACCACCTGGTACAGAAAGCAGACCGTGAGCAGCGTGACGACAATCTGGTTGAAAATCACGATGGGTGTGTTGGTTTGTAAAAAGGCGAGCATGCAGGCTCCCAGGAACGCGTTACGTAAACAATGGTATATCTTACCGCAGGCTTACCGAGTTCAAGAAACCACCTAATACCGGCTAGGCTTCGAGCAGGCCGAGCTGCGGGACGATGTCGTCGCCAGCGGCAGTGCGGCCGAGCGAACGCGGGGCCAGATCATCCAGAACCGCCGCAAGATCCCACGGCAGCTCATCACGGCACTCAATGCGCTCCCCCGTCACGGGATGGTCGAATGCGACGCGCCAAGAATGAAGAAATTGCCTAGTCAGACCCTGATCGGCGCGTGCATCGCACTTGCCGTAGAGTGGATCGCCCACGCAGGCGTGGTTGATATGGCGCATATGCACGCGAATCTGATGTGTGCGGCCCGTAAACAGGTGGCACTCGACGAGCGTATAGCCGTCGTCAAAACGCGTGGAATCGTAGCGCTCAAGGACCTTAAAGGTCGTAATGGCCTGGCGCGCAAAGGGGTCATCAGAAACCGCCATCTTGACACGGTCGCGCGTCGATCGGGCAATGCCGGTGTTGATGGTGCCCTCATCCATAGCGATATGACCGTGAACGAGCGTAATGTAGCGGCGGTCGAGCGTGCGCGTGCGGATGAGATTTTGGAGCGCGCGCTGGGTGTCGTCGTCCTTGGCCGCAAGCATAAGACCCGAGGTATCGCGATCCAAACGATGCACGATGCCGGGGCGGTCCTCGCCCTGCACGGTGCCCAGATGGTCGATACCACAGTGATAGACCAGGGCATTCGCGAGCGTACCGCTCTCATGACCATGCGCAGGATGGCACACCAGTCCGCGCTGCTTGGAAAGCACAATGAGATAGTCGTCCTCATAGCGAATGTCGAGCGGAATGGCCTCGGGAATCACGTCGGTCGGGTCGTGCGGCTCGGGCAGGTCGACCGAAATGCGGTCGCCGGCGCGCACGGAGTACTTTTTGGACAGGCAGGTCTCGCCATTGACAGCGACGGCGCCACCCTCGATCAGATGCGCGCAGGCAGAACGTGTAGGGCAGCCGTCATTGGCGCCCAGATAAGCGTCAAGACGCTGACCGGCGGCATCGTCGGCAACAAGAATATGGATGTCGGCCATTAGCGCTCATTCCTTTCGCGAATCTTGCGGGCACGCTCCCCACGTTGTTTAGCCTTGCGCTTGGCGCGGGCCTCGTCACGGGCGTTAAGCTCGGCAGTCGCATCGACCTCACGGGCCGCGGGGCTCAAGAACATGTAGCCAAAGAGGGCGAGCACGACGCCCAAGGTAATGCCGATATCGGCCACATTGAAAACAGGGAAGTCGATGAAGGTGGTGGCAATAAAATCGGTCACGAAGCCAAAGGCCAAACGATCGATAGCGTTGCCGATAGCACCGCCCGCAACCATCGCCATGCCCACAACCTCAAGATGGGCGAGCTGGGGTGCACGAACGAGGTACACGGCAATAGCGATAATGACCGCCAACGCCAGCACGGCAAACGCGATGCCATGCCCCTCGCCCATGCTAAAGGCAGCACCGATATTGCGGACAAACATAAAGTCGATGACACCGGGGATGACGGTCACATGCAAAGCATCGCCCACGGCACGAACCGCAAGCTTGGTCAGCTGGTCAACAAGCAGCACAACCAGCGCCACCCCACCAGCAACACCCAACCGCCAACGCAAAGGCGGCGTCATATCCCCAGTACGACCCAAATCAATCCCCTACCCTCAAGATCATCGAATTACGTTTAACGCAGTAAATAATCATACCTTGACGCAAGCAAGAAGCGACAAATCTCCCAAGAACGGAAACACCGCAGGTAGAGCATAAATGAGCGAGCGGGTCGCATTTGAGACAAGGTGACGTGAAATGAAAGGGCGCTGACCTTTCGGTCGCGCCCTTGAAATTGAACGTCAGATTGTCCAAATGCGGCCCGCGCAGCGTCGGCAGGTCCGCCGTTCGGTAGAACGGCGGAACCTACAGCGCCTCTGCGCAGCGCTTGCAGATATGCGCGTGGCCGTTGTACTCGCCGACGGTGGTGCGGTAATTCCAGCAACGGTCACAGCACTCGCCCTCGGCAGCCTCAATAGCAACGGAGAGCTCCTCACCCTGGGTCAGCTCAACATCGGAGACGATGTAGAACTCGGCCAGGTCGACGGCCTTGTCGCCGGTCAGCAGCGCATACATCTCGGCGGGAACGACCGCCTTGACGCGGACCTGCTGGCTCTTGGTGAAGGTGCCAGCGGAGCGGGCATCCTCAAGGGCCTTGGTCACGGCGCTACGGAGCTCGAGTGAAGCCTCGAGCACGCCCTCAAACTCATTGGCCTCGTCGACCGTGATGGGCGACTTGTACCAATCGAGCAGCGCGGCGTACTTCTGGTGATCGACGCAGCCGGCGGGCGCATAGGCCATGG
>JAXKGH010000162.1:0-5101 GCA_036550475.1 Collinsella sp. | reverse complement strand
GCTCCGGCATATCCAGCCGCGCCGACGATTCCAACCTTCAAAGACATATCAGACTCCTTGTCTGCGATTTATGCACCGATGCGCATTTCGCAGCGGTCGTTATGAAGTGGGTTGAAACTTTAGCACCAAAAGATGCATGAACACGTAAATGACTTGCATATTCATGCATTGAAACATTCCCGACACATTCGCTTGAAGGAATTGACAAATGGAGCGGGCCCCGTATTGACCGGCGCTCCTAACGGCGCCGGGCAATACGGGGCCCGCCCATGCGAAAACCAAGTTGTTAGGATGAGCCAGCTGGCTAGAGCTCGACCGGCACCCATTCGTCGTGATTGCAGATAAAAGCCTCGGGATCCTCGACGCTAAAGAAGACGAGCGTGGGATCGTTAGGCCCCTCATAGTGCTCGCCCAGGCGCTCTAGATGCTTCCACCCGGCTTCGCGCATTTCGTCTAAAGCCCGGTCATCTAAGCCGGCACGCCCGCGCAAGATGAGCCAGCCATGGCCCGGCCACCAACTCGTGGCCTCAAAGCGCTGATTTTGCAGCAGCTCCTGCCACACATCTTTGGTGCGCGCCGTCACAAACCACAGCTTACCGTCCTGGATCTGCGCAAACGAAAACGGACGCACATGCGGCTGCTCGTCCACGCTCGTCGCCATGTACCACGCCGGCACCGACGTCAGATACTCCAAAACCGTATTCAATCCGTCCACGTTTCCTCCTGTACTAGCCAGTTTGAGAGCCTGGTTTGTGTGAGCTAGAGCTCCAGGCGCTCTTCGCTGCCGTCGATATCACAGAAGCGCGCGGCAATGGTGCGGACCGAAAAGAAAGCAAGGCGGCCGTCGTTGGCGCTATCGTGTTGCTCGCCAATGCCCACCATGTGCTTAAAACCCGCTTGACGCACCTTGTCGCTCGCAACTGCGTCGTCCTCAAGTGCGGCTTCGCCGGTCAATACGATCCAACATTCCCCCGGCTTCCAGCCCGATACCTCAAACTTGGGATTCGCGCTGAGCTCCGCCCACACGTCCTTGTCGCGCGACGTGCAAAACCACAGCTTGTCGTCATCGACCATGGCAAACGAAAACGGCCTCACACGAGGCTGATGCCCGTCCGTCACATCGGTCGTGGCCAGATACCACGCCGGAATGCGCCTGAGATACGAACAGGCGCGCTCAAGCTGAGCCGTGCGGTCGTTGTCGGTCATAGGGACCCCCTTTCTTGCGCTCGAATCGCGCCTAAACAAGTTGAAGGTTGACGACGATGACACACGCGAGCAGCAGCGCCGTCACCACCGCAGCCAGCGCATCCCCGCGGCGAAATGCAAGCGCATGCAGGCGCGTGCGGCCCTGCTCGCCGTGATAGCAGCGTGCATCCATGGCAGCAGACAGCGTCTCGGCATGGCGGAACACGCCCGTGAACAGCGGAATCGCCACACTGCCGAGCATACGCACGCCGCCGAGCGGGCCTCCCGTCACGCGCGCACCGCGGCTCGCCTGCGCATCGGCCGTCTGTTTCATCTCAGTGGCAAACTGCGGCATAAAGCGCAGCGCGATACCCATAATCATGCCGAGCTCGTGCGCAGGAAGTCCCACACGCGCAAACGGCGCGAGCAGGCGCTCAAAGCCCGCGGTGAGGTCGAGCGTGGGCGTGGTGAGCGTAATGGCGCTCATGCCGGCCATCATCAACGTCAGGCGGCACGCCATAAAGGCGGCAGAACGCAGTGAGCCCTCGCTTATCTGCAGAAAGCCGAGCTGCCACAGGATGCGCCCGCTCTGGTCGGAAAACAGGTTGAGCACTGCGACCACCACGACAATCGCCAGCAATGGTGCCATCGATGATAGGACCCGGCGCAACGGCACCCGGGACACGGCATAGATCAGGACAACGAAGATTGCGACCGGGGCCAGTCCGCAGAAGCTGCTGACTGTGAGCGTCGTGATCAGAAACACAAAGCCCAGGAGCAGCTTGGTGCGCGGATCCAGGCGATGGATCGCACTATCGCCGGGATAGTAACTACCAAACGAAAACGCCTCCATCAGCAGCCCTCCTCTCGCGCGACCGTCTTGGAATTAGCAATGTCCGCGACGTTAGAAGGACCGCCCGAGCGACCGATTAGCAGGTCCACCAACTCGTCTGCCAGCGACTCAACCGTATAGAGGCCGTCAAAGCGCAGCGGCACGCCTGCCTTCGCAAGCGCCAGCGCCATGCGCTGGGCAGCGGGAACACCCAAGCCGATTGATTTAAGCTCATCCGCATGCGCAAAAACCTGAGCGGGCGTGCCCTCGGCAAACACCGCGCCCTCGTTCATCACGACGATGCGGTCGCAGCAATTGGCCAGGTCATCCATGCCGTGCGAAACCATGACAACGGTCAGGCCCTCGCGATGGAGTCGATCGATGAGCCCTAAGAAATCCCTGCGCGCAGCCGGGTCGAGCCCCGCCATGGGTTCATCGAGCACCAGGACTTCGGGCTCCATGGCGAGCACGCCGGCGAATGCCACACGCCGTTGCTGACCGCCCGAAAGCTCAAAGGGACTCTTGTCGCCGACCGTGGAAAGGTCGAGGCCCACGCGCGAGAGCGATGACTCGACACGACGGTCGACTTCATCTTGCGGCAAGCCAAGGTTGTGCGGACCAAACGCCACGTCCTGCGCCACGGTTTCGGCAAACAGCTGACGCTCAGGATATTGAAACACCACGCCGACCTTGGCCTTAACCGCGGCGGCGTCTTTCTTGTTTGACAGATCGAGCCCCAGCGCGCGAACGGATCCCTCCTGGGGGCGAATCAAACCGTTGAGATGCTGGACCAGCGTCGACTTACCCGAACCGGTATGACCTGCCAAGCCCAGGAACTCGCCGCGACGCACCGTCAGCGATACATCGCGCAGCGCCCACGGGCTGCTGGGGTCGTTTCCCCAGAGAGCCTGTTTGCTCGATTTGCCCGCAATGGCCGAGCGCTTATGCCAGCGGCGGCGCTCGCGCGGACTGAGCGAATAACTGTACGAAACACGGGATAGCTCGATGACGGGCTCCGACGCGTTGCCCTCGTTGTCTACCGGAACAGTGCCGTCAGCGATTTCCAACTGGGATGCGGAAGACTGCCCCGCGATGCCTGCCCCACTTCGCTCGGCATAAGCCTGCGCAATCTCGGCGACCATATCCGCCTCACGTACCTGCGCGCAAACGGGCACGCCCTTCGCGCGAAGTGTCCTACCCAGACAGCACGACGCCGGCATATCCAGGTTGAGCTGCGCAAGTTCGTCCGCCCGCGTCAATATTTCCTCGGGCTTACCGAGCATGGCAACGCGCCCCGCCCGAAACACCGCGACACGATCGGCCTCGGCGGCTTCTTCCATAAAGTGCGTAATCATCACGATGGTCATGCCGCGATCGCGCAACGCGCGGCAAGCCTTCATGAGGCCCTTGCGCCCACGCGGATCGAGCATCGAGGAAGCCTCGTCCAATACGAGCGCGCGCGGTTCCATGGCGAGCACGCCGGCAAGCGCCACGCGCTGCTTTTGGCCGCCCGAGAGCGCATGGGTCTCGTGGCGCTCAAAGCCCACCAGGCCCACGCCCTTCAGCGCCTCGCGTACGCGCTGCGCAATTTGCGCCAATGGCACGCCAAGGTTTTCGGGACCGAACGCAACGTCATCTTCGACAAGCGTTGCCACCAGCTGGTCGTCGGGATTCTGGAACACCATGCCTGCGGTCGAACGAATGTCGTAGACCAGCTCGGGATCGGACGCGTCCATGCCGTTGACGCACACCGTGCCCGCATCGGGCTGCAGCAGCGCATTCAGATGCTTGGCAAACGTCGACTTACCCGACCCATTGCCACCGAGGATGCAGAAAAACTCCCCGTCCTCGATGTTCAGATCGACACCGTCGAGTGCCGACACGGCACCGTCATAGCTAAAGGAAACGCCCCAACACTCAATCATGCGCGGCCTTTGACCTGGTCCTTTTTAGGCGTGATGAGATTAGAGACCGCCTTGTACACCGCCAGCGTCAACACCGAGTTAAGCACGGTCTTGATAAGGTTGAACGGCAGCACGGCAGGAATCATGAGCGGGGCGATCACATCGACCGAACCATACCAGAACCAAACGCCAATGGTAAGGTTTGCGACCATAGACAGCGCCGTAGCGGCAATGACGCCGAGCGCCAGGCCAATCACGGCACCCTTATAGGTGTGCATCTTCTGGTAAACGGTAGCCGCGGGCAGAATGTAGCCCAGCGTGGCAACCAGGTTCATAAGCGCGCCGACCCAGTCACCCGTGGTGAGCGCATGGATAACGATAGCCATAGCGGCAACAGCAGTGCCGGCGCCAGGACCATACGCAAACCCGCACACCATCGCCGGCACCAGCGACGGGTCATACGTCAAAAACGGCGCCGAAGGAAGGATAGGCAGCTGCACATACATAAACAGGGCGCCCAGGGCGCACATCAGCGCCATGGTAACGAGCTGTTTGGTGCTCCACCTATTCGTGTTCTCAAAATGGATATGCTGCGACTGTTCAGACATAAGATCACCTGCCTCTTTCATCCGGACTCTAACCGTTGGTACTGGGATCTCACCAGTTCAGCCGGCATGCGAACCAACACACGCACGGGTCGCGGACTCATCGGCTCAGTCGCAGGCACCTCGCCTGCTCCACGGCGTCCCTTTGACACCGCCCGATTTACCGCCAGTGGGGAATTCCACCCCGCCCTGAAACAGCAATTGCAAGTGTAGCACGAGCAATCGTTCGCGCAAGTATGCCGAGGGTAATTTATGGTGGGGATCAGTTGCCGCAACAACCACGCTCCCCACCCATCCCAAAGTGACGCGCCTTTCGCGGCAAAGCCGCGAAACAGCGACCGGGACACGTATCCCCAACAACCACTTTCTCCGCCCGCCGACCTCAAGGCCGTAAACGCAGGGAATCCGGGGGCGTGACGGGGGTTTCTCTCCGGAACATTCCGCACTGATATCTTCTGTATTGAAGACGTCGATGATGCACCCGTATACCATTGACGTCGACACCATCAGATGCGGACCGCGCGGTGACCCCACATTCCGCTGGCGCCCACAGGGCTGCCCTCGTTTCCTGACAT
>JAXKGH010000161.1:0-4880 GCA_036550475.1 Collinsella sp. | reverse complement strand
CTTTGGCGGCGAGGTCGACGAGGATTTTTGGGAGGACCTGGAGGACACCCTCGTCATGAGTGACATGGGCGCCGAGGTCGCTATCAAGGTCTCCGATGACCTGCGCGATGCCGCGGCCAAGAAGAACCTCAAGACCGCTCCGCAGCTTCGCCGTGCCCTGGCCGAGCAGCTCGAGCAGCACTTTGTGCCCATCGAGCGCGATCCGTTTTCCGATACGCCGAGCTGCGTGCTGTTTGTGGGCATTAACGGTGCCGGCAAGACCACGACGGTCGGTAAGATCGCGAGCGTCATGGCCGCCCGCGGCAAGAACGTCGTGATCGGTTCGGCCGATACCTTCCGTGCTGCCGCTATCGAGCAGCTCGATGTGTGGGGCCAGCGCGCTGGCGTCCCCGTCATCAAGCGCGACCGCGGCTCCGACCCGGCAAGTGTTTGCTACGACGTGCTCGACGAGGCCGACAAGCGCGGCAGCGACCTGGTGCTTATCGATACCGCCGGCCGTCTGCACACGAGCCCTGAGCTCATGCGCGAGCTTGCCAAGGTGGTTAACGTGACGCGTAAGCGCGCCGCCAATATGGCCGCCGGTCCCATGCCCGTCCATGTCGTGCTTGTGATCGACGCCGCGACGGGCCAAAACGGTCTGAACCAGGCGCTCGAGTTTAACGAGGCGCTGGGCCTGGACGGTATTATCATGACAAAGCTCGACGGCACGGCTAAGGGCGGCATCGCCATGGCCGTGGCCGAGAAGCTCAAGCTCCCGATCCTGCGCGTGGGCGTGGGCGAGCAGGTCGATGACCTGCAGGAGTTCAATGCCAAAGATTTCTGCCGCGCCCTGGTGGGCGAGTCCAACTAAGGAGTGACTAGTGTTTGATTCTCTGAGCGATCGCCTCAACGACACATTTGACCGCCTGCGCGGCAAGGGTAAACTGACCGAGGCCGATATCACCTCGGCCATGCGCGACATTCGCATGGCGCTGCTCGAGGCCGACGTCAACTTTAAGGTCGTCAAGGAGTTTGTCGCCAAGACCAAGGAGCGCTGCATGACCGCCGAGGTCATGGAGTCGCTGTCGCCGGCGCAAAACGTCGTCAAGATCGTGCTCGACGAGCTTACCGAGATGCTCGGTTCCACCGAGAGCAAGCTCGTCTTTAGCAACCGCATCCCCAATGTCATCATGCTCGTGGGTCTGCAGGGCTCCGGTAAGACTACGGCGGCCGTAAAGCTTGCCTACCTGCTCAAGAAGCAGGGCCGCTCGCCGCTGCTCGCCGCGTGCGACGTCTACCGCCCCGCCGCTGCCGACCAGCTGGCCACGCTCGGTGGCGAGATCAGCGTGCCGGTCTTCCGCGGTGACGGCGCACACCCAGTCGACATTGCCAAGGGTGCCATCCAGGAGGCCGTTGACCACCTGCGTGACGTTGTGATCGTCGATACCGCCGGTCGTCTGCAGATCGACGAGCAGATGATGCAGGAGGCCGTCGACATCAAGAAGGCCGTCAAGCCCGACCAGGTGTTGATGGTCGTCGACGCCATGACCGGCCAGGACATCGTCAACGTCGTCTCGACCTTTGCCGAGCGCACCGACTTTGACGGCGTGATCATCTCCAAGCTCGACGGCGATGCCCGTGGCGGCGGCGCGCTTTCCGTGCGCCAGGTGACCGGCAAGCCCATCAAGTTCGTGAGCATGGGCGAGAAGCCCGATTCGCTGGAGCCGTTCTATCCCGATCGTATGGCCAAGCGCATTCTTGGCATGGGCGACGTTGTCGGCATTATCGAGAAGGCCCAGGAGGCGGCCGACGCCGAGCAGCTCGAGGCTGCCGAGCGAATGCTGCGCGAGGGCTTCACCATGAACGACATGCTCGACCAGATGAAGGCCGTCAAGAAGATGGGCGGCATGAAGGGCATCCTGGGCATGCTCCCCGGCGGCCAGCGTGCGCTCAACCAGATGGGTGGCAACCTGGACGAGGGCATCTTCGATAAGAACGAGGCCATTATCATGTCGATGACCAAGGAGGAGCGTCTGCGTCCCTCCATCATCAATGGCCAGCGCCGTGCCCGCATTGCCAAGGGCGCCGGCGTGACCCCCACCGAGGTCAATAGCCTTATGAAGCAGTGGGGCGAGATGAACAAGATGATGGGCCGCATGCGCACGATGGCCAATCAGGCACAGGCCGGCGGCAAGAAGGGCAAGAAGGGTAAGAAGGGCAAGAAGATGCGCATGCCCAATATCCCCGGCCTGGACGCTATGGGTCTGGGCGGCATGGGCGGCCTGGGTACGGGCGGCCCCAAGTCCGATATGGACCTGCTGCGCCAGATGGAAGCGCAGATGCGTAATAAGAAATAGTGCTGTAATTCCAGCTTGATATGGCAAAGGCCACTCGGAAGCTACCGGGTGGCCTTTGTTGTTGGCTTTGATTGTTGGGTTGCGTTCAGTGTCGCGCCCCGAGTTCGCGGTGCCGTGCCGTTAGTGGCAGCCGCAGCCCTCGTGGCCCTCGTGCTCGTGATGGCCATGGCAGCCACGGGATTCGCCGTGCTCATGGGCGTGCTCGTGGTCATGGCCGTGGCAGCCGCACGTGGCCTCGCCGGTCTGCGCGAGCGTGCCGGCAATGAGGGCCTCGACGCAGGCATCGCAGCTGCCCTGGGCGCCCGCATAGACCGTGATGCCGGCTTGAGCAAGCGCGTTGATAGCGCCACCGCCGATGCCGCCGCAGATGAGTGTGTCCACGTCGCCATTGGCGAGCAGACCCGCCAGCGCGCCGTGACCGGTGCCGCCGGTGCCCACGACCTGCTCGTTGAGCACCTTGCCGTCCTGGATGTCATAGATCTTGAACTGCTCGCTGCGGCCAAAGTGCATAAAGATGTTGCCGTTGTCGTACGTCGTTGCCACCCTCATGGTGTCGACCTCCTTTGCTGGCCATGCGGCCGTTGTCGTGGTGATGGGGGAGTATGCGATATTGCCGCCCTCGATGATAATCGCCCGTCCATTGACCAATGCGTTTGCCACCTTGCGATGC
Source organism: Collinsella sp. (assembly GCA_036550475.1). GTDB lineage: Bacteria > Actinomycetota > Coriobacteriia > Coriobacteriales > Coriobacteriaceae > Collinsella. Next base: position 1,874 of record JAXKGH010000161.1, on the reverse strand, counting down.
GCGCGGCTGCAGATTGCCGCCACCGTGGCGCGGGCGATGCCCATGTGCAGGGCGACGGCCTCCTGATTGAGGCCCTCCAGATCGCACAGGCGCAGGACCTCGAGCTCGTCGACCGTCATATCGATAGCGTCTCCGCTGGCAAGGCCATCGGGGGTAAAGCCGCGATATTCGGGGATGATCCCAACACGGCGCAATTTTTCGCGTCTTCCTGCCATGCGCACTCCTTATCTGACATATGTCAACAATAGAATAGCGAACGTGCCGATTTGCGCAAGGAATTTCCGTCATATGTCAGAAAATGAGGGCTTATGTTTGGGCTGTGGGGCCGCGTGCGCCTGGGCTACAATAAATCTTGCTTGTAGGCGACTGACAGGAGGGTCAATGAGCAAGGCTGATCAACAGTTTGTAACCATGTGCCGCGATATCTTGGACCATGGCACCACCACGGAGGGCCAAAAGGTCCGCCCGGTGTGGGAGGACGGCACCCCTGCCTATACCATTAAAAACTTTGGCGTCACGGCGCGTTACGACCTGCGCGAGGAGTTCCCTGCGCTTACGCTGCGCCGCACGGCTCTTAAGTCTGCGATGGACGAGATCCTGTGGATCTATCAAAAGAAGTCTAATAACGTCCATGACCTCAACAGCCATATTTGGGACGAGTGGGCCGACGAGACTGGCTCCATCGGTAAAGCCTACGGCTATCAGATTGGCCAGAAGAGCCATTACGCCGAGGGCGATTTTGATCAGATGGACCGTGTGCTGTACGATCTTAAGCACACGCCGTACAGCCGCCGCATCATGACCAACACGTATGTGTTTAGTGACCTGTCCGAGATGCACCTGTATCCGTGCGCCTACAGCGTGACCTATAACGTCACGCAGCGCCCGCAGGACGACAAGCCCACGCTCAACATGATTCTCAACCAGCGCAGTCAGGACATTTTGGCCGCGAATAACTGGAACGTGTGCCAGTACGCCATTCTGCTCATGATGGTCGCGCAGTCGGTCGATATGATTCCGGGTGAGCTGCTGCATGTGATTGCCGATGCCCACATTTACGACCGTCATGTCAATATCGTCCGTGAGCTTATCGAGCGCCCGCAGTTTGCGGCGCCCAAGGTAACGCTTAACCCCGATGTGCATGATTTTTACGCGTTTACGACTGATGACCTGATCGTCGAGGGCTATGAGCACGGCCCGCAGGTCAAGAACATTCCCATTGCGGTGTAGGTGGTGCTCATGACGTGTAAGCTATCTGCTATCGTCGCCGTGTGTGACGATTGGGGCATTGGTTGCGAGGGCGACATGGTGGTGTCCAATCGCGCCGATATGCGCCATTTTGTGGCCTGCACCAAGGGCTGCCCGGTTATTATGGGGCGCAAGACCCTGCTGAGTTTTCCTGGCGGCCGGCCGCTTAAGAATCGTCGCAATATCGTGCTCACGCGCGATGAGGATTTTGCGCCCGAGGGCGTCGACGTGGTGCATAGCGTTGACGAAGCGCTCGCTGCGGTTGCCGATGAGCCCGTTGCCTGGGTGATCGGCGGCGGCGATGTCTATCGGCAGTTTTTGCCGTATTGCGTCGAGGCCGAGGTCACGCATAACCACTGCGTCCATGTCGTGGATACGTACTTTCCCGATTTGGAAGCCGATCCCGCGTGGGAGATTGCGCAGCGTAGCGGGGTCGCGACGATTGCCGCCGGTGAGGGTGACGAGGGCGTCAATTATGAGTTCGTGACGTATCGTCGCATCGAGGCGTAAATCGTCTGGCGTGAACGGTATCATCGGGTTGATTGAATGCATGGGGCGGCGCTTAGCGTCGCCTCGTTTGGTATAGATGTGCTGTAAAGAAGGGTGCGGGCTGGCTGCTATGACTG
>JAXKGH010000160.1:0-2069 GCA_036550475.1 Collinsella sp. | reverse complement strand
GCGCTAATCAGTAATCGTTATTGTTAGTATAGCACTAACAATAGTTACTCGCCCAGCTGATCAAGGTCGATATCGCCAAAGAACACCTGGTCCTCCTTGCCGAGCGCACTCGGGATGATGGAGAAGGTGTTGGAGATGCCGTCCTGAGCATCGCGGAACGGGAGCTTGGAAACCGAAGACAGCGAAGCGATGGCGCCGTGGCTATCGCGCTTGTGCATGGGGTTAGCACCCGGGGCGAACGGCTGGCCAGCCTTGCGGCCGTCGGGCGTGGAACCGGTCTTCTTACCGTACACGACGTTGGAGGTAATGGTCAGAACCGAGGTCGTGGGCACGGAGTTGCGGTAGGTGTCGTTCATGCGGATGTACTCCATGAACTGGTGCACAACGTCGTGAGCGATCTGGTCGACGCGGTCGTCGTCGTTACCGTACTTGGGGAACTCGCCCTCGGTCTCGAAGTCGACGATGATGCCGTTCTCATCACGGACGGGGTGGACCTTGGCGTACTTGATGGCGGACAGGGAGTCAGCCACGACGGAAAGGCCAGCGATGCCCGTAGCGAACCAGCGGTGCACGTGCTTGTCGTGCAGAGCCATCTGGATGCGCTCATAGCAATACTTGTCGTGCATGTAGTGAATGATGTTCAGCGAGTTGACGTACACGCCAGCGAGCCACTTCATCATGTCGTTGTACTTGGCCACAACGTCGTCGTAATCGAGCGTATCGCCCTCGACGGCGCGATACTTGGGGCCGACCTGCTTCTTGGAGACCTCGTCAACACCGCCGTTGAGCGCGTAGAGCAGGCACTTGGCCAGGTTGGCACGGGCGCCGAAGAACTGCATCTCCTTGCCGATGCGCATGGAGGACACGCAGCAGGCGATGCCGTAGTCGTCGCCGTGGTAAACGCGCATGAGGTCGTCGTTCTCGTACTGGATCGAGGAGCTGGCGACAGAAGTCTTGGCGCAGAACTTCTTGAAGTTCTCGGGCAGACGGGTCGACCACAGAACGGTCATGTTGGGCTCGGGGCTGGTGCCCATGTTCTCGAGCGTGTGCAGGTAGCGGTAGCTCATCTTGGTAACGAGCGTACGGCCGTCAACACCCATGCCGCCGATGGACTCGGTGACCCACTGCGGATCGCCGGTGAACAGGGCCTGGTACTCGGGGGTGCGGGCAAACTTGACCATGCGGAGCTTCATGATGAAGTGATCCACGAACTCCTGGATCTGCTCCTCGGTGAAGGTACCGTTGGCAAGGTCGCGCTCAGCGTAGATGTCGATGAACGTAGAGGTACGGCCGATGGACATGGCAGCGCCGTTCTGCTCCTTGACGGCAGCAAGGTAGGCGAAGTACATCCACTGGATGGCCTCCTGCGTGTTGGTAGCAGGGTTGGAAATGTCGAAACCATAGGTCTCAGCCATCATCTTGAGCTCGCCGAGGGCGCGGATCTGCTCCTGCAGCTCCTCACGGTCGCGGATGTTGTCGGCGGTCATGACCGTCGGGGTGGAAGCCTTCTGGGCCTCCTTGTCCTTGATCAGGTAGTCGACGCCGTACAGGGCAACACGACGGTAGTCGCCGATGATGCGGCCGCGGCCATAGCCATCGGGCAGACCGGTGATGATGTGAGCCGAGCGGCAAGCACGCATCTCGGGGGTGTAAACATCGAAGACGCCGGCGTTGTGGGTCTTGCGCTCGAAGGTGTAGCGCTCGACAACGTTCTCGTCGACCTTGTAGCCGTGCTGGCTGGCAGCCTGGCAAGCGATGCGGATACCGCCGTTGACGTGCAGAGCGCGCTTGAGCGGCTTGTCAGTCTGGAGACCGACGATGGTCTCCTTCTCGCGGTGGGCGTTATCGATGTAGCCAGCGGGGTGGCTCACGATACCCGTGACGGTCTTGGTGTCCATATCGAGGACACCGCCCTGCTCGCGCTCCTTAAGCAGCAGGTCGAGAACCTCGCCCCACAGCTCCTTGGTACGCTCGGTCGGGCCGGCGAGGAACGACTCGTCGCCCTCGTAGGGGGTGTAGTTCTTCTGGATGAAGTCTCGGACGTCAACCTCTCCCGTCCAAATGCCTTC
>JAXKGH010000159.1:0-2840 GCA_036550475.1 Collinsella sp. | reverse complement strand
GTCGCGGTGCTTCTCGTTGCGCTTGGCGCAAGCGGCTTTATGCTGCTTAACTCGGCAAAGACCGTAAAGAGCGAAGCGAAGGAGGCTGTCGAGATCGTCGGTGGCCTTAAGGACAAGGTCACGTCGGGCGATTTTTCGACGCTGCCTGACGACGCGAAGAAGATCGATGAGCTCTGCAACAGCATGAAGGCGGAGACCTCGAGCCCGCTGTGGGCGGCGGCTTCGTTTATCCCGGTGTATGGCAGCGATATCAATGCGGCCCGCACCATGATTGATGCCCTGTCCGATGTCTCGAGCAACGCGCTGGTTCCCATGGCCGATAACCTCTCGCAGGCCACGCCCGGCAAGCTGTTCCAGGACGGCATGATTAACGTGTCCGCGCTACAGGCCGTTGCCGATTCGCTTTCCGATAGCTCCAAGGTGTTCAAGAGCGCCAACGAGAAGGTCCAGGGCATTGGCGATACTCATATTTCCCAGGTGACCGAGCTGGTCGATAAGGCCAAGGACGGCTTTGCCACCCTCAACGGTGCGGTTGACGCGGCGGAGAAGGTCGCCCCCGTCCTTCCTCAGATGCTCGGCGCCAACGGCCAGACGCGCAACTACCTTGTGTACGCCATGAACAACGTCGAGATCCGTGCCTGCGGCGGCTTTGGCGGTTCGCAGGGCCTGATTTCGGTCACCGACGGTCAGATGTCGATTGGCGAGTTTGTTCCCCGCATTGGACTCAGCGAGGATGAGGCAGTCGAGAGCGTCGACGAAGAGGATGAGGCGCTGTTCGGCAACCACAGCAACCTGTACAACTCGGGCAATACCTATTCGCCTGATTGGCCCCGCAACTCGCAGCGTGTCGCCGCGCTGTGGAAGTCCCAGTATGGGCAGGACGTTGATGGCGTCGTCGGCATCGATCCGGTGTTCTTGCAGTACCTGCTGGGCCTTGTCGGTAATGTCTCGCTGCCTGATGGTACGGTCGTCGACGGTACCAACGCGGCGAAGGTTCTCATGCACGATGTGTATTGGAACTATCCGGTCGAGGAATCGGACGGCATCTTTGCGGCTGTTGCCAGCGCCGCCTTCGACAAGATTCTCGGTGGCATCGGTGACGTCGACGTTACAAAGCTTGTCGGTGCATTCGAGCGCGGTGCCGAAGAGGGCCGTCTGATTGCTTGGATGAGAAACGATGATGAGCAGAATGCCATCAAAGAGACGGGCATTGACGCTTCGCTGCCCGATCCGGATGATCCGAGTGCCGATCCCGTTGCCGGCGTTTACTTTAACAACCTGAGCTTCTCCAAGCTCGACTGGTATCTGAACGCCGACACGCAGATCGGCCAGGGCATCAAGAACGGCGACGGCACGTGCTCGTGTCGCATCACCGTTACTCTGACGAACATCATGACGCAGGAGGAGGCGGGCAAGCTGCCCGACTACGTTGCGGCGAGCGCACCCGATGCCGCGCGTGACGACGAACGCCTGAATGTCTCGTTGTTTGCCCCGACGGGCGGCAACATCAGTGACCTTACGGTTGAGGGCACACAGTTTGGTCTTGGCGCCGCTACGTGGCATGGAATCCCCTTCTATTCGGGCACCGTTGACCTGCATGCTGGCGAGACGACGACGATCACGTATACGCTGACCACGTCGGCCGAGGCGGGGGACAAGCCGCTTACGCTGCGTCAGACTCCTACATGCCAGGCAGCTCGCGACAGCGCGTCGGCGTAGGGTTTTTCTGGTAGCGCAGATAATCGAGTACCATTTTGGGGCGGACAGGCAATCTGTTCGCCCCTATTTTGTAAGGAGAGCGCATGAAGTACTTTGGCACCGACGGCTTTCGCGGTGAGGCCAACGTTGGGCTGACGGTAGAGCACGCTTATAAGATTGGCCGTTTTGTGGGCTGGTATTACGGCGCCAACCGCGAGCGCAAGGCACGCGTGATCGTGGGCAAGGACACGCGTCGCTCGAGTTATATGTTTGAGGCGGCGCTGGTGAGCGGCCTGGTCGCGAGCGGTGCGGACGCCTATATGCTGCACGTGATCCCCACGCCGGGCGTAGCGCATCAGACTGTGGAAGGCTGCTTCGATTGCGGCATCATGATCAGCGCGAGCCACAACCCGTTTTGCGATAACGGCATTAAGCTCGTCAACAGCGACGGCTTTAAGATGGACGAGGACGTGCTGGAGCTCATCGAGGACTACATCGATGGCAAGAGCGAAGTTCCGCTGGCCACGGGCAACCACATCGGTGCCACGGTGGACTACATGCAGGGCCGCAACCGCTACATTGCTTCGCTCATTGCAAGTGCGAACTTTTCGCTGCAGGGCGTCAAGATCGGTATCGACTGCGCCAACGGCTCGGCTTCCTCGGTGGCCAAGCCGGTGTTTGACGCGCTCGGTGCCGACGTGCGCGTGATCAATGCCGCGCCCGATGGTTTTAACATCAACGTCGATTGCGGCTCCACGCATATGGAACGCCTGCAGCGCCATGTGGTGGAGCAGGGCCTGGACGTGGGTTTTGCCTACGATGGCGATGCCGACCGCTGCCTGGCCGTGGATGAGCGCGGTCGCGTGGTAGACGGCGACCAGATCCTGTACGTGTGCGGCGTGTATCTGAACAAACACGGTCGCCTTTCGGGCGGTACCGTGGTGCCGACGATTGCCAGCAACTTTGGCCTGATCAAGTCGTTGGAGCTTGCCGGTCTGAGCGCCGTGACCAGCGGCGTGGGCGACCGTCACGTGTATGCCAAGATGCGCGAGGGCGGCTACAGCCTGGGCGGCGAGCAGACGGGCCATACGATCTTTGGCGATATCGAGCGCACGGGCGACGGCATTATGACCTCGCTGCGC
>JAXKGH010000158.1:0-2432 GCA_036550475.1 Collinsella sp. | reverse complement strand
TCACGTGTATGCCAAGATGCGCGAGGGCGGCTACAGCCTGGGCGGCGAGCAGACGGGCCATACGATCTTTGGCGATATCGAGCGCACGGGCGACGGCATTATGACCTCGCTGCGCGTGATGGAAGTGATTCGTGCCGAGCGTGAGACGCTCTCGCAGCTCACGGCTCCGTGCAAGCTGCTGCCGCAGGCGCAGGTGGCCGTGCACGTGGCGGACAAGGACGCCGCGCTCGAGAACATGGGCGTGCAGAACGCCATCGCCGAGGCCGAGGCGTCGCTGGCGGGCGAGGGCCGCGTGCTCGTACGCAAGAGCGGAACCGAGTCGGTTATCCGCGTGCTGGCCGAGGCGCCCGACCAAGCATCCGCCGATGCCGCCATGAAGCGCATCGCCGCCGCGCTGGAAGCTCTGTAAGGTAGTCATTGGGGACGTTCTTAAACGACTAGGTGGAAAGGGGACGCTGCGGATTGGTTCCGCGGCGTCCCCTTTGCGTTGGCGTGTCGGTTATGCCTTACAGCTCGTAGAGCGTGGTGAACTTGTCCTGCAGGTAGCTGCAGTAGTAACGGGCGTCAAAGTCCATGCCGCAGGCGCCCTTGATGAGCTCCGGTGCGTCTTTGGCGCGGCCCCACTGCCAAATGTGCTCACCCAGCCAGGCACGGACGGGCGCCAGATCGCCGCTCGCGCAGGCACCGGTGAGGTCGACGCCGTCGCGGCACATGGCCGGCACAAACATGGCGTCGTAGGCACTGCCCAGCGCATACGTGGGGAAGTAGCCAAACGAGCCGCCGCTCCAGTGCGTATCCTGCAGGCAGCCGTGCGTGTCGTCGGGGACGGGAATGCCCAGGTACTCATCCATAAAGCGATTCCAAAGCGTCGGGATGTCCTTGGCCGTGGCCTCGCCGGCAAACAGCATGCGCTCGATCTCGTAACGCACCATAACGTGCAGCGGATAGGTGAGCTCGTCCGCCTCGGTGCGGATCAACGACGGCTGCGCGATGTTCACGGCGCGGTAGAGCGTGTTCTCGTCCACGCTGCCATAGACCTCGGGCGCGTGACGGCGCAGTACCTCGAGCAGCGGGCCCATAAAGGCGCGGCTGCGACCCACGGTGTTCTCAAAAAAGCGGCTCTGGCTCTCGTGGATGCCCATGGAAGTGCCGCCCTCCAGGCAGGTGCGCGCATAGGCGGGGTTGACGCCCAGCTCGTACATGGCGTGTCCCGCCTCGTGGATGATGCTGTAGACGTTGGAGATGCAGTCGTCCTCGTAGATGTGCGTCGCGATGCGCGCGTCGCCTACGGCAAAGCCCTCGCTAAACGGGTGCTCGGTAAAGGCAAGCGTGGTGTCGTTCAGGTCCAGGCCGACGAGCTTCATCAGGTCAAAGCTCATGGCGCGCTGGGCGGCATCGGGCACGCGGGCGTGCAAAAAGTCGGCATCGGGCTGCTGGCCGCGCTCGCCGATGGCGTGCACGAGCGGCACGACCGTGGCCTTGACCTCGTCGCAAAACGCATCGAAGCTCTTGGTGGAAAGGCCGCGCTCGTACTGGTCGAGCCAAACATCGTATGGGTCGCGCTTGGGGTCCATGAGCTCGGCCTGATGCTTAAGCTGGGCGACGATTCTATCCACATAGGGCTCAAAGCTCGCCCAGTCATTGGCCGTCTTGGCCTTGTGCCACACGGCGTCGGCCTCGCAGGTGAGCCTGGTCCAGGCCTCGGCCTCCTCGGTGGGGATGACGCTTGCTTCGCGCTGGTCGCGGCCGAGCACGCGGATCTCGTCGAGCAGCTGCGGGTCGTCGATCTTGCCGCCGGCGACGGTCTCGCGTGCTAGCGAGCGCACAAGTTCGACAGACTTTTCGCTGGTCAGAAGCTTATGGTGCTCGCCGGCAAGGGTGCCCATGGCGTCGGCACGGGCGGCGGCACCGTTGGCGGGAGCAATGGTCGCGCCGTCAAACTCGGCAATCTTGAGCAGGTACTCGCGGGTCCACAGCTTGCCCTCGAGCTTGCGGAATTTTTTAACGGCCTTATCGACCTTCATGCCTTTGGGCGTCTTGCCCGCTGCGGGCTTGGCCTTCTTATCGAGTTTCTTTCCCATACCATATCCTTGATCTCGCGAGCCGAGCGCCACGGATGGGCGCACGGCCAGTTTGCACAGCTACTTGCCTTGTACCCAGCGCGAACAAAACGGAACGCGGCGATGCGCTCGCGAAATGTGTTATCCTATAGCCCAATGCGTTGACGGAGAGGGTTTTGCCCGCCGTGTCGCCGGCAAGAGAGGGAAGGTCATGGGCTGCAAGCCTTCCTGCGGTGGCAAGGGCCAAGCGTTCACTCCCGAGCAGCGACCTCAACGGGCGCGCGGCCGGTGGCAGCGAAGCCCCAGTAGGGAAGCCGTGAGCCTCGCGACAAGGGGCGCAGAGTGGGCACGGCGGGCCAGACATCCGCCGGG
>JAXKGH010000157.1:0-9470 GCA_036550475.1 Collinsella sp. | reverse complement strand
CAACGAGGGCTCGATGAAGCTCGCGCGCCTGTACGCCAAGCGTGCCGGTAATGGCGGCAACACCATCGTGTGCATGCGCGGCGGCTTCCACGGCCGTACGCTCGAGACCATTGCCGCCACCATGCAGGATTGGCTGCAGGATAGCTTCCGCCCGCTGCCGGGTGGCTTTGTGGCCTGCACGCCCAACGATGTCGATGAACTGCGTGCGATCTTTAAGCAGCTGGGGAGCGAGATTTGTGCCGTGATGCTCGAGCCGATCCAGGGTGAGAGTGGCGTGCACCCCATGACCGAGGAGTTTATGGCGGCAGCGCGCGACCTGGCACACGAAGTGGGCGCCGTGCTTATCGCCGACGAGGTCCAGTGCGGTATCTTCCGCACGGGTAAGCCATTTGCGTTCCAAACCTATGGCGTGGAGCCCGACATCATGAGCCTTGCCAAGGGCATTGCCGACGGCGTGCCCATGGGTGCCGTCGTGGCAAAGAAGGGGATTGCCGACGTGTTTAAGCCGGGCGACCACGGCTCGACCTTTGGCGGTAGCTGCCTGGCCATCACGGCGTGTGCCGCGACGCTCTCCGCGCTCGTGCGCGGCGATTATGCCGACCATGCTGCCAAGGTGGGTGCCTATATGGAGCAGGCGCTGGCTAAACTTCCGCATGTGGTAGAGGTGCGTGGCCGTGGCCTGATGCTCGGCTGCGATTTGGATGATGCCGCGGGCGACGCGCATGATATTGTTGCCCGCGCGCTGGCCGCCGGTGCCGTGATTAACGCTACGGGTGCTCATACGCTGCGTTTCTTGCCGCCGCTCGTCTGCGAGGAAGCCGACGTGGACAGTCTGATCGAGATCCTGTCGGGTGTCTTGGTCTAACGCGGCGCAATAACTCAATTTGGACCGGGTTCCGGACTGCGAGCGTGCCCTATGTGGCATGATTCAGCGGTCTGGAGCCCGTTTTGCCTTAGATTTGCTAAGGCAGGGAGACCCGCTGGTCAAAAAACATTAAATATGAGTACTGCTACCGATTTGGTAGCAGCAATTTTGGACTAATAAGGCCAGATAGCAAGTCGAAATGGCGATGAATGCACGATTGTGATCTAACTGTTAGTCCTTATAATGGACATATGTTGCGTAACTTACGCAAACGCTATCTTTTTATATGTTGCAAGCAAAGTAGCAGTACTCATTTTTGCCATTATTTGGCCACGGCCTTTGTGACAGACGTGCTGGCGGGTTCGAATCCCATGAAATGGGCCCAAACAAAAACGGTCCCCTTTCGAGGACCGTTTCCAACTCAATGGTGGGCGATGAGGGGTGTCGCGTGCGGCTGACGCCGCCCGCTTTCGCTTCGGGCCTACGGCCCTCGCGTGCTGCGCTGGAAAACGCTTCGCGTTTCCTCAGCTCCGCACCCTGGCGGGTCCGAATCCCATGCACCGGGCCCAAACAAAAACGGTCCCCTTGCGAGGACCGTTTCCAATTCGGTGGTGGGCGATGAGGGATTCGAACCCCCAGCCTTGTGCGTGTAAAGCACCTGCGCTAACCGTTGCGCCAATCGCCCGTGCGGAGAGAGTATAGCAAAACAATCGCCTCATTCATCTCATATCCATTAAAGGTAACTGGCACGTGTCGCAGCGGAGCTGATTCAGTTGAGATTGCCTGAACATTCCGCCCCTCTTTACGCCCTCGGGTATACTCAAAAGCTACTGATTCGATTTGATGCCCAGCAACAGCAGAGGGGATAGTATATGTGCGGTTTTGTTGGTTTTGTCGGTGGGACGGATAACCAATCCGAGGTGCTCACCAAGATGATGGACCGCATCGTCCATCGCGGTCCCGACATGGGCGGTCAGTTTATCGACGGCCGCGTTGCCCTGGGCTTCCGCCGCCTGTCGATCCTCGACCTGACCGAGGCCGGCGCTCAACCCATGGCCAACGAGGACGGCAGCGTCGTCATTGTCTTCAACGGCGAGATCTACAACTTCCAAGAACTCCGTTCCGAGCTCGAGGCCAAGGGCTACAAGTTCCACTGCGGCGCCGACACCGAGAGCCTCCTGCACGGCTACGAGGAGTGGGGCGAGGCCGTCCTCGATCGCCTGCGCGGTATGTACGCCTTCGTCATCTGGGACAAAAAGAAGAACAAGCTTTTTGGCGCCCGCGACATCTTTGGCATCAAGCCGCTTTACTACTATCCCATGGCCGATGCGGGCGACGGCGCTCCGGGCGTGCTCTTTGGTTCCGAGATCAAGAGCTTCCTGGACTACCCGCACTTCCACAAGGCGGTCAACAAAAAGGCTCTGCGTCCGTACATGACGCTGCAGTATTCGGCGACTGAGGAGACCTTCTTCGAGGGTGTCTACAAGCTGCCGCCGGCGCACTACTTTACCGTCGATATCCCGACCGGCAAGATGAACATCGAGCGCTACTGGGATTGCGATTACTCTGCCGTCGAGAAGCCGTTCGAAGAGTATGTCGACGAGCTGGACGAGGTCGTGCACGAGAGCGTCGAGGCCCATCGCATCGCCGATGTCAAGGTCGCGTCGTTCCTCTCCGGTGGCGTCGACTCCAGCTACATCGCCGCTTGCCTTATGCCCGACAAGACCTTCTCGGTGGGCTTTGACTACAAGAATTTCAACGAGACCAACTACGCCAAGGAGCTTTCCGATAAGCTCGGCGTCGAGAACGTTCGCAAGATGATCACCGCCGACGAGTTCTTCGGTGCGCTCGAGGACATCCAGTATCACATGGACGAGCCGCAGTCCAACCTGTCTTCCGTGCCGCTGTGGTTCTTGGCCGAGATGGCCCGCAAGGACGTTACCGTCGTGCTTTCGGGCGAAGGCGCCGACGAACTCTTTGGCGGCTACGCCTACTACGAGGATACGGTCCCGGTGCGTAAGTACAAAAAGATGGTTCCGCTGCCCATCCGTCGCGCGCTCGGTAACCTGGCGCTGCATATGCCGTACTTCAAGGGACATAACTTCCTGGTCAAGGGTGCCGAGATCCCCGAGAAGTCGTTCCTGGGACAGGCTCTGGTATGGCCGGAGCGCGAGGTCGACGGCGTGCTCAAGCCCGAGTACAACACCGGCGACGGCGCCTTCGAGCTTGCCGCTCCCATCTATGCGCGCGTGAAGGGTCAGCCCGAGCTGGTCAAGAAACAGTACCTGGACATGAACATGTGGCTCCCGGGCGACATTCTGCTCAAGGCCGACAAGATGTGCATGGCGCACTCGCTGGAGCTGCGCGTGCCCTTCCTGGACCGCAAAGTCATGGAGTTCGCCGAACACATTCCCGACCGTTACCGCATCAACGAGAACGGCAACAAACAGGTACTCCGCCACGCTGCCAACAAGTCGCTGCCCGATGAGTGGGCCACCCGTCCCAAGGTGGGCTTCCCGGTGCCGATTGTCTACTGGCTGCGCGAGCAAAAGTGGTACGACTATGTCAAGGAGTACTTCACCGCGCCGTGGGCAAGCGAGTTCTTCGATACCGACGAGCTCATGCACCTGCTCGATCTGCACTTTGCGGGCAAGGGCGATTTCCAGCGCAAGATCTATACGCCGCTCGTGTTCCTGGTGTGGTACAAGCGCTTCTTTATCGACGAGGACCAGCCCGCTGTTCAGGCTGCCTAGCCTCGGCTTACGAACGCCTGCGCGTAACGGCTCCTCCGGGAGCCGTTTTTGCGTGGGTGCGTTTCAGTTACTATAAAAACCGTCCCTGCCAAATGGCTGAGAAAGGTGAAAGATGCACCATTCGGATTCCGCGATCGTGACCACGGTCGATGCGCTTGCCAAGCTTCTCGATGTGTGCGGCGAGCTGCGCGCATCGGAGCAGGTTGACGAGCGTGCCGTGACCGGCTGCTCGTTTGATTCGCGCGCGGTCTCGGCAGGTGACGTGTTCTTCTGCAAAGGTGCTGCCTTTAAGCCCGCGTTTTTGCGCATGGCGCTCGATGCGGGTGCCGTCGCATTTGTGTGCGAGGAGTCGCTGGTCGAGTCTCTGGAGCCGCTGGCGCAGGAGAGCGGTGCTGCGATGCTGGTCGTGGACAGCGTTCGCACGGCCATGGCCTTGTTGCCGCCGGAGGTCTACGACCGTCCCGACCGCGACGTCAAGATCGTGGGCATCACCGGCACCAAGGGAAAGACCACGGCCGCTTTTATGCTCCAGTCCATCATCAAGGCGGCGGGCGAGTCCTGCGGCATGATCGGCTCGGTGAGTACCGACGATGGTATCGAGTGCTACGAGAGCACCAACACCACGCCCGAGGCTCCCGAGGTCTGGCGCCATATCGCCAACTGTCGCACGTCCGGTCGCCAGTCCATGGTCATGGAGGTCTCGAGCCAGGCGCTCAAGTACCAACGCGTCGAGAATCTGCCGTTTGACGTGGCGTGCTTCCTCAACATCGGCCGCGACCACATCTCGCCGATCGAACACCCCACGTTTGAGGATTATTTTGAGAGCAAACTCAGGATCTTTGACCAGGCAAAGACCGCCGTGGTGAATCTGGGCACCGAAGAGGTCGACCGTGTGCTGGAGGCAGCGTCGACGGCCGAGCGCTTGGTGACCGTTGGCGTCGAGCATCCCGAGGCAAGCCTGTGGGCGAGCGACGTACGCATGGTCGGCTTTAGCATCGAGTTCAACTTGCATGGCCTGTGTGCCGACGAGTCCGAGGCGGGGGAGAAGGTCCTGTTGGGTATCGCGGGAGACTTTAACGTGGAGAACGCGCTGGTCGCTATCGCCGCTGCGCGCGAGATCGGCATCGGTATCGATGCTATCAAGAAGGGCCTCTCCAAACTGCGTGTGCCGGGCCGTATGGAGGTCGTGGAGTCGAAGGACGGCCGCGTGATCTGCGTCGTCGACTATGCGCACAACCAGCTTTCGTTCCGTTCGCTTTTCTCGTCGGTGAAGCGCGCGTTTCCCGCCAGCCCCGTCATTGCGCTGTTTGGCGCTGCCGGCGGCAAGGCGCAGGAGCGCCGCGAGCAGCTTCCGCGCGAGGCCGCACCATATTCCGACCTGATGATCTTTGCCAATGAGGACCCGGCTCACGAGGACCCGATGAAGGTCTGTCGCGAGCTTGCCGAGCATGTTCCCGACGATACGCCGAACAAGATCATCCTCGATCGCGAAGCCGCTGTGCATGCGGCGTTCAAGGCGGCGCGCGAGGAGTACATCAACCCCGATGCTCCCACCATTGTCTTGCTGCTGGCAAAGGGTGACGAGGAACTCATGCACGTGGGCGACGAGTTCGTGCCCATCGAGAGCGACCTTTCGCTGGCCAATCGCCTGATCGATGTTACCCAGTTTGACTAATGAACCATGATGGCGGCGGCGCTCTGAGTGCGCTGTCGCCATAAGCGTGTTCCCTCAATCAAAACATGCCGTCCAAGTCCAAACCCTTCTATGTAAACGGAGTAACCATGTCCCACAACACCCTGCCGACTGTTGCCGAGCTTTCGGGCGAGATGCGCGAGCGCTTGGCCAAGGTCAAGTACGTCTTTACCGACCTGGATGCCACGATGCTCGCACCCGGCTCGTGCGTGCTGCGCGACAACGACGGTAACCCCTCGACCAAACTCGTCGAGGCCGTCGTGGCGCTCGCTCGCGCTGGTATTCAGGTGGTTCCCACCTCGGGCCGCAACCGTACCATGATCCACGAGGACGCGCGCGTGCTCGGCCTCAACTCCTACATTGGTGAGATGGGCGGCCTGGTCATGTACGACCTCAAAGCCAACGATTGGGAGTATCTGACCGGTGACATGCCTTACGACCCCGCCTGCGGCCTTACTCCGCACCAGGTGATCGAACAGACCGGCGTGTGCGAGAAGATCCTTGCCCGCTGGCCGCACAAGATCGAGTACCACAACGACATGTCGACCGGCTACAAATACCGTGAGGTCACCGTCGGTATGCGCGGCGATGTGCCCGACGATGAGGTCCAGGCCATCCTGGACGAGGCCGGCTGCGGTCTGATCTGGGCTTGCAACGGCCATCTGACTCACCTGTCCAAGCCGACGACGCTCGAGCTCGATCGCGTCGAGGACGGTCGCGCATTCAACATCAACCCCGCGGGCCTCAACAAAGGCGTCGCCATTGCGCGCTTCTGCGAGCACCTAGGGATCGAGCGCGAGGAGACGCTCGCGCTCGGCGACTCCGAGTCCGACTTCTACATGGCCGATCACGTGGGCACGTTCTGCTTGGTCGAGAATGGCCTGACGAGCGCCGGCGCGCCCGAGTTCCTGGCTGCTTGCGAGAATGCTTTCGTTACGCGAGGCAAAATTGTCGACGGTTGGGCGGCGACGGCAGAGCTGCTGGTCGCGGCGCGTTCGTAGCGCGCCGCCGCCGCACTTGGACATGTCTTTTCGAGAGAGACTGGTGAGGTAATGTCCGATATCGAGAATCCGGCAGGCGACACGCGCCCGATTGGCGTGTTCGATTCTGGTTTGGGCGGTCTGACGGTTGCGCGCGCCATCGCGACGGCGCTGCCGCACGAGTCCGTCTACTACTTTGGCGACACCAAGCGCTGCCCCTACGGCACCCGTACCGAGGATGAGGTGCGCTCGTTTGCGTTGCAGGCGGGTCGTTGGCTTTCGAAGCACGACGTCAAGATTATGGTCATCGCCTGCAATACGGCGACCGCTGCGGCCTTGCGTTTGGCCCAGCAGGTGCTCGACGTCCCCGTCATCGGTGTGATTGCACCGGGCGCCCGCGCGGCAATCAACAGCACCCGCACGCGCCGGGTGGGCGTGCTCGCCACCAACCTCACCATTCGCTCAGGCGCTTACACGCGTGCCATTCAGGATTTGGACGCCGGTGTGGACGTATACGGCTGCCCTGCCTCGAGCTTTGTCGAGGTCGTTGAGCACGAGCTCGCCTCGGGCGCGCATCTGCAAGAGCAGTGGCTCGAGAACGAGGACATCTTTGATACGCCTGCCGTACGCGCGCTGGTCGGCGCCACGGTTGAACCGCTGCGCGACCACGGCATCGATACCGTGGTACTCGGCTGTACGCATTTCCCGCTGCTCGTGGGGCCTATTCGCCATGCGCTGGGTCCCGGAGTGCGCGTGGTGAGCTCCGCCGAGGAGACCACGCGCAAGTTGACCGATATCCTCACGCGCCGCGAGCAGCTGGCGGGCGACGCTGCTGAGCCGCAGCATCGTTTTGCAACGACGGCCGATAACATTGCCGAGTTTGCGGTGGCGGGCAGTTTTATCTTTGGCCAGCCGCTCAAGAGCATTGAGCATATCGATATCGACGAACTGAAATAGATATAAGGTCACCGACCAAAGGCTCACTTTCACCTTTTGCCGAAAGGATTTTTCTATGGAGTATATGCAGGTCAATCGCGCCAACGGCCGCGCTGCCGATGAGCTGCGTCCCATCAAGCTTACTCGCGGCGTCATGAAGCACGCCCACGGTTCGTGCCTGGCCGAGTTTGGCGATACGCGCGTGCTGTGCGCCGCCACCATCGAGGAGGGCGTGCCGGGCTGGCGCAAGGGCGCCAAGGCCGGTTGGGTAACGGCGGAGTACGCCATGCTACCGGCGTCGACCGGCAAGCGCTGCAAGCGCGAGCACGCCAACCGCAAGGGCCGCTCCATGGAGATCGAGCGCCTCATCGGTCGCAGCCTGCGTACCGTCGTCAACATGAAGGCACTCGGCGAGTACACCGTTACCGTCGACTGCGATGTGATTCAGGCCGATGGCGGCACGCGAACGGCGAGCATTACCGGCGCCTGGGTGGCGCTGCACGACGCCCTTGCCATGTGGGTCGAGGCGGGTAAGCTCGAGCGCATTCCGCTCACGGGCCAGGTCGCCGCGATTTCCATGGGCGTTGTCGACGGCAACACCCTGCTCGACCTGGATTATTCCGAGGACAGTCACGCCGAGGTCGACATGAACCTTGTCGCCACCGATACCGGTGAGATGATCGAGCTTCAGGGCACTGGCGAGCAGGCGCCCTTCGACCGCAAGCGCCTCAATTCCCTGCTCGATTTGGGCGACAAGGGCATTGCCGAGCTCATCGAGCTCCAGCGCCAAGCTCTCGCCTAGCCTGCCAAAAAGCGACAGGTTTATTTTGGCAGGTTTTATCTGCGGAAACGCCGAACTGTAAGGCTGCTGCCGCGCGAGGGGAGGGGCTTGAGAGCCTAATTACCTTTTGTGTGGCGTTGTTATAAGAACAAGGAGGCCACTCATGGCACTTGAGAAGATCGACATCGACACTCTCGACCCGGCGGCGACCATCGTCGTGGCAACGGGCAACGCCCATAAGCTCACCGAGATCGAGGCCATTTTGGGCAAGGTTATGCCCGAGGTTCGCTTTGTGGCGCTCGGCCAGCTGGGCGATTTTGAGGACCCTGAGGAAAACGGCACGACGTTTTTGGAGAACGCCATCATCAAGGCCCAGGCTGCGGTGGAGGAGACGGGCCTTATGGCCATTGCCGACGATTCGGGCCTGGTCGTCGACGCGCTGGACGGTGAGCCCGGTGTGTATAGTGCGCGCTACGCGGGCGTTCACGGCGACGATGCCGCCAACAATGCCAAACTGCTCGTGAATCTGGAGGGCGTGGCCGACGAGGACCGCACTGCGCGCTTTATGAGCGTCGTCGCGCTCATCGACACGGACGGTTTGGTCACCTATGGTGAGGGCGCCTGCGAGGGCGTTATCGCACATGAGGGCCGCGGCGATCACGGCTTTGGCTACGACCCGCTGTTCCTGCCGGTCGACACGCCGGGCAAGACCATGGCCGAGCTGACGGCGGACGAGAAGAACGCCATCAGCCATCGATTCCATGCGCTCGAGCACCTATCCGCCAAACTGACGGGCGAGGAGTAGGCCGTGCGTGCGGTGGTGCAGCGCGTGCTCAACGCCGGCGTGACGGTCGACGGCGAGTGCGTGGGCAAAATTGGGCGCGGCTATCTGGTGCTGCTTGGCGTGGGCCACGGCGACACGCGCGTCGAGGCCGATAAGCTGTGGGGCAAGCTCCGGGGCTTGCGCATTAACGAGGACGAGAACGGCAAGACCAACCTGGCGCTTGCCGATGTCGACGGCGAGGTTCTCGTGGTGTCGCAGTTCACGCTGTTCGCCGATTGCCGTCACGGCCGTCGTCCGTCGTTTACGGATGCCGGCGCGCCCGATGTAGCCAACGAGCTCTACGAGTACTTCCTGACGCTCGTTCGCCAGGATGTCGAACACGTGGCGCACGGCATCTTCGGCGCCGATATGAAAGTCGACCTCGTCAACGACGGCCCATTCACCATCGTCTTGGACACCGATAGTCTGTAAGTAGTCAATTTGGGACCGGGCTTTTTTAGCTACTTGCGTATGGCCACAACAGGGTGCTATAGTATTAGAGTTTTGTCTATCTTAGGGGTATTATCCCCTTTTTGAATTGCACCTTCTGGAGGCCCTGTTCATGGAAGAGATGGAAGTCAATCACGTCGACGACATCCACGAGAAGCTGACCGATATGGTGGGCGATCGCGTCAAGGT
>JAXKGH010000156.1:0-5369 GCA_036550475.1 Collinsella sp. | reverse complement strand
TGAATCTCACTCAAAGGTGGACCCCTTTCGAACTACGGGGCCCCGATTGCTAGGACCTACAGAAGGGTGCGACAAGCACACAACGTTTAGGAACACTCGGGAGCCGACAGATACTAATGTGACGCTTATGCAATCACGTTCATATAGGTTACGGGGAAATGGGTTCGATTTCAAGCGTGAACTGCGTTTTTTTACTCGTGTGGAGACTATTTCGTAATCTTATGGACAGCCGTCTCCACAACTTGACGATAAGCAGTTTGCCCATACGCCTTTGAGGTAAAGTATCCGGAGCCAACGATTCTGGAACGATTTATCGAGAAAGGTGCCCGCGTGCTCAAAGCAGTCGTTTTCGATATGGACGAAACGCTTCTTAGCATCAACCTCAACGCATTCATCCTTCGCTATTTTAAGGATGTCTCGTCGATGCTCGCGGATATCGGACGTCGCAGCCGCGGGGGCACGATGGCGCGCCTCGGCACCATCCTGGTCGACCTCAACGCCAATCGCCGCAGCAGCACGGACAATCGCACCAATCTTGAGTTCTACCAGGAAGAGGTTGAGCGCCGGTGTGGCATCTGCCTCTCCGACCCCCTCATCTACGAGGCGTTTACCTACTACGATCACGAAGTTCTGCCGTACAAGAACGATGACATGATCAACGCAAAAGCCATGCCGGGTGCGCACGCCGCGCTTCAAGCCGTACAGGACGCGGGGCTGCGCTGTGCGCTCTTCACCAACCCCAGCTTTCCCCAAGGGGCCATCGAGTGCCGCATGGGCTGGGGCGAGCTGACAGACGCGCCCTTCGAGCTCGTAACGCACATGGGCAACGCCACGCGCTGCAAGCCCGATGCCACATATTATCTAGAGCAGCTGCAGGTCATGGGGCTCGAGCCACATGAGGTTCTCATGGTGGGCAACGACCCCAAGCGCGATTTCCCCAGCCCCGCCTGCGGCATTCAAACCGCCTATGTGGGCCAAGGAAAGCCCGGCCGAGCCACCTGGCGTGGAACCATGGAAGACTTCGCCCGCGACTTTAACGCCGTAGTAGAAGCCTTCTACGAGCACCAAATAGCCGACGAACTAAGCTAGTCCCCAAATCAGGAATGGGGCGCACGTTTGCCCCACGCTTCGTTACGTGGGCAACGGCTTGAGGGCAAGATGCGATGCCCCAGTGTCCTAGGCCGTGATCATTTTGACGCATTCGCCGATTTTGGAGTCGCGCCTGTCGGAAATAACAGTAAAGCCCTCCAGGTCGCACACCTTTACATTTGAAAACACGTGGAACTTGGAGCTATCGGCGAGTACGCAACTCGCTTGGGAATTCTGCATCACGATACGTTTTTTGATAGCCTCGGGATAACCTGGCGTCATGATGCCGCGGTCCTCGTCCACCGCATTGACACCTATAAACGCCCGGTCAAAGTACAGCTCGCGCAGCGCGCTCTCAACCATAGGACCGGTGAGCGAGCAGGTAACGGGGTTGAAGTCGCCGCCAATTACCACCACCTTAGCAGCAAGCTCGCCCGTAAACCGACATGCATAGCCGTTGGTGGTGTAGATAGTCACCGGCTTGTCGACGAGCAGGCTCAGGAGCGCCGTCGCGGTGGTACCGGAGTCGACAGCGAGATGAGACCGTCACGCCCGAAGACCCCGCTTTCGCCGCCGAGGAGCGCGCGGCGCACTCGGCCCATGAGGAGCGGCTCGAGCATATCGAGGGGCTCCTTCCCAAGAAGGGAAACGACCCTGCGGGACGACACGGCGAAAACCATCGTTGATTCCGGCAAGAGACGCCGTTTCTCTGGTAGCTTCATCTTCAACCAAGACCGACAATGCCGGCCAGGCACTCAACCCAAAAGGAGACAGCATGCCCAACGAGCTCAGCTATGAGGTCAGCCTCGAGCGCAGCAACCAGATCCGCGCCGACCTGCCGCAGCACCCCGAGAAGTACACCATGCTCACCGACGACCGCCCCACCGGCCGCCTGCACCTCGGCCACTACTTCGGCACGCTCAAGAGCCGTGTCGAGCTGCAGGACATGGGCGTCCACACCAACGTGCTCATCGCCGACTACCAGGTCATCACCGACCGCGACAGCACCGACAACATCTAGGACAACGTCTACAACATGGTCATCGACTACCTGGCCTGCGGCCTGGACCCCGACAAGACGATGATCTACACGCACTCCGCCGTGCCCGCGGCAAACCAGCTCATGCTGCCGTTCTTGTCGCTCGTCTCCGAGGCCCTGCTGCAGCGCAACCCCATCGTCAAGGCCGAGATGGAGGCCAGCGGCCATGAGCTCACCGGCCTTTTGCTCACCTACCCCGTGCACCAGGCGTGCGACATCTTGTTCTGCAAGGGCAACGTGGTGCCGGTCGGGCGCGGCCAGCTGCCGCACATCGAGCTCACCCGCACCATCGCACGCAAGTTCAACAACCGCTACGGCAAGGTGTTCTCCGAGGTCGACGCGCTGCTGTCCGACACGCCGCTGCTGCCCGGCCTTGACGGGCGCAAGATGAGCAAGTCCTACGGCAACGCCATCAACATCTCCATGACCGCCGAGGAGACGGCCAAGCGCATCAAGAAGAGCCAGACCGACGGCGAGCGCATGATCACGTTCGACCCCGAAGCCCGTCCCGGTGTGTCCGGCCTGCTCTCCACCGCCGCCATCTGCACCGGCCGCTCCGAGGTCGAGATCGCCGAGGAGATCGGCAAGGGCGGCGCAGGCGCGCTCAAGAAGTACGTCACCGAGAGCGTGAACGAGCACTTCGCCCCCATCCGCGCGCGCCGCGAGGAGCTCGTGCAGGATATGGACTACGTCAAGGACGTCCTGCACGAGGGCAACCGCCGCGCTAACGAGGTCGCCGAGGCCACGCTCGCCGAGGTGCGCGAGGCCATGGGCATGGTGTACTAAGCCATCCGGCTCGCGGAAACGCGCCGCGACACGCGAATGGGCCATCTTCACGTGTCCACGCCTTCGACATAGCCAAGGTCTTACGAGGTGGGCGATAATAAGCCCGCCTCGTTTTTTACGTTGTATGGGGGATTGCATGTACCGACTTGTTGCCAGCGATATGGATGAGACGTTTCTCGATGCCGACCACGCCATCCCGGCGTCCAATCTCCGAGCACTCAAACGCATGAGGGAGCTCGGTGTGCTGTTCGTCCCTTCGAGCGGGCGATGGTATTCCTCTATCATGGACAACTTCTCGGGGGAGGCCCGCGAGCTGATCGAAGACGGCTATGTGCTCTCCTATAACGGCGGATTCATCAACCGCGTGGGAGACCCCACCCCGCTCACCACCTGCGGCCTTTCCAACGAATGCGCGAACGCGATCTATGCAAAGGGGCTCGAACTCGGACTCTGCATGCACGTCAACGTCGCCGACGGCCACGTGTTCGTGAATGACGCACCCACACGGGAGCGCGACTATCTGGAATCGATCACCGGGGTCACTCATTTTCGCGGATCTGACCATCCCGACCTCTCATTCCTTGAAGGCCGTGGCATCGTGAAGATCCTGTACGTCGACTGGGACTTCGATGAGCTGCAGGAATTGGGCCGCAAGCTCGCGCCGATGGCCGAGCGACTCGGCGTTGACATCACCTTCTCCTCCAAGCGCTACCTCGAACTCATGCCCGCAGGCGTTGACAAAGGGACGGGGCTCACGCGCCTTGCCGATATGCTGGGAATTCCGATGTCCGAGGTCATCGCCGTTGGTGATTCCGCAAACGACCTCTCCATGATCAAGGCGGCGGGACTGGGCGTCGGCGTGGCGAATGTCACCGACGACGTGCGGCCGTATTGCGATGTCGTCCTTGAAACGGCTGGGACTGAGGGTGCGTTCTCCGAACTCATCGAGCGATTCCTTGAACCCCAACGACCACATGTCACTGTGTCTTTCTATTTGTAACCCTTGATTAACTTATGGAGAGGCTGTGTGCTCGTCGGTCTACGACTTGGGTCTCAGAGAATTAGCTATAGTTAACTTAATGAAGGCACAGGCGAATTAAAGACCTTCGACACGAACGTTGCGCCTTCCCTCCCCTCGCGCAACACCTCTTTGGAAAGGCGCCCCGCGCATGTGGGGCGCCTTTCTTGACTACAATGGCGATATCGATTGAAAGTGAGGGCGGCATGGCAGACCGGGACACCGACGGATTCTTCAACCGCGTATACGACATGGTGCGCCAGGTGCCCTGCGGCATGGTTGCCACGTATGGTCAGATCGCCAAGCTCGTTGGTGAGCCCCGTCGAGCCCGATACGTGGGATACGCCCTGCACGTCAATCCGGAACCCGGCACCATCCCCTGTCATCGCATCGTATTCGCCGACGGACGCCTCGCGGAGGGGTTCGCCTTCGGTGGGCCCGAAGCGCAGCGCACACTGCTCGAGGACGAAGGCGTTGCCTTCCTCGCCAACGGACATGTCGACCTGCAGGCCTCTCGCTGGCCAGCGGGCCTGGTATGACAAGGGGCGCCGACAGCGCCCCTTCCCGTTTTGGATCCTTGGCAGGCAACCCAATCAAACGGTCGCCTCGAGTGCGTCCCCCGCGCGGTCGAGTGTGCTTCTGACCTTGGCACCCTGTTTGAACCACGTGCGCAGGTCCTCGAGCGTGCTGCCCGCTTGCATACACCTTGATTTTGCGACCACCCCTCGTGGTCACCGTGCAGCGGTCGCCGCTCTCGCTGTTCTCGTGCGCCGTGATCTTCTTGAGGTAATCGCGGCGAAACGCCACGACGCGGGCGTTGCTGATCTCGATGAACCAATCGTCATCGACAAGCGAAGTACCCGTGGCACCTCGGCTTGCCATCTCCTCGGAGAAGGAGAAACCGAGCGCGCGCTCCTGCCTGCCGATCTCGAGGATGCCGCGGGCCGGCATGCCGAGCATGAGCAGGGGCAGGAACCCCCCTATGAACAGGAACAGGAACGGGATGAGCACGAGCAGGCGCGCACCCTCGTCGGTGAAGACCGCCATGAAGGCGAGGACGAGCGAGAAGACGAGGGCCATGCCGTTGAAAACAATCGTCAACGGCTTGATGGCAGACCAACACAGGCCCGCCTTGGTCATGGGACCGTCGACGGCGTCCGAGACTTCGATGCCCTCTTCCTCCAGACGGGCGAGGAGGTTGAGCGAGCACACCCCCTCGAGGCTTATCGAGCAGAACTTCCGGTCGCCCTCGAACAGGTCGATCCTCATCATCTGCGCGTGAAGCGTTGCACGGGTGATGTTGCCAAACGTCGTCTCCTTGCGGATGCCGAAGGCGTTACGCGAGAGAATGCGCCCACCGTCCACGTCGATACGCGGGATGCTCAGCAAGGCCCAGATAGCCATACCCGCGAGCGCCATGGCATGACCGAACCACAC
>JAXKGH010000015.1:0-13662 GCA_036550475.1 Collinsella sp. | reverse complement strand
GTCTGCCATGGCTTACGCCACCTCGCCTTCCTGGTCGGCATTCTCGTTGACTCCGGCGACCTCGGCCATGTAGGCCTCGCAGCACGCCTTGGCGACGGCGCGGACGCGCAGGATGTAGTTGGCACGCTCGACCGCGGACAGCGCGCCACGGGCATCGAGCAGGTTGAAGGCGTGGCTGCACTTCATGACGCAGTCGTACGCCGGCAGCGGCAGCTTGCGCTCCAGACAGGAGTGGCACTCGGCCTCGTAGTCGTCAAACTTCTGACGCATCATCTCGACGTTGGCAACCTCAAAGTTGTAGGCGCTGAACTCGCGCTCGTTCTCGAGGAACACGTCACCATAGGTCATGGGCGTGCCGTCGGGCAGGTAGCTCCACACCAGGTCGTAGACCGAGTTGACGCCCTGGGCGTACATGGCGATACGCTCCAGGCCATAGGTGATCTCGACGGGCACGGGGTCGACCTCGATGCCGCCCACCTGCTGGAAGTACGTAAACTGCGTGACCTCCATGCCGTTGAGCCAGACCTCCCAGCCAAGGCCCCAGGCGCCGAGCGTCGGGCTCTCCCAGTCGTCCTCGACAAAGCGGACGTCATGGTCGTTGGGGTCCAGGCCGATAGCGGCAAGAGACCCCAGGTAGAGCTCCTGGGCGTTGACCGGCGAGGGCTTGATGAGCACCTGGAACTGATAGTAGTGCTGCATGCGGTTGGGGTTTTCGCCGTAGCGGCCGTCGGCAGGACGGCGGCAGGGCTGCGCATAGCAGGTGCGCCACTCGGCGGGACCGAGCGAGCGCAGCGTGGTCGCGGTGTGGAAGGTACCGGCACCGACCTCGGAGTCATAGGGCTGCATAATGACGCAGCCCTGCTCGCCCCAGTACTGCTGGAGGCGCAGGATGATGTCTTGGAAGGAAAGCGATGAAGCGTTCATGCCTCTAATATCCCCTCGTCGAAACGATTACACGGTTAGGTACTGTACTATAGCGGTTTTTAGTCGATAGCGCCGATGCGGTTGAGCGGCCAGTAGCGCACAAGCGCCACAGCGATCAAATCAGAGCGATCGACGGGACCAAAGTAGCGTGAGTCGGCAGAGTTTTCACGGTTGTCGCCCATCACCCACACGCACCCGTCGGGAACCGTGTAGGGATAGCTTACCTGAGCGCCGGGCGCTTGGACCGAAAGCGGCCAGCTCATGCCCGTCGTATAGTCCTCGTCGAGCGCTTGACCGTCAACGACCACCTTGCCATCCTGCAGGTCGACCGTCTGGCCGGCCGTGGCAATAACACGCTTGACAAGAACATCATGCTCGGAGGTGCCATCGGGGTTGTGAAACACCACGATATCGCCCTGCTTGACGGGCTGACCGAGCTCGAGGCTCACCTTTTGTGCCAGGATCTGGTCGCCAATCTCGATCGTGGACTCCATGGAGCCGGTGGGCACCACAAAGGGCTCGACCACAAACGAGCGAATCAAGAAGGTGGCGACCAGTGCGATCGCGATGACCGCGATCCACTCAAAAGCGCCCCTCAACGCGGAATGCTGCGATGGAACCATTCTCACTCCTCGCTCTGCGAATACGAAGCGTCAAGGATCTCTTGCGCGTAAGCGCGCTCCTCGGGCGTCAGCCGCGCCGTCTCGATCAGATCGGGACGCCAGCGGCAGGTGCGCTCGATGGCGTTCTTGCGACGCCAGGCATCGACCTTGGCGTGATCGCCGCTCACGAGCACCGGCGGCACGCCCTCGCCGTTGAACTCGGCGGGACGGGTGTACTGCGCGTACTCGAGCAGGCCTCCGTCCTCGGCGGTCGAGAACGACTCGTCCACATTGCTCATCTCGTCGCCCAGGGCGCCGGGAATCAGGCGTACGACGGCATCGGCAACGACCATGGCAGGCAGCTCGCCGCCCGTAAGCACGTAGTCGCCGATCGACAGACGCTCATCGGCATACGCATACGCACGCTCGTCGACGCCCTCGTAGCGACTGCACACAAACAACAGGCGCTCACTTTTGAGCAGGCGCTCGGCCACATGCTGCGTAAAGGGCTCGCCACAGGGGGTAAAGAACACCACAGTGGGCTTGGGACCCTCTGCGCTAATGGCCTCGATGGCCTCTGCGATAGGCTCGACCTTCATGAGCATGCCCTGCCCGCCGCCGTACGGCTCGTCATCGACGGTACGATGGCGGTCGTGCGTCCAGTCGCGCAGGTTATACGCCTTAAAATCAAAAAGGCCGGCCTTGCGGGCGCGGCCCAAGATCGATGTGGACATGACGGGCTCAAACATCTCGGGAAAGACCGAAAGGGTCTCGATCAGCATGTTGTCCTCCCTACTTGTCCATATCGATCAGGCCGTCCATAACGTGGACGGAAATTGTTCCTGTGTCGGGAAGATCGAGCACGACCTGCTCGATCACGGGAATCAGTACCTCGCCGTACCGATCGCCCTCGACAACCCAAACATCGTTAGCGGGCGTCGACATGATCTCGACGATCGTGCCGAGTAAACCGAAGCGCTCGTCGACCACCTCGCGACCCATCAGGTCGGTATAGGCAGCGTCGAGCGAATCGAGCTCAAAATCGTCACGATTTGCCAGCACGTAGCATCCCGTGATGCCCTCGGCGGCCGTCAAGTCGTCAATGCCCTCAAACGAGACCAGATCGCCATCGCCCGTATCGGTGACGGACACGACCGTGCAAAAGCGGTCGCGCTTGAGCGCCGGCGGCGTCAGTGCGACGCGCATACCCGGCTCTAATACAGAAGGAAGCCCCCGCAGCGGTTGCGCGAGGACCTCCCCCTTCCTTCCGTGCGGCTTGACCACACGGGCGATGTTTTTGTACTGGGACCTCAAGGTCCTAGCCCAGAACCTCTACCTCGACAGCAGTGTCGAGGCGAGCGGCCAGTGCACGGGCGAGCGTGCGAATGGCCTTGATGGTACGGCCACGACGGCCGATGACCTTAGCGACGTCATCCTCGGCGACCGAAACCTCAATCGTAGAGGCGTCGTCACCATCGATGACCTCAAGGCTCACGGAATCCGGGTCGTCGACGATCTGAACAACGAGATATTCGACGAGATCGGCGATGCGATCTGAGAGCATTGCCTCACCCTCGAGCTGTGCAGCGTCAACCTCAGGCACGATTTACTCCTCGGCGCCCTCAGCGGCCTCAGCGGCAGCCTTAGCGGCCTCGGCCTCTTTGGCGAGCTGCTTCTTGGACTTCTTGACGACGGTCTCGGTCTTCTCGCCCTCGTTGGCGGCCTTGACCAGAGCGGCGACGGCGTCGGTGAGCTGAGCGCCCTTGGACTGCCAGTCGGCGATCTTCTCGAGGTCGAGGTTGATGGTCTTGGGGGCGGTCATCGGGTTGTAGCGGCCAACCTCCTCGATGATACGACCGTCACGCGGGGCGCGGGAATCGGCGACGACGACACGGTAGTACGGACGCTTCTTAGCGCCGTGACGAGCAAGGCGAATCTTGACTGCCAAAGGAAACTCCTCCAACCAAGCAGCTTTAGGCTGCAACTACAAACAAACAGTTGAACATAATACGCCATCGACGCGGGCAGGTGAAGTCCGTGAGACCAACTTCTTCGGTGTAGTCGAGGGCAAATCCATATCTTAGACAAGAATTCAGGATTTGCAAGCACATACACGCACCCCACATGAGCTGCGCGGTATACTCATGACATGGAAAGACGCGAACATACATACGGTTATGAGGATGCCATGGGCGTCACGCCGCCTCCCTGGACGGGTCCGGCGGTGGGCCTGATGGACCTTGATGCGTTTTTTGCGAGCGTGGAGATGCTCGATCATCCCGAATGGCGAGGAAAGCCGCTCATCGTGGGCGGAGACGCCGATTCGCGTGGCGTCGTGTCCACGTGTTCGTATGAGGCACGTCGCTTTGGCGTGCACTCTGCCATGGCCTCGGCCGAGGCGCGGCGCTTGTGCCCGCAAGCCATTTGGACGCACGGGCACTTTGATCGCTACCGCGAGGTGAGCGCGCAGGTCATGGCGATTCTCGCCAACGAGACCCCGCGTGTTGAGCGCGTATCCATTGACGAAGCCTTTATCGATATCACACCGGGTCGCTTTGCGCCCGAAGACCCACTGCTGGTTGCGCGGCGTATAAGCGACCGCGTGGCAGCGCTGGGAGTGACGTGCTCCATTGGCGTGGGCTGCAACAAGACGGTCGCAAAGATCGCAAGCGAGCGGGATAAGCCGTTTGGGCTGACCATCGTGCGCCCCGGAACCGAGCAGCGCTTTTTGGCCGCGCTGCCGGTATCTGCCATGAGCGGCATCGGGCGCTCGGCCGAGGAGCGACTGCGCCGCATGCGCATCTACACCCTCGGCGAGCTATCACGTGCACCGGAATCCACCTTGGCCTCTATTTTTGGCGTCAACGGCGAACGCATGCGCCAGCGTGCACTGGGACTCGAAATCTCCGAAGTCACGAGTCTCGATGAAGAGCGCGAGGTCAAGTCGGTCAGCAATGAACGCACCTTTGCTAAAGATTTGACTGAGCGTGGGGATATTGAGGCGGCGATTGCGCTGTTGGGCGAGTCAGTGGGACGCCGTCTGCGCCGTCAGGGACTAACAGGCGCCACGGTGACGCTCAAGCTTAAGTATTCGTATGGCAGCGGACGCTCGGCGCAGCGGCGGCTGCCTCATCCGACCGACGATGAGAACATCTTCGTGGCGGTTGCGCTCGAACTGCTCGACAACATCTGGCAGGATGGCATGCATGTTCGCTTAGCGGGCATCGGCATGAGCGACTTCGACCACCAAGGCGGCATCCAAACTGACCTGTTCTGCGAGATCGATGACCGCGGAGCCCAATCCAGCGACCGCCGCGACCTATCCGTCGCAATCGACGCCGTCCGAGACAAGTTCGGCGACACCGCCCTATCCTTCGGCCGCCAATCCCGCTTCAATGATTAACCGCCCTTGGGCAAAAAGAAAGCCGAGCAGGTGCGGAAAACCGCAACTGCCCGGCGATATGCGTGAGGGTAGCTAACCCCGTCTCAAATGAGCTACTAGAGGAGGTTGAGGGGGAGCTGGGGGGCGTCTCCCCAGAGTTTCTCGAGGCGGTAGAAGTCGCGGGCTTCGGGAGTGAAGACGTGGACGACAACCGAACCGTAGTCCATGAGCATCCAGGTCTTCTGCTCGCGGCCCTCGATGGAGAACGGATGCTCGCCGCAAGCCTCGGCGACCTTCTCCTCGATCTCGTCGACGATAGAATCGACCTGGCGGTTGTTGGTACCGGTGGCAAGCACAAAGTAGTCGCATACGTCGGAAAGCTCGGTCAGGTCGAGCACCTGAACGTCCTCGCCCTTCTTGTCGTAGGCGGCCTGCGCGGCGGCGCGGGCGACATCCTCGGCGGCGACACCGCTCGCGGACAGCGAGGCGGCGGTGCGGTCGGACGTGGCGACGAAGCTCTTGTGCTCCACACCTTCAAGAATCTGCTCGTCGGTCATGGTCTCGTCGGCCATGGAATACCTCTTTCTAGACAGCCCGAGCTAGCGCAGCTGGGCGTAATGGTTGTAAATCGTAATAGCCGTGGGATAAAGATAGCGCCCGGACTGGATCACATAGACCAAACCCTGCGCAAAACAGGAGAAGAACAACTCGTCGAGCGTCGACTCCCCCACCATCTTGCGCAGCGCATGCGCATAGTCGCCGTGGCGGTTGGGCTCGATGGCATCGGCCACAAAGACCACCATATCGAGCGGCGTCATGTCGCAGGCACCCACGGTGTGACGGTCGACAGCCTGGAAAACGGCCGGCGACAACTCGGGGAAAAGCTGCGGAAGCTCATAGGCGGCAACAGGGCCATGCAAAAGCGGCGTCGCGGCAGAAGGAGAGCCGGCAATCTTAATGCCGTAATGCAGAGCGCGCGTGACCAGCTCGTCATCGGAAAGCACCTTGTCCCAGTCGTGGATCAAGCCGGCGGCAGCGGCATCAAAGCGGTCGACGCCGTAGACCTCGGCCAGATGAAGTGCGGTCTCGGCAACACCCAGCGAATGCACATAGCGCTTGCGCTTATCCTTCATGCGAACATCGAGCAGCTCTTGAATGCGCTTGAGCAGCGCGCGCTCATCGCCCTCAAACTGATCCTCTACCGACAACGTAGACCCCCATCACTCAAAATCTTCTTGACCCAGATCGACATACAAACCGCGCTTGCGAATGTAACCGAGCACAGACTCGCTCGTAAGATAGCGCACGCTCATGCCGCGGGCAACTCGCTTACGAATGTTCGTCGAGCTGATCGCCAGCGCCGGAATCTGAATATAGCGCACGTCGAACGGCAGCCCCGACTCTTTGATTCGGGCACGCGCCGTATCGATATCAAAGCCCGGTCGCGTCGCCGCAATAAAGGTAGCAAGCTCAGCGATTCGTTCGGCATCATGCCAAGTCACAATATCGATAATCGCGTCGGCGCCCGTAATAAAGTAGAGCTTTACCTGCGGCGGGTAAAAGTCGCGAAGGGCATGAAGCGTATCGGCCGTATAGGTTACACCCGGGCGGTCGATCTCGAACCGGCTCGCCAAAAAGGCCGGGTTCGCGGCGGTGGCGAGGACCGTCATGGCATAACGGTCCTCGGCAGGCGTCACCGGCTTATCAAGCTTAAAGGCAGGAGAGCCCGCCGGCATAAAGAGCACAGCGTCCAAGTCGAGCGACTCGCGCGCCTGCTCGGCGGTCACCAGGTGCCCATAATGGATGGGATCAAAGGTGCCACCCATAATGCCGAGCCTAAACTCCTGCCCGTCCTCTAGAGGAAGCTCGGGCAGACCGATTCCACCGCGCAGCGACATGGCTTACTCGCCCTCCGAGGTCTCGGCATCGTCCGCGGCATCCACCGCATCGACAACCTCGACGCCCTCATCCGCAGCATCGGTCACGTCAATGGCCTCAACGGCAACGTCCTCGCCAGCATCCTCGAGCTCCTCGTACTCCGAGAAGTCCTCGGCGCCCTCAAAGTCAAAGGCGCGCTGGCAAATACGGACCTCGTCGCCCGCACGGCAGCCGGCCTTCTCGAGCGCATCGTCGACACCCATGCGCGCAAACTTATGCTGCAGGTAAATGACGGCTTCTTCGTTTTCCCAGTCGGTCTGGATGACCATGCGCTCGATGGCACGACCGACCACGCGGAAGGCACCGGGCTCTTCCTGGACAATGCGGAAACGCTTCTCACGCTGCAGGCGGCGGCGCTCCCACTCATCGTCGCGCAGAACGACCGGCTCATCGGAGACAGCCAACTCGGCGCGCAGCTTAGCCACCTGCTCGCCCACGGCAAGCATCAGCGTGTTGAGGCCGGCGCCCGTCACAGCAGACACAGCAAAGAACATATGCCCATCGTCGAGCGCTGCGCGCTTAAGGTCGGCAATCTTGTCGGCCGTGCCCGGCGCATCGCACTTGTTGGCAACGACGATCTGCGGACGCTCCGAGAGCTCGGCGCCATACTGCTCGAGCTCGCGGTTGATGATGTGGTAATCCTCGACCGGATCGCGATCCTCAAAACCACCCGTCATGTCGACGACATGCATGATCAGAGCCGTACGCTCAATGTGGCGCAGGAACTGGTGACCCAGGCCCTTGCCCTCGCTCGCGCCTTCGATAAGACCGGGGACGTCAGCAACGACGTAAGAATATTCGCCGGCACGCACCATGCCGAGGTTCGGCACGAGCGTGGTAAACGGGTAGTCGGCAATCTTGGGGCGGGCGGCACTCATGCGCGCAATGAGCGATGACTTACCCACTGAGGGAAAGCCCACAAGCGCGGCATCGGCCATAAGCTTCATCTCGAGCTCAATCCAGTGCTCCTCGGCCGGTTCGCCCAGCTGAGCGAACGCGGGCGCGCGGCGCACCGACGTCACAAAGTGCGTGTTGCCCAGGCCACCGGCACCGCCGGGCGCCACGACGACGCGCTCGCCATCGTGCACCAGGTCGGCAATCTCGAACATCGGGGTCTGCGTCTCGGGGTCGAGCTCGCGCACCACGGTACCCATAGGGACCTTGAGAATCAGGTCCTCGCCGCTCTTACCGTTACGACGGGCACCCTGCCCGTGCGTGCCGCGCTCGGCGCGGAAGTGATGCTTAAAGCGGTAATCGATCAGCGAAGACAGCTGAGCATCGGCCTGGATGACGACATTGCCGCCACGACCGCCGTCGCCGCCATCGGGGCCGCCCTTGGGGACAAATGCCTCGCGCCTAAACGACATGCATCCGGCTCCGCCGTCGCCGCCGCACACGTTAATGCGGCTGATATCGGTGAACTGTGACAACAGAATCGCCTCCTACAAAAAGAGGGAGACCCTTGAATCCTAAAACTCAAGTGCCTCCCACATATGTGCTCTATGAAGGGTGAATTACGCGTTCGCGAGCGGGCGTACGCTGACCCTGTGCTTGATACCCTTGTGGAACTCAACGGTACCGTCGACCAGCGCGAACAGCGTGTCGTCCTTACCACGGCCAACGTTCTCACCCGGGTGGATGTGCGTGCCGTGCTGACGGACGAGAATCGTGCCCGTGGTTACCGTCTGGCCGGCATAGCGCTTCGTGCCAAGGCGCTGACCGCGGGAGTCACGGCCATTACGGGAGGAACCGAGTCCTTTTTTGTGTGCCATTGTGTATACCTACTCTTTCGTTACGAGTGTAATCTACTCGGCGACGGGAGCCTCGGCAACAGCCTCAGCCTCTGCCTTGACAGCCTTCTTGGCGCGGGAGGTAGCCTGAACCTTCACGATCTTCAGCTTGGTGAGCTGCTGACGGTGACCCTTCAGACGACGATAGCGCTTACGCTTGTGGAACTTGAAGACCAGCTGCTTCTCGCCCTTGAACTGCTCAACGATCTGAGCGGTAACCTTGGCCTTGGCCAGCTTGTCGGGATCGGTGACGATCTTCTTACCATCGTTGAGGAAGATAACCGGCAGGGTGACCTTGTCGCCCTCATTGCCCTCGATCTTCTCGACGGTGATGACATCGTCGGTGGCGACCTTGTACTGCTTGCCGCCCGTGTTAACGATTGCGTACATGTTTACTTGCCCTTCATGCATCAGTTAGTGCAACAGCCGAATATAGTAGCAGGCGAAAATACCCCCGTCAACGAGTATGTGGAGCAAATCCACAAGTTCGCACAGGTATGGGGCTGACGAGTCGGCCCTCGTCGTCCTCGCATGCTTGATTCTGACGCTCGACATCGTAGGAGCAGATGGTCACGAGGTCTTGCATACCGGTGGAAACAATAGGTGCATCCACGCCCGGGGTCAAGCCCTGCAACAAAACATCAGCCGCAGAAAGCAAAATTTCCGGACGCATGGACCCCTCGTTGTCGGCGTGGGTGTCGAGCATGAGCACCAAATGGTCCGGACGCTCCCCCGCCGTGAGCTCATAGCCCACCAGAGTGTGGTCAAGGTCAAGGCGCTTGTTCTTCTTACCGCGCGCGTAGTCGATGCCATGACCTGCACGCAACGTGTCGATTGCGGCGCGCACCTCATCGGCGCTCACGGGTGCCTCGGGGTCCAGGTGCAGGTCGATGCGGTACGACAGGCGCGTGAGCTGAGCCGTAAGCGCCGGCGTGCGCACGTCGATGTAGGCGGCCTCGATGGGCGCCAAATCGGCCGGAGACGCCGCGGCCAGGCGCCCAAAGGCCTCGTCGAGCGTGACGAACTCGGTCATAAACAGGTCATACCACTCGCAGGTCGACGACGTGCCGACGGGCAGCGCCGAGGAGAATCCCACGCGCATGTGCGGAGAGAAGCCCTGCGTGACGGCATAGGGCAGGCCCGCGCGGCGCACGATGCGCTCGATGGTATGAATCAGTTCCAGATGGCCCAGGTACTTAAGGCGATCGCGCTTGCCATAGCGAACACGAAGTCTAAAGAGCGTGAGATTGTCGGTCAAGCGCTCACTCATGCCCGATCACCCACCAATACGTTCTTGGCATGGAGCGTGGGGCAGATTCCGCAGCCGGTGCACGACGTGCGGGTGCAGTCGGGAGTCGTGACGCCCTCGAGCGAGCGACGGTACTCGCGCTCGAGAAAGCCGCGTGTGCAGCCGGGGCTCACGTGCTCCCACGGCAGGCGCCAGTCCAGCTCGTAGGGCAGGTGCACGAGCTCATTGAGGTCGATGCCGTTTTTGGCAGCAGCCTCCTTCCAGTTATCGAGCGAGAAATGCTCTACCCAGGCGTCAAAGCGAGAGCCCGAGCGCCAAGCGTCGATGATGACGGGCGTCATGTCACGACCGGCGCGGGACAGCGCGGCCTCGATGAGCGAGGTCTCGGCATCGTGGTAATGAACGCGGACGGCACGGTTGCGAACGCTCGTGATAAGCAGCTTCTGACGACGCTTGACGTCGTCGTAGTCGAGCTGCGGGCACCACTGGAACGGCGTGGCAGCCTTGGGGATAAAGACCGAAACCGAGATCGACACCGAAATCGAGCCGCGACGAGCCTTGGGCACCACGGAACGACCGAGCTCCAGCACGTGATCGGCCAGATTGGCGATGGCCACGATGTCCTCATCGCGCTCGCCGGGAAGGCCCATCATAAAGTAGAGCTTCATGCGGTTCCAACCGGCCTCGAAGGCCGCCTTGGCCGCACGGTCCAGGTCCTCCTCGGTCACGTTCTTGTTAATGATGTCGCGCATGCGCTGGCTGCCGGCCTCGGGCGCGAACGTCAGGCCACCTTTCTTTTCGCCGGCGACCGACTCGGCCATATCCACGCCAAACGAATCCAGGCGCTGCGACGGAATAGACACGCGAATACCCGTATCCTCCAGGCGACGGTTGAGCCTGCCGAGCACGTCGCGAATGCAGGAGTGGTCGGTCGTGGAGAGCGAGGTCAGCGACACCTCGTCATAGCCGGTCTTTTCCAGACCCTGAATTACCGACGAGACGATCTGGTCGGCCGAGCGCTCGCGCACCGGGCGATACGTCATACCGGCTTGGCAAAAACGACAGCCGCGGGCGCAGCCGCGCAGGATCTCGATAGACAGGCGGTCGTGGACCAGCTGCGCATAGGGTACACACGACTGCGACAGCGGATTGGTGGCGCCGAAATCCTCGACGACGCGCTTGTAGACCACGGTCGGCGCATCCTTGCCCTCACGCGGCACGGTGTAGCCATGCGGCGAGCAGGGCTCGTCGTGACGAACCTCATAGAGCGACGGCACGTAGTTGCCGGCAATGGATGCAAGCTGCTCAACAATCTGCGCGCGCGGGACCCCTTCGTCACGCAGGCGGCGATGCAGCTGGCAGGTCTCGAGCAGCGATTCCTCGCCCTCGCCGATGAGGATAACATCGAAGAAGGCCGCGTACGGCTCGGGGTTGTACACCGAGGGGCCGCCGGCGATGATAATGGGGTCGTCCTCGGTGCGGTCAGCCGCTAACAGCGGAATACCAGCGAGGTCGAGTGCCTCGAGGAAGTTCGTCACCGCCATCTCGTGCGGCACATGCAGGCCGACGATATCAAACGAAGCAACCGGCGCTGCACCCTCGAGCGACAGCAGCGGAATGCCTGCCTCGCGCATGGCGTCACCCATATCGGGCCACGGCACATAGCCGCGCTCGCAGGAGATGCCCTCGGCCTGGTTAAGGATGTTGTAGAGGATGGCGATGCCCTGGTTGGGCAGACCGACCTCGTACACATCCGGGTAGATCAGGCAGCAACGGTAGTCGGCATCGGCCTTGGAAAGCGTGCCCCACTCGTGATCGATATAGCGACTCGGCTTCTCGACCTTGGCGAGCAACGGCTCAATTAAATGAAAACAGTCTTGGTATGCAACGCGCAACGGAAAACCCCTAAGCAGCGAGATCTGATGCGTCCTGATAGGACGCCATAGGACGGGTAGCGCCCGCGACCGTGGTCACCAGATCGCGAACGCGGGAAAACGTGGCAGTGACCACCTCGTTGGCACGGCTGTAGTCGACATCGCGCTCGTAGAGCGAAACGAGCGCACGGCCCATGCCATAGGTGCCCGCGGCAGCAGTGAGCGCCTTGACGGCAAACCCAATATGCGGCGTCTGCTTGACGAGCGCGCGGGTGACCGCGCGGATCACAAGACCGCCGGCAAGCACGCCGGCGACCTCGTAGCCGCGCTCGGGCTTAATGCCGCGTCCAAAGACGGCAGCGAGCTCAAAGAGCATGCCCACCTGCGCCAGCGCCATAACGGGATAATCGGCGCCCGGCAAAAACACCAAAGCCCCGGTCGCCATATTGGTGAGCGCACACGAGGTGATGATGCGGTTGGCCGCCGCGATGCGCATGAAGGCAAAGTTCGCCGCAAAAGCCGTTTCCTTGTCGGTGCGATCGAGAATCCAGCGGGCAAGCGTCTCGAGCAGATACGTCTTATCGGTTGCCGCTACCACGCCGAGCATGGGCGTGGACTCCTCGATAAACGGCACCTCCACAGCAGACTCGGCAAGCACGCACACGGGCGCGCCGGCGATCACGAGCTCCTGCACGGCACTCTCCAAGCGGTCGGAACCACACGAGAGCACCAGCACCACATCGGTATCGGTCTTTGGAGCAATTCGCTCCTCCCCCAGACGCTCGACGCGCACAATGCCCGAGGTCGTCTGCGGCACAAAGGCGTCACGCACCGTCTCGGCCAGAAAGCGCGAGGCGGACGAATCCAGATAGACCGAGACGCGCACCGGCGTATCGGAATCCTTCTTAACGGACGCGCCCATCTTAAAAGCGCGGGTCAGCTTATCTACGGGAATTTTCATAGCAAACCCCTCCAGCGGTTACGCGGCGCCCGAACGATGCCGCCATATGGATTGTACGATACCCACCGTCAGCAGCTGAATCATCATCGAAGACGAACCGAAGCTAATAAACGGTAGCGGAATACCGGTAATCGGCATCATGCCGATGCACATGCCGATGTTTTCGAAGGTCTGGAACGCCCACATGCCAACGATGCCCACACACGAAAGACGCAAAAACAGCGACTCACACTTAAAGGCCACGCGAATCGTCGAAAAGATCAGCAGCACGTAGAGGCACAGGAGCAAAAAGGAACCACAAAAGCCAAAGGTCTCGGACAGGAAGGCGAAGACGAAGTCGGTGTGGAACTCAGGCAGAAAGCCGCCGGCCGACTGCGTCGCATGGCCCAAGCCCTTACCAAAGAAGCCGCCCGAACCAACGGCGATAAGCGACTGCTGCAGGTTGTAGGCATCGTCCGAATCGGCATTATCGGGGTCGATAAAGACCGTCAGACGGTTCATCTGATACTGCTTGATGAGCACATCATGTCCGAGCAGCGAATCAAAGACCGAATCGAGCGCCAGGACGAGGGCCACCAGGCCCACGAGCAGGGCCAAGGTCGACAGCACCCATTCGCGGCGTGCACCGCTCATACAAATGACGATGGCGCCCGAAACCAGAACGACTAGGCCCGAGCCCAGGTCGCCCATGGCAACGACGGCCAAAAACGGAATGGACAGCATGCCGCAGAGCTTGACGTAGTCGCGAACGGTATCGATGCGACCGTTATACTGCGAGCCAAGCGTAGCAATAAAGAAGATGGTGATGAGCTTGGCAAGCTCAACCGGCTGGAACGTCAAGCCGATACCGGGAATCTTGATCCAGCCCGTCATGCCCAGACCGCCCGTATAGGACAGACCCGGAATCTTGGGCGAGAAGATCACGATCAGGTCGATGACGAG
>JAXKGH010000155.1:0-3016 GCA_036550475.1 Collinsella sp. | reverse complement strand
GGCAGCAGGTCTTATGTGTGCGGTCAGCGCCGCGTGTATGGCGGTGATTCCCGCCAAGATCCTGCCCGAATACGGCAGCCCCATCGTCACGGGCTCGGCAATGCTCACGGCGGGCGTGGTCTCGTGCGTCTTCGTGCAGCCTTGGGCGCATATGCCGGCGCTCGACGCCGCCGGTATCGAGGCGCTCGCGGTGTTCGTGGTTATCGGCTCGTTTTTTGCTTACATGCTCTATATGCAGGGCGTTAAGGACATCGGCTCGGTGCGTGCGAGCCTCATTGGAACTGTGGAGCCGGTTTCGGCGACCATCACCAGCGCCGTTATGCTGGGCACGGTGTTTTTGCCGACCGACCTTATCGGCTTTGCCATGATCATCGTGATGATGTTCCTCACGGTGTAGCTGGCGCCTCCGCCAAGACAGAAAAGGTGTTGTGCCGCATTTTCGCCAATTGATGTCCGTGTCTGGAGTTTAGCTGTCGATGCTCAAAATGCCATAAACTAGTAACGTTATGGACTTTTTCATTGCGACTCAATTGCGAGGATTTCTTTATGGCTGGTAATCACTTTAAGGGCAGCGATAGCGGCCGCCCTGCAGTTCCGCCGCGTCCGAACGGGGCTGGTAAGGCCGGCACGCCGGGCGGCGCTGGACAGGGCGGTTCCGGTAAGCGCGTGTCCCCGGGCGAGACGGCGATGTTTACCGCTCTGTACGAGCAGTCTCAAAAGGCAAAAAAGACCGGCCGTGCAAAAGGGAATGTCTTTGCGGGCGGTGCAACCTCCGCGTCGCAGCCGAGCGGGGCTCCTTCGGTGCCTGCGAACAACGCAGGTGCTGCCAACGCCGCGAATGCTGCCGGCAACGTTAATGCCGGCAAGGCCGCCAACAATACTCCTTCTGCCGGTGGCGCGGGGCTTACGGGTAACCTTGGCACGATTTACACCGGCGCCTCCGAGACTGGCACGTTCGCCCGCCTGGATGATAGCGGTGCCGAGTTTGCGGGCTCGGGTTCCAAGGAAGATTATTACGATTTTGGCTTGAACTACGGTAGCGACGCTTCGTCGAGTTCGACCTCTGACGGTCTGGTCCGTCATCGCCATCGCAAGGGCGAGCGCAAAAAGCGTCACACCGGCGCCATTATTGCCGCTGTGGTCGCGGTGCTTCTCGTTGCGCTTGGCGCAAGCGGCTTTATGCTGCTTAACTCGGCAAAGACCGTAAAGAGCGAAGCGAAGGAGGCTGTCGAGATCGTCGGTGGCCTTAAGGATAAGGTCACGTCGGGCGATTTTTCGACGCTGCCTGACGACGCGAAGAAGATCGATGAGCTCTGTAACAGCATGAAGGCGGAGACCTCGAGCCCGCTGTGGGCGGCGGCTTCGTTTATCCCGGTGTATGGCAGCGATATCAATGCGGCCCGCACCA
This sequence comes from Collinsella sp., assembly GCA_036550475.1. Lineage (GTDB taxonomy): Bacteria > Actinomycetota > Coriobacteriia > Coriobacteriales > Coriobacteriaceae > Collinsella. The sequence goes on along the minus strand of JAXKGH010000155.1, from coordinate 1,608 downwards.
TGATTGACGCCCTGTCCGATGTCTCGAGCAATGCGCTGGTTCCCATGGCCGACAACCTCTCGCAGGCTACGCCCGGCAAGCTGTTCCAGGACGGCATGATTAACGTGTCTGCGCTGCAGGCGGTCGCCGATTCGCTTTCCAGCAGCTCGAAGGTGTTCAAGAGCGCCAACGAGAAGATCCAGGGCATTGGCGATACTCATATTTCCCAGGTGACCGAGCTGGTCGATAAGGCCAAGGACGGCTTTGCCACCCTCAACGGCGCGGTTGACGCGGCGGAGAAGGTTGCCCCCGTCCTTCCCCAGATGCTCGGCGCCAACGGCCAGACGCGCAACTACCTTATGTACGCCATGAACAACGTCGAGATTCGTGCCTGCGGCGGCTTTGGCGGTTCGCAGGGTCTGATTTCGGTCACCGACGGCCAGATGTCGATTGGCGAGTTTGTTCCCTGCATTGCGCGCAGCAAAGACGAGGCGGTTGAGAGCGTCGACGAAGAAGATGAGACGCTGTTTGGTGACCACAGCAACCTATACATCTCGGGCAACACCTATTCGCCCGACTGGCCCCGTAATTCGCAGCGTGTCGCCGCGCTGTGGAAGTCTGAATATGGTCAGGACGTCGATGGCGTCATTGGTATCGATCCGGTATTCCTGCAGTATCTGTTGGGCCTCGTGGGTAATGTTTCACTGCCCGACGGTACAGTCGTTGACGGTACTAACGCGGCGAAGGTGCTTATGCATGATGTGTACTGGAACTATCCGGTCGAGGAGTCGGACGGCATCTTTGCATCCGTCGCCAGCGCTGCCTTTGACAAGATCCTTGGCGGTATCGGCGACGTCGATGTTGCGAACCTTGTCAGCGCCGTTGAGCGCGGTGCCGAAGAGGGCCGCCTGATCGCGTGGATGAAAAACGATGACGAGCAGAACGCTATCAAGGAGATGAACATCGACGCCTCACTGCCCGATCCGGATGACCCGAGTGAAGATCCCGTTGCTGGTGTCTACTTTAACAACCTGAGCTTCTCCAAGCTCGACTGGTATCTGAACGCCGATACGCAGATTGGTCAGGGCGTGAAGAACGGCGACGGCGCTTGCTCGTATCGCATCACCGTTACCCTGACGAACATCATGACGCAGGAGGAGGCAGGTAAGCTGCCCGACTACGTAGCGGCCAGTGCGCCTGGGACCTCGCGTGACGATGAGCGCTTGTATGTATCACTGTTTGCGCCGACAGGCGGCAGCATTACCGATCTAACCGTCGAGGGGACTCAGTTTGGACTGTTCGCTGCCACTTGGCACGGAGTTCCCTGCTATTCAGGAACCGTTGACCTGCATGCTGGCGAGACGACGACGATCACGTATACGCTGACCACGTCGGCCGAGGCGGGGGACAAGCCGCTTACGCTGCGTCAGACTCCTACATGCCAGGCGGCTCGCGACAGCGCGTCGGCGTAGGGTTTTTCTGGTAGTGCAGATAATCGAGTACCATTTTGGGGCGGACAGGCAATCTGTCCGCCCCTATTTTGTAAGGAGAGCGCATGAAGTACTTTGGCACCGACGGCTTTCGCGGTGAGGCCAACGTTGGGCTGACGGTAGAGCACGCTTATAAGAT
>JAXKGH010000154.1:0-20337 GCA_036550475.1 Collinsella sp. | reverse complement strand
TCCCACTCGATAACGAGCGCCGCAGGTAAATAAGGTGCTCGTTTTGCCTCAGCCAACTCAATCAGGCATTTTCCCGTTGCCGTTTGATACTCATTTGATCCTCACGAGAACAAAAACGAGGCGAAGGCTATATCTTTCCTGCTCGATGAGCACGGGTCAATTCATCCTGAAGTGATTCCGGCATCATCTCCACGGCATATACGGCACCTTCCCGCTCTTCACCCGCAAGGGTCTTTCCCGTATAGGGATCAGGAATCTCCTCGCCCAGCCAGTTATTCAGGATCGTGGGGTTATAAGTATCCTTCCAGTCTTCGTATTCTTCGCGCGAAATCTCGCCTTTTTCAAGTTGCGCGAGCTTCCTTCCCCAATCCATAAGCGCTTTCGGCACCATTCCGTACCCATAAGCGCGCAAGCTGGGAGAACCTTCTCTATTCGGCTCTAATTCGAATGCTTGCTCAAAGTTAAACAGCATGTGAATGAATTGGAGCTCGTTTTCGATTCCATAGACTTCAAATGCCTCCGGACGTACTTTAAGCGCTTTTGCCAACGATTCGAGATGTTTCTCCTTCGGATAGCGCGCGCCCAGCTCATAGCTTCTAAGAGCCGATTCCCCTAGACCCGCGGCCTTCGCCAACTCTTTCTGAGTCATCCCCCGTCGTTCACGTAACGCTCGGATTTTCATCCCCATACGTAGTTTGTCTGAATCACGCATCTCAGTTTCTCCTGTGGTCGGTCTCTCACCGTCTATCAGGTTAATCGACGTACGTCACATTTTCGTGATGATAATTCATTTTTTGACTTGACCTCTCGTTTTTGTGAGCTATTCTAATTTTCGAAGCACCTCTCATATTCGTGAGGTATAAACCGACTGAAAGGAGCATTCCAAATGTCCAATCAATTCATGAGCGCCGAGGAGGTTGCACGGGCCACGGGCATGAGCAAGTCTTATTCGTTCAAGCTCATCAGGACTTTGAATGCAGAGCTTGCAGCTCAGGGGATCATGACTATCCCCGGAAAGGTCCAGCGCTCGTATTTCGAGGCACGCCTTCTCTCCGCTCCTTCTAAGCAGAAGGCGGCGATGCCTAATGTCGGTTAGCCGCGACAAGAAGCGCGGGACCTGGACGGTCGAGGCTTGGTACCGCAACTCCATGGGAGAGCGCCACAAGAAAACGAAGCGCGGGTTCGTCTCCAAGAAGGAGGCTGTGGCTTGGGAGCGCGACTTCCTCGCGTCTTGCAACGAGCGCGTCGAGGTCACCGTCGAGACTTTCGTTAAGACTATGTACGCCCGTGACGTATATCCTCGGCTGCGAGTCGGCACCAAGCTCACCAAGGATGCCATTATCGACAAGTACATCCTTCCGTTCTTCGGCAAGATGCGCCTCTGCGACGTCAAGGCCGCAGACGTGGTGCGCTGGGAAAACTGGCTTTTGGAACAGGGGCTCTCTCAGAGCTACCTCCACACCATATGCAACCAGTTCTCAGCCATTTTCAACCATGCAGTTCGTTTCTACCGCCTGCCTCAGAACCCCATGCTGGCGGCGGGAAAGGTCGGCTCCAAGCGCCCCGAGAAGGAAATGCTCTACTGGACCCCTGCCGAGTTCAAGCTCTTCTCCCAGGCCATCGAGGAAAAACCGCTCATCTACCTTGCGTTTCTCACGCTCTACCTCTCGGGCTGCCGCGAGGGCGAGCTCCTCGCCCTTCGTCCGGAGGATATCGACTTCGACCTCAACGTCATCCGCATCCGTCGTTCCTACGCCCGCATCAAGGGCGAGGACGTTATCGGCCCGCCCAAGACGCGAGCCTCAAAGCGTGACATCGTCATGCCGAGCCTCCTCCGTGAGGAGTTGGGCGATTATCTGGCAACGCATCCCGAGATCGCTCCTACCGACCGGCTCTTCCCCATCACGAAGCATGCCCTGTCCCATGAGATGAAGCGGGGCTGCGAAATCTCGGGCGTCAAGCGCATCCGCATCCACGACATCCGCCACTCGCACGTCAGCGCGCTCATCAACAGCGGCTACTCGCCCACGGCGATCGCCGACCGCATGGGGCACGAGACCGCAGAGGTCACGGAGATGTACTCGCATCTCTTTCCCTCGACCCAGCACGATCTCGTGGAGGCGCTGGACGAGGTGATGACGGATGTCTAGGCCGATTGTGGACGCCAAGGGACGCCGCCGCTGCAAGACCATCGCCTTCCGCATGTCGCCCGCAGAGGCGGAGCAGCTCGACCTCCGCGTCGCTTTGAGCGGCCTGTCGAAGCAGGACTACATCACGGGCTGCTTGCTTGAGGGCACCTTCACCGTGGTCGCGACCAGCCGCATGCGCAAGGCGGTCAAGGAGCGCGTGGGGCCTGTCGTAGCGGAACTTCGGCGCATCCGGCGCGCAGGGGACATGGACGACGAGCTCGTCGAGTCGCTTGAGGCACTCGCTGCCTTCGCCGGGTCGTTCGCGCCCGAGCGCTCCCCCGTGGAGCTTGAAGACGCCCTTATCGCAAACCTTGGAATGGACGACGGCCTCCCCTACCAAAGCTCGGCCGTCGCCCAAAAACATGAGCCCACACATAAGGAGGACCCTGTCGATGAATCTTAGCATGATGAATTCCGCCCGACGCCGCGCCGTCTTGCGCGACCACGGCCTCGACCATCCACTGTCAGAGGAAGAGCTGGTCGAGCTCCTTATCGATACGGAGCTTCGCCTCAGCCGGCTCGAAGCGCTTGTCTCCGGCAAAACCTGCCCCGTCAATGGCCCTCACCGCCTCCAGTCTCGCGGGGTGGCCTGATGGACACGCAGAAGCGCGACGACGCTCCCAACCCCCAGCCCCCGGAGCGCCGCTCTCCGCCGACGGTCAACGAGATCGTCGAGGAGCTCAAGTCCCTCCCCCTGAACGTCGGCTATAACCGGCTCGCGAATGAACTCTTCAAGACCGGTCCTCTGCCCTGGGACACGAATGTGAGGGAACGCCGGTGGCGCGACTCCGACGACGCCCGGCTCTTCGCCCTACTCCAGCAGACCATCTCCCTCCAGAAGGAGAAGTTCATGCTGCTCGCATTGACCATCGTCGGCGAGGACAACGCCTATGACCCGCTCGTCACCATGCTCGAAGCCACTGCCTGGGACGGAATCCCGCGCGTGGGTACGCTTCTCAACGCCTATCTCGGCGCGGAGATGAGTGCATACGTCTCGGAAGTCGAGCGCATCCTGTTCTGCGAGGGCATCGCCCGCGTCTACCACCCGGGCTGCAAGGCCGACTACATGCCCATCCTGTGCGGTGCCGGGGGCATCGGCAAGTCCTCCTTCGTCAGGGGCCTCGCCATGCGAGACGAGTACTTCAGCGACTCCGTGATCAACCTCGGCGATGTCAAGCTCACAGGCGAGCAGAACCGAGGCAAGTGGATTGTCGAGATCCCCGAGCTCAACGGCATGTCCGAGCGCTCCGTCGAGAGCGTGAAGGCCGGGATCACACGTCAGGTAGATGAGTTCCGGGGAGCCTACCGTCGACGGACGGAAGCTTTCCCCCGGCGCGTCGTCTTCGTCGGCACCACGAACGAGGCCGACTTCATCCGCGAGCGGACGAGCGGCGCAAGGCGCTTCCTCCCGGTGCTCTGCGGCATCGAGCGCACGGAGAAGTCCGTCTTCGACGAGGGCTTTCCTACCGCCATCCGGCAGGCATGGGCAGAGGCCCGCACGTGGATGAAGACGGGCGACCCCCGTTTCTCGACCGTCCTCACGCCCGAAATGGAGGTCGAGGCGGCCGCACAGCGCGGACGTTTTGTCGAGGAGGACCCCTGTGTGCAGAAGGTCCTCGCATATCTTCCCGGCAACACCGACCGTCCCATATGCACGTTCGAAATCCTCGACAAGGCCCTCCACCTTGAGAAGACCAAGGCCAACTGCAAGATGGTCAGCCGCATCCTCTCGTCGCAGTGCCCCGGATGGGTTCCGGGCAACAAGCGTCTCTGCCCTCCATACGGCAAGCAGCGCTGTTGGGTGTTCCGGGAAACGGATTAGGGCCGATTGGGTGCCGCAACATGTCGCAGCGGCACCCTGTCCACCGCCCTTCACCTGCAAGACCCGGCAGACGGTGCCGAAGGTGCCATGGATTCCAAAACTCTTGGCCGCTCCTCGGCACCTTCGGCACCACGCAGTCTCTCCGCAGCTAGAACCATCGCTAACCAAGACATTTAAGCGAGTTGCCGGCACCCGTGCGGCACCGGCAGAAAGGAAACACACGATGAAACTGATTGAGAAAATGAAATCGCGCCTCGCCGACCTCCTCGGGACAATCCCCGAGCACAAGGGCGACGCTGTCGGCTCCGTGCTCTCCCATCTGCTGGAATCCGATCCCGGCCTGAACTTCACGCGAGCAGCGCGGGTCAACGAGCGTCCGGGTTTCACGCGCGTCGTTCGCGCCGGAATCGCCTACTACGCGAAGCCGGAGTGCAAGGTCTTGAACCCGTTCAAGGAAGGCGGGAACGGCGTCTATTTCGTCAAGGGCTGCAACGACGACCCCACCGGCATCTTCTTCACCGACACTTTCAACGTCAACGACGTAGAGTACGTCGATGCCATCGCGGCCTATCTCTTCGCCTACGGAATCCCCCGCGACGATCTCGTCATGGTACCCATCACCTTCTGGCCCAAGACCTACGAGCGCACGCCCGAGAACATCGCCGCCCTCCGTGCCGTCGGCGCACCCCTCCCGAACGAAGGGGTCTAAGATGACCACCGGCAAAGACAAGTCGAAAGTCATGAGCCTTCGCCTCCCCGACAAGACCTATCGCCGCCTCCACGCCTACGGGGTTTCCAAGGGGCTCAGCGGCAGCGCAGCCGCCCGCGAGCTCATCGCCGCCGGGCTCGCCTCCGACGGCCTGGCGCTCTACTCCACCGAGCTCGGAACCTATCTGCGCGGCGTCATGCAGCCGCTACTCGAGCAGCTCGACCACACGCTCGACGAACGCAACGCCGAGCAGGAGGACCGCATCGCGCGCGTCGTGCACCGCGCCACCCGTGCCTCTATCGTCGCGGCAATCGCGGCAGTCGAGGTCGAAAAGGGCACGTTCGATGGCCTGGACGGCGTGAGCGTCTCGGACATCTACGCCGCTTACGACAAGCAAGCCGGCCTCATGCAGCGCGGCATGACGCTCTCTGAGGCGAGGGGGCGCCTTTCTGATGGCAAGTCGTAGCAGCCTCGTCGTGAACGCCCGCGTGCACCTCCCCGGGTCGCGCGGGCGTTCCGCCGTCATCACCAACAACATCGAATACGTCGCCACGCGCGAGGGGGCCGACAAGTCAGCCACCGTCGACGACCTCAGGCGCTCCGAGCTCGCAGAGAGGATGGGGCTCGTCGGCTACTGCGCCGAGAGGCCCGGATCGACCGCGCTCTTCGACCAGAACGGGGCCGTCCAGCTCCGCACGGCCCGCAGGGAGCTCGAAAAGGCCGACGGCGCGATTGCTACCGTTGTGCTCAGCGTCCGCAGGGACGAGGCGTGCGAGCTCGACCTCGCGTGCAAGGAGGATTGGCAACGCTTCTGCCGACGAAACCTCTCGCCGGCACTTGCCGAGGCAATGGGCATCCCCGAATCAAGCGTCCGCTGGGTAGCTGCCGAGCACGAGAACCACCCGAGCTCCAAGCACGTGCACGTCATAGCGTGGTCGTCGGACGGCTCATTCGATTCGCTCATGGCCCGCAACGCGCTTGACCGGGCAAGGAACGACCTCACCGATGCGGCGTTGGCCCCGGCGCTCGCGGTTGAACACGAGGCCCGCGACCTTGCGAGGTCACGAACGGTCGACGCCGTCCGTGGCGTCCCCGTGAATGAGACAAACGTCACGCTGCCCCCGGACGGTCGTATCTCCTACGCGCACCTCCGTCGCTGGCACCCGGAAGTAGCAAAAGAGGTTGACTCCGCCGTCGCGAGGGCCGAATCGGCCCATCCCGAAATCAAGGCGACCGTTGTCGCCTATCGCGAGTCCGTAGAGCGATGCGCCGATCTCAGGGGCCTCAAAGGAGTGGAGAGGGACCGTTACGTGAGCGATGCCATGAGGGAACTGCGGGCACGCCAGTGCGACGCCGTACTCAGAATCATCGCGCCCGACCGAACGGCGATCCCCACGCAAGACCTTGAAAGGACTAGGAGACCGGAGCGCGGCCCCGCGACGGAACGTAGGTATATGAGGGCGCTCGCGGGTGAGATCCGCGCCTGCGTCTCCCCTGAGAACCTAGACGCGGCGTGCAGGGCGGTGCGCGAACATCGTCCGATCCCGAAGCGATGCCTCCAAGGTTGTCCGTCCTACACACTCTCCATGGCCAAGGCCCCGATTGCCGCCGGAAAGGCCCTTGCTAGGGTCCTCGCATCCGCAACGGAATCCCGGAAAGGCAGAAGAGACCTATCGGACGATGTCGGCCAGCAAGCCGAACGCGTGCTCGCTAGGGCTCTCGCGGCCGCCGCATCGGCCGCGATCAGGGGCGATGCGGTGGGCATCGCGCTCGCACCAGCAAAATCCATAGTGAAGGGAATGATTCTGTGAGCAAGCAGAAGAGCTTCAACGCCGACGAGGGCGCGCATCTCAGGCGCTGCGTCGCCACCGGCGCGGCAGCCGGGGCCGCGATCGCACTCGTTCTGCTGCCGGCGATATGGCGCTGGCTGGATGCATGGGTCATCGGCATCGCCATAACGCTCAGAAGCTTCGGGACGGCCGCAGCACCCGAGCTTCCCGGGACCGTGTTCCAAAACCCACTCGAAGTCCTACCGGAGCTGGTCCAGGACGATGCCTTCCTCGTGGGATGCGCGGCGGTCCTCGCCATCTCCACGATAGCAGGCGTCTGGAGCCACTTCGACTGGTCGCGCTGGCTCCACGACGGGACCTGGGTCGGCGGGCGCCGCGCGCCCGGCGCGCCCATCCACGGCGACGCGAGGCTCATCTCGGCACACGGCGAGCTTAAGCGCCGGAGCGAATCGTGGCAGAAGGGCGACAAGCCCTCGGGCGGCACACTGGTCGTGGGCGAGATCGGGAAGAGCGTCAGGCTCATCGACTCTGTCCACGCCTGCATCCTTGCCGAGAGTGGCGAGGGCAAAAGCCGTCGAGTCGCCATTTTGTCAGCCTTGGCAAACTTCGAGCAAGGCCGCTCCCTCATCATCAACGACATCAAGGGCGAGCTCAGGGCCTTCCTTGAGCCTGTGTTCGAGGAGACGGGCACTCATCGCATCGTCGACGTGATGTTCGACGCGCCCGTATCCTCGGTTCGATTCGATCCGCTCGAGAGGGCAAAGGAGGCCTTTAAGGCGGAGGGGGCCGGCGGCTGCGCACGGGAGCTGCGTGAGCTCGCGCGCTGCGTCGTGCCCGCGCCGTCGAAAGGCCAGCCGTTCTTCTACGACGGCGCTCGGAACCTCTTCGTCGGCATCTCCCTCGCCCTCATCGAGGATGCGTCCATCCCGGAAGACAAGAAGACCGTCATGTCCGTCGCTGCCGCGATCTCGCCGTCAGGCGACCAGGGCCCGCTTGACCGCATCGCCGCCCTGGCGGCATCTCTGTCCGCAGGAGACCCCGCCCTCCCCTTCCTCGGCGGACTCAACGGTGAGCACGGAGGCGGGCCTGGCATCGTCTCGACTCTGAGCAACTGCCTCACCGAGTACGTCGACGGCAACGTTGCCCGGATGCTTCACGACGACGAGTGCGGCCTCGGGGACATCGGCGAGGAGCCCACGGCGGTCTTCATCTCATCGTCCTCGGCAACGGGCAACTACAAGAGACTCGTCCAGACGTTCGTTTCCCAAGCGCTCTCGGCGCTGCGTTCCTGCGCCGCAGGCCATGCCGGGCGCTGCCCCGTCGAAACCATCCTCCTCCTCGATGAGGCGGCGTCCCTCGGCCGCAACGAAAGGATCGTCCAGGACCTGGGAGAGATGCGCTCAGAAGGCGTCCATGTTCTCTGGTTCTGTCAGTCGCTCCTCCAGCTCCAGTCCGTCTCCGGCTACAGCCGAGAAGAAGCCGAGACGATACTCGACCTCCTCAAGGACAAGGTCGTTCTCTCCTGCTCCAACCTCGACACCGCGCGCAAGCTCTCGGAGTCGATGGGCTCCTACACGGCGGTCGCTCAGTCCACGAACCGAACGAGGGGAACGAACACCGGCTCGACGGGCACGAGCGAGGGACTCGTCCGCAGGCCGCTCATCACGCCCGACGAGCTCCAGCGTTGGACTGGCCGCGAGACGGGAGCCCTCGTGATCCACGACGGCGTACCTATGGCCTTCCCCAGCAGGGACGTCACCGAGACCTTCGTCGGGCCCATGCTCGGGATGACATCCCCCGAGGCCGAACGGGCACTTATGGAGCAATCGACCGCTCGCCGCGAGATCAGGAACGAGACGGTACCGAAGATTTGGCAGGGCCCGACCGACCCCGGCGGCGCGGCGACAGCACCGACGAAGCCGAAAACGGCGGCAGGATACGTTCCCGAGGGCTTCTAGCCGCGTAATCGCCCATATCCAGCGGAAACGCCTCGATCAACTACGCACCCGCACCCGCGTACTACACGCGGGTGCGGGTGTTTTTCGTTTTAGGTGCAGGCATCTACCTGCGCTTTCGAACTCGGCGCGCCGAGTTGCGCCGTTTGCCTCCGGCGAAACGTAGTGGAGCCTTATCCTGCACCGCCGATTCTCGGCGGAAATAGAAGTCAACAGGTCTCGCGATATTCGAATAGCATAAAAAGAAGCAGCGCCGCGCATCCACAGATATTTTTCCAGCAATCCGTCACCGAGTCATCCCGTAAACAGGTCGGAATCGAAAAACTCCCTTAGAGAAACACCAAGGCCCCTTGCTATGCGCTCTATGTTCTCGATCGAGATGTTCCGTTTCCCGGTTTCGACCTCGGCAAAATAGGTTCGAGACATCTCTATCGAGAACGCAAGGGCTTCCTGGCTGTATCCAAGAGCGTTTCTCAGTTCCTTAATGCGAAGTCCGACTTTCATTTTTGCATCTAGCTGAGTCATTGGTACCTCCCGACTGGTGGTGCCAATGATTTGAGGCGGACCTATATAAGTCACACCTATATGAGTGACAATTTGCAATACAATGCTCACGTGGCCCTTTTCCCGGTTGAAGGGATCGCCGTAAGTACCATCTATGAATCAAAGGAGAACTGCCATGGCGATGAATGTATCCCGGCGCGGCTTTTTGGGCGCTGTCGGACTGATGTCGATTGCCGGATTGAGCGGCTTGAGCGGATGCGGGATGACGGGAGTGAAGGGAATGACGCTCTATTACGTATCGGTCTGCGACAACGTCGCCCTCGGGAAGATGACGAATAACAAGCTGGGTTCCGAGACGACGATAACCTTCGACGACGGGGACGGCTGGCATTACGCAGGGTCGTTCGAGTCCTCGGGAACGTGGAGGCAGGAAGACGAGAACATCGTATTGAGCTCAAGCGAGCTCGGGACCCTGACGCTCAAGAAGGCCGACGATGCGGATGCCTATATCCCCTCTGGCGGCGAGGAGTACGGCGAGCGCTATTTCCTTAACGAGGACGATGCGAAGAAGTACTACGAGGACTACACCGGCAAGGCGGTCGCCCGCGTCAAAGAGCTGCTTGAATCGCAGGAATGGGAACGCTCGAACCGGCCGGAGTCCATGGCGAGCCCCGAGGAGATCAACTTCGACAGCGGAAAGATCGCATTCAAGAAGGCCTCGTATAACCAAAAGGGCTATCTGTTCACCCAGGGTCCCAGTGATGACGAATGGGCCGCATCGGACCATTCGGGAAAGTACAGCCTCACGGTCAAAGACCAGAGGGCGAAGGATACCGACTCTACACCGCGCCCGCTCGTTTACAAGGGCGAGCTGACGGCCGATGGGGCGTCGGTGGCCTACACCCTCGAGAAACGTAGCGACAGCCTGGTTCTGAAGCTGGGAGAGACAATGTATGATCCGGTGTTCACGAATGGAAAATAGCGGTCGAATCAAGCTCTTCGGGCGCGAGTTCTCCCGCAAGCAGGTTTGCGCGGCTGGTGCGGGAATCCTCTGCGCGGCGCTTCTCATCGGCTGCGGGGCTTACGCTATCTCACATGCCAGTTGGACGGGAGATTCCAATGCCCCTGCGGTGTCGCAGTCGAAGGACGATGAGAAGCAGGACATGGTACTTACCCTTGAAGTGAAGGCTGACGGCTGGGATGCGGACACCTCCACGCCCGTCATCGCCCATATTGAGGATGAGGACGGGAAAGTAGACTTCTACACCGCCATCGCCGCGAACAAGCAGGTGACCGTGAAGGTCGGTGAGTCCGGTACCTATACCGTCACATTCATCTCACCGGTGAACGCCGACGGCTCCATCTATAAGGTGCCATCGAAGAAGGTTACCGCCGGAAAAGCCGACAAGACAGTTGCCACAGGCGTGACTTTCGATAAGGTGGATGCGGACAAGGTGACGAAGGATGACCTGACAGCCATTGCCAAGGACGTTGCGGAAGCCGTGAAGAAGGGCGATTCCACCCTGACCGGGGACAAGGGCGCTGAGGTCGTGAAGAAGTTCGAGGACAACATCAAGAAGAACCCGAACGCCGATACCGATGCCGTCGAGAAGGAGACCGAGAAGGCTCAGGAGACCGCCAAGGAAGAGAAGTCCGACGCGAAGACCCCGGAAACTTCCGACAGCAAGAAGAGCGATTCAGGCTCATCCAACGGCTCCAAGAAGGATAATGGGAAGACCACAGGCAGCTCCGATAATTCTGGAAACAAGAGCAATTCATCCTCCAAGAAAGACGAAGGAAAATCCGATAGCAAGCCGAGTGGCGGCAACAGCAGCAACTCCAGCTCAAACTCCAATTCAGGCAGTTCATCGAAAAAGGATGACACCCCGGCGCATCAGCACAACTGGGTTGCCCAGACAAAAACCGTCCATCACGACGCTCAGTACAAGACCGTCCACCACGATGCGGTGACGCATCAGGTGTGGCATGACCCGGTGACGGAGGAGCACTATATCTGCAATCAGTGTGGTGCGGATATCACGTCTGACCCTTGGGGACACATTGACAACTCCCTTCTGAACGGCGGCAACTGCGGTGGTTATCATTCTTCCTATGTGACTGTGAAGCAGGGTTACTATGAAACCGTAACCGACAAGGCGGCATATGACGAGCAGGTGCAGCTGAGCGCGGCATGGAACGAGACCGTGACCACCGGGTATAAGTGCTCGGGCTGCGGTGCCACGAAGTAGCGGAAGCCGCCGAATTCTAGGCCGTAGCGGTCAAGCATCAGGTTGAGATCTATTGATGCCGCCGGGTGCATGGGTCTCAGTATCCTCCATGTTCCCGAGTCGCCTTGGCCAAGGCTCCAAGGGGCGCCGCCCCTTGGCGTGCAGAGGTTCGGGGATGGCACGAGGCATCCCCGAAAAAGCTGGCGCGGGCACGCCGATGGCATACCCGCGTTCTCTGTATGCGCCTCACCCCTCTCCGGCAACGTACGCGGTCCGGCCGCTCCCGCAGTCGATGCTCTCCACGTCGCCGAATCCGATGCGGACGGCAGCCCATCCGCCCCCGTCCTCCACCAAGGCGTCGGCCTCGTCGCGTGCTTCCGAGACGAGTCGCCCGAGTTCTGGCGACCCCTCCGGAGCGGTGCCTATCTCGAACGCCCCGCCCTCGCCGCGCGACTCGAACTCGACGACGACAGTCAGCCCGACGGCTCCGCCCGGGGACTTGCCGAATCTGCCCGCGGCGTCAAACTCGTCCATCTCCATGGAGCTACCTCCCCCTGACGGCGCTAAGCAACTTCGGCTCGAAGTGCTCGTCGCGTTCGATGGCGGCGAACCCCATCTGGCGGTTCAGCTCGGCCATCTCCTTGATGCTGAAGTAGCCGAGCTCGTCGTCGTAGCCCTCGACGAGGCCGAACGCCTCGTCCGTCCCATCGAACTCGAGCAGCCACCAGTCCCATCCGTTCACGCACGAGAAGTAGTGGACGTAGACCGAGGGGTCCTCCGCCCCGTCCTGCTCGTAGAGCCTCGGTAGCCCCTCCGCAATCTCCCTCGTCATCAGCTCCTGCATGTCTTCCTCCGTTTCCGGGCACGCTGCCCTGAACATCTCGCCCTTGCGGGCAAAGCCGAATGGCGACGCCGCGCGTCGTCGTCGGCTTTGCTCCCTGCAAAGCCGCACCGGAGCGAAGGCGGGTCAAGGGAGTCCATGACGACCTCCACCAACCGGAGCGGAGCGGAGGTTTGTGCGGGGTCTCATGGGCCCCTTGACGCGGCGTAGCGGAGGTGCCACCCACGTAACGGATACGAGGTCATGACCGGCGAATGCCGCCGAAACGTTGGAAATCATGGGTCAAGCCTGAAGAGAGGCGGCCGCCCCTAACGGACGGCCGCCTTAGCAAGCCTTACTAATTCGGTTCTGGTATATGATCCGAGATGCCCGCTGGGCAAATCCCGACGATACTAGTGATAGTCGTTTGCGAAGGAGCCGTAGAAGAGCGCCTTACAGTCGACATCGCTATAGGACATGATGGCATCCTGGACCTCGGGGCGCAGGAGGTTGAGCACCTTGTACTCACCGTTTCCCATATCCCCCACAAAGAGCACCTGTTTGAAGACATCAGGGTACTCGCGCAAGTAGGTCACGTAACCTCTGAGCTTTGCCAGTGTGTCGCCGAGGAACTCGCCGTGGGGGTCGACGATGGACGGCCTGATGACGCCCTCTGCATCCTTCACGAAGAAGAGGAAATCTGGATGCAGGGCTTTGCGTCCCACCGAAGACATGTACGGGATCGAAAACGCCTTGGCAGACATGCTGCCCGACGGATTGCGATAGAAGGCAACCGTGCGATTCTTTGCCAATTCGTTCCTAACGATATAGTCTTCCGCCGGGTTCAGGTCGAGCGGGCAGAAGCCGTCCTCTTTCTGCACGATATGGCACGGATACTTAGCGAAGTCGTCCGACGTGCTGGTAGACGTGGGCCACTCTATCTTTGTGAGACGCTTGCCCTCGGTTTCACGGGCCAGCTCGTCGTAGCGTTGCTTTGCCGCGTCGTTAAGGTAGTCATAATCGCCAGATCCATCGACCTTATCGAAGTATCCCTTTCGGCATTGAGCCGCCCAGCCCTCGAGCGCATCAACGATGGCCTGCGTGCGAACCGCTGCGGCAAGGCGCAGGTCGCACTCGGGCCGCCCAAGCTCCTTGAAGTTGGCGCGACGATACTCATTCGCAAACTCCTTAGTGAAATGCATGTCGGCGTCGCGGGCGGCCTTCCTGAGGCCGTCGGCGTCCGTGCGAGCCTCCTCCTGCTCCTGGTCCTCGGTCTCGTTGAGCTTGTCGAGCGTGATCTTGACGGTCTCGGCAACCTCTACGTCGTGTTTGGCTTCGCGGTACTCGTCCTCGTTAGCAACGATGTATCCCTTGAGCTTCTGGACGAACTGTTTTTTCACGTCGGCTGCGGCATTGACATCGAGGCCGGTCTCGACAAGCAGAGTCGCCGTCTTAACCAGGCTCTGGAATTCGTTTCTGGCCTTCTTCGGAATGCGCTGGACGGGGATGGAATCGAAGGCTGTGCGGATGCCCTGCCACTCCTGGTGCGTGAAAGACTGCTCGCGCTTGGTGGGCGGCTTGGGCTTTGCCATGGGCACGGGTTTTACGACCGAGACGGGCTGGGTCGGCTCGGTCTGTGTGGAACTTGGCTCAGGGGTCGCAGGTTGCTGCGGGGCAGGCGCTGCAACGTAGTTGCCCGTTGCGGGCTGAGGCGCCGGCTCCGCTTCTGGCGCCGGGACGTCGACGGGCCCGACCGCCGAGGCAAGCGAGGGCTGCGTTCCCTGCATGTCCAACGGCTCCTGAATCGCGATGCCGGCAAGCGGCGCCTGGTAGCCGGGTTGTGCCTGCCGCGCCGCCTCGATGGCCTTCTCGTTCTCCTCGTACGCCTTGAGCTCCTGTTGGTAGTCGGCTTCGGACTTGGGCGCAGCCGCCGTGATGGTCACGGGGTTGAGAACGATGTTCTGCTTGCCGATGGAGCTCTCACCCATGTCGTCCTTGCGACCCATGAGGTAGTCGACCACGTCCTGAGTGCTCTCGGGATTGAACTGGGGCAGGTAGCAGGCGACGGAGTTCAAAAGATCATCGGATTCGATGCGCCGCGCAAGCGGGGTGCGTACCATACGTCCCACGAGTTGTGCGATATAGGTCGAGTCCGAACGCCTGCGCTGCGAGAAGATAACCTCCGCTCGCGGGCAGTCCCATCCGTTGGAGACAGCTTCCTTGGCGAAGAGCACGCGAATGCGCGAGGTGTCCTGAACGAACTCGGGCTCGACATAGGGAATGAGGTATTTTCCCGCCGCGATGTCCTTATGCTCGCCGAAGACGTTGGCGAACGACATCGCCTCGGAAAGGCCGGGGACCAGGCCCGTGATCTGGTCGCACATCTCAGCCAGGGCCGAGTTGCTCACGTTGTCCGCCGCTTGGATGAGCAGCAGCGGGTTGACGGGACTCTCGCCCTCACGGGCACAGTACTCGCCCCACTCGCGGCAGGCCAGGGCATAGCGCTCGCACGCCATAGTGAGGTACTGGTGCTCGACTGGGTCGTCCTTCTCTGGCACGCGCAACTCGATGATGTCCTTGAGCAGACCTGACTCCTGGACCTCGCGAGGGGTCACAGCGACCTTTGGCATACGCACGCGATCGGCGCGCTGGTCCATGGCCGCCTCGAACCTCTGCGGCGTAGCAGAGACCCCGACGACGACGGGCATCGCCGCGCGGCCGTCCAGGCCGTCGATGAGGTTAGCATAGATCGTCGCGGTGCCGCGCTCACTTGATGCATTGGCCCCCAGGCCGCGGTGGGCCTCGTCTATGAACAGATAGAGGTTACGCTCCGGGTCCCTGATGGTGCGGTCAAGGATATCCCAGAACACGCGGCCGGAGTTGGCCTCACCACCCTTGGTGAGCAGGCCATTCTTGCTAAGCAGGTCCTTGCTGAGGAAATAGACATGGCGCGGTTCGAGAATGTCGTGCGCGGCTCCGAAGTCGTTGGTAATCGTGACCAGATGGCGCCTGTCGAGGATGCTGTCTGCCAGCTTGTCCGCCACGTTGGAAAAACGCACGCTCGTCTGCTCGTTCAGGCTCGGGGAATCCGAGAGCCAAAGAACAACGGCATTCTCGTCGGGCATGAGGCCCAGATCATCGTCTCCGAAGAAGAGTGCTTCGATCGTCGCCGCGCACATGACCGTCTTGCCCGAGCCCGTGGGAGATGCGAGGCACACCGAAGACAGTTCGCCGTCCTGCTCATAGCGTCGGCGCATCGACTGCAACTTGTTTGCCAGGGTCGCGACTGCCCCGGCTTGGAAATCCTTAAGTTCGACTCTCATGCTTACCTCACCGCATCCTCGGCGGCAATCTTGAACGATTGCAGGTAGTTCTCGTACAGGCGGACGACGTCGACCCCGGGCAGCTGTGCCTTGACGGAGGCGTATCGAGCCGTGTCGTCCGTGATCACATAAGCGCACCCTATGCTGGCATTCTGCTTGACGGCGTCTATGAAAGCGCCGACCGAAGCAAAGTCGAAAAGGACGGCGTAGGCGTCGACCATGGCAAAGCCCGGCTGCTCGTGCTTGATGATGCTGCCACGCGAACCAGCGCGCAGCCAGAGCAGGGGCGCGATCTCCTCGAAGGCCACGCCCAGCTCGACGGCGTCTGGATCTGCGTAGGTGAGGTCAAAGAAGACGGCGTTTTCCTCGAAGCCGTCGGCCATGGGAAACTCGTCGGTGAACTTGTAGTCACCCTTGATGGGATCGCCCTCGGGCGTCTTGCCCGTGATGGCCGCCGTGACGCGAGGTTTGGTAACGTACTGGCAGATGCCCAGTGCCTCCCATTCGGGGTCGCCCTGGCGAAGACCGCGCTTGGTGAGCTTTTTGGATTCGTCCTCGGAGACCTCGTTGTTCGTTACGCTGATGGAACGCCTGCGCCCGCCGTCCTGATGGTTCAGACGCATGACGGCGTGCGCCGTGGTGCCCGACCCTGAGAAGAAGTCGACTATAAGGGCATCGGGCTTGTCGGCGACAACGGAAGCGATTGAGAGCTCGGTCGCATATAGGGACTTTGGAAATGTGAAGCGCCTATCGCCGATAAACTTTTTGATATATCGGCTCCCGTATTCACCGGCAGAGAACTGCGTGCCACTCCAAACGGTTGTTGGAATGGCAGAGCGTTCTCCCTGCTCTTCGAGAAGCAGGGACCCATCCTCAGCCTTGCCGATGAGTTTAATTTCTCCATTCTTGAGACGCTCCTCTTGGGAATCTCCTAGGTAAAGGAGGGAGTACCGATCACTCTTTTTGTTGTACTCACCTACTTTTGCGCACCCGCGATCAAGCTTGGCCTGTAGAGCATTCTGGGAGATCCTCCAAGTCGCCTCTCGGCCATCGGTCCTAATAGGCCAAACTGCCCTGAGACCCGTTTTTGTCGGTATCTTTGTCCAGTCTTGTTCAAGGGGGAGAGAAGCGCCGAGCTCCTTAATTGTCGCGGTCTCCTTATCGATATAGATGGGATAAAAGAGGTTCGGCCTTGCGGTGCGAGCGGCATTGGGACCGCCCCTCAGCAGCCACTCCCAACGTACCTTACGTTGGGAGCGGCTGCTCGACGCGTCATCAGCCACTTTTTCCTCAAGTTCTCCGAACTCAACGGAATAGAGTCTGCGGTCCACTTGGCACGGCGCGGCGGTACCAAAAAAGCAAAAGACAGCGTACTCGTCAGCTCTCTTGAACTGGTTGCCGCGGGCAACCCCGTTCTTGTTTATGGTGATTGAAACCGTCTGGATACCGGTCGCGTTGGGAAAAACGCTCTCTAAAAGAAGCTCAAGCCTTGCATACTCCTTCTCGTCGATCGTCACGATGAGCACGGAATCGTTGGGGTTGAGCAGCTGCTTGGCAAGCTTGAGGCGGCGCTCCATAAAGGCAAGCCACTTGGAGTGGCGATAAGCGTCGGAGCCGTCGACGTAATCGTTGTTATATTTCCAGTCGCGGGCGCCAGTGTTATAGGGCGGGTCAATATATATGCAGTCCACTTTGCCTGCATAGGCAAAGGCCAAGGTTTCAAGAGCATGGTAGTTTTCGCCGTTAATGACTACTTGATAGGGCTTATCGCCACCGCGCTCGACACGCCCAGTCTCTTTGAGGCCAGCATAAATCGGCTGGTCATATTCAGCAACAGGCACGACATCATCGACAGCAACGGAGCGGGGCTCACATTCGTTTTCGTCATATGAGGGCGATTGGTATGGCTTTAGATCAGCAACCCCCCCCCGAACGGTATTTACAAACCATAGCAGTTGGGAGTTAGAATCCTCTTTTTTACCACGCTCGGGAAGCACCTGTACGACATCGCCCTTCATGATAGGTTTGCCATAAAGGCGAAGTCGTTCTGGACGGTTGTGTTCAAATACAAGCCCAAACTGGCGCTGCGCCGCAAAGGCACGGATGTCGGCAGCGAGCTGACGATCGCCCAGCTTGACAGCACGATCAACAAGGTTCTGAACGACTGCTTGCGCCGTCTGAGACATCACTTCTCCCCCTTACACTTCTCGTCAATCCATTCGCGCAGGACCTTAGCCACTGTCTTATCCTGGCGCGCGGCATAGGACTTAAGAGCCCGCTTATCCTCGCGGGTTATCGAGAGCGTGAACTTATCCAGCTCCTTCGCGTTCTCCTTGAGTTGCGCTTCGGACATGCGGGCCTCCTTTGTTCAGTTGAATTGATTTTATACGTAATTACGTAATTACGTAGGCTAATTTGAGCCATGCAGCACTCAATCACTAGTCAGTATTCGTTGACAAGCCGTTGGGGATAACGAATATATCGAGGTAGACAGCCGTTTTTACCGTCTGTGAGTACCAGCAAATCGATACTCAAAACGTCGTGAGTACATTTTGAGTACCAGTCCGAGCGGCCTCTTGCGGGCGGACGCAATCTGCCGGTCAGCATTAATTAGAAATAAATTGATGGCGTTGCTTCGGTAATTGAAAGCACTTTAAAACATACCAGCAAACAATAATCCCAGCTAAACAGCTTGAGAGATTGCGCGGCTGGTTTGTATGTACCACATACACCACAATGCACAAGCACCCATGGCACGCAAATAAAAAACGAGGGAGGCCGTTTCCGACCTCCCTCGCAAAGGGCTATTTACTACTCCCACTCGATGGTCGCGGGCGGCTTGGACGTGATGTCGTAGCACACGCGGTTGGCGCCGGGAACCTCGGCCACGATGCGGCCGGAAATGCGGGCCAGCACGTCGTAGGGCAGCTTGGCCCAGTCGGCGGTCATGGCATCGCTGGACTCGACGGCACGCAGGATGATCGGACGCTGATAGGTGCGCTCGTCGCCCATAACACCGACGGACTTGATGTCGGGCAGGACCGCGAAATACTGCCAGCAGCTGTGCTCGGAGTTGCGCTCGCCAGTCTGCTCAAACAGACGCTGGTTGTAGGCGTCGAGCTCCTCGCGCACGATAGCGTCAGCGTTCTTGAGGATCTCGAGCTTCTCCTTGTCGACCGCGCCGATGATGCGGATGGCAAGACCCGGGCCCGGGAAAGGCTGGCGGAACACGATGTGACCCGGCAGTCCGAGCGCCAGACCAAGCGCGCGGACCTCGTCCTTAAAGAAGTGGTCGAGCGGCTCAATAAGGTCGAAGTGCACGCCCTCGGGGAACGGGATCAGGTTGTGATGGCTCTTGATGGTGGCCGTCTTGCCGCCCGTCTTGCGAGCGCCGGACTCGATGATGTCGGGGTAGATGGTGCCCTGAGCCAGATACTTGACCGGCTTGCCGTCGGTCTCGAGCTGCTGCGCCACGGCGAAGAACTCTTTCCAGAACTGCGTACCGATGATGCGGCGCTTCTCCTCGGGCTCGGTCACGCCGGCCAGAAGCTCGGCATAACGGTCCTCGGCGTGGACGTGGATAAAGTCGACGTCAAACTGCTTGGTGAAGACCTCCTCCACCTGCTCGGGCTCACCCTTGCGCAGCAGGCCGTGGTTGATGAACACGCAGGTCATCTGCTTGCCCACGGCGCGAGCGCCCAGCGCAGCCACGACGGAGGAGTCGACGCCGCCGGACAGGGCCAGAATCACGCGGTCGTCACCGACCTTCTCGCGGAACTCGGCCGTCATGGTCTCGACCAGGTTGTCCATGCTCCAGTTGGGCTCCAGGCCGCAGATCTCAAACAGGAAATTGCTCAGCAGCTGCTGACCGTACTCGGAGTGCTTGACCTCGGGGTGGAACTGCGTGGTGAAAATCTTGCGCTCGGGGCACTCCATGGCGGCAACCGGGCACACGTCGGTGCTGGCGGTAACGGTAAAGCCCTCGGGCACCTCGGAAACGGCGTCGCGATGGCTCATCCACACGGTTTGCTCCATGGGCGTGGAGTTAAAGAGCTTGGCGCCGGCCGTGCGCGTGATGGTGGCGCGGCCGTACTCGCCCACCTCTGAGTGGCCGACCTTGCCGCCGAGCGTCACGGCCGTGATCTGATGGCCGTAGCAAAAGCCCAGGACGGGAAGGCCCAGGTAAAAGATGGCAGGATCGATGGACGGAGCGTCCTCGGCATACACAGAGGCCGGGCCGCCGGAAAGAATGAGCGCAGAGGCGTTCATCTCGCGAATCTCGTCGGCCGAGATGTCGCAGGGGACGATCTCGGAATACACGTTGAGGTCGCGGACGCGACGGGCAATGAGCTGACCGTACTGCGCACCAAAGTCGAGTACGAGGACCTTTGCGGAAGCCTTTTGATCCATGGTTCCCCCTCTTGTTGGCGGGGAGCCGGTGCTCACCCGCGCGAATAAACGAGAATAACTTTCATAGTGTACACGTTATATGGGGTTTCTCGTCCCTCGCAGCCATCAGCGCACGGCAAACGCACGACCCGGGCCCCTATTTGACGGCAATTGAAGTGTTACCAGACGTTACAGATGATGTAATACGTTTGAACATTGGACGCCCTGTGCCACAATACTGCCGAACGACTCCGCCTCTGCGGCGGCAAATACGATAGGAATATCAGCATGAAGCGCATCCTTCTCATCGCCACGGGCGGCACCATCGCATCGACCGAGGACGGCAACGGCCTCTCCCCCGCCCTGACCGGTGAGGAGCTCGCCCAGAGCGTCCCCGAGATCTCGGGCCTCTGCGAGCTCGACGTCGTGCAGCCCATGAACATCGACAGCACCAATATGCGCCCGAGCGACTGGATGCGTATCCGCGACGTCATTGTCGAGGGTTATGCCGACCACGACGGCTTCGTGATTCTGCACGGCACTGACACCATGAGCTACACCGCAGCAGCGCTTTCCTACCTGATTCAGGACAGCCCCAAGCCCATCGT
>JAXKGH010000153.1:0-2421 GCA_036550475.1 Collinsella sp. | reverse complement strand
TCCTCGTTGGGGGAGAGCGTCTCGCTTAAAAACGGCTTTGCCTCTTCCCAGCGCGGTGCGACGAGGATGAGTGGGCGGTCGGCGGGGGCGACGTCGACGTGCGGGGTGTAGGACGATGAGGTGCGGGTTCCGATCATAGGTGTTGCTTTCGAATCTGAAGGTGACAGGGCGCATGAGAGACGTGGGACAACGCTTCCGATGGATTTGTCCCACGGGGTGGCTGGCTAGTGACCCTTGATGGAGTTGAGGAAGTCCTGGGCGCGCTTGGTCTGGGCGTGGTCGAAGAACTCGTCGGGCGTGCCGGTTTCCACGATCTGGCCGTCGGCCATAAAGACGACGCGGTCGGCCACGCGGCGGGCGAAGTTCATCTCGTGCGTGATGACGATCATCGTCATGCCCTGCTGGGCCAAGCGCACCATGACCTCGAGCACCTCGTTGATCATTTCGGGATCGAGGGCGCTTGTGGGCTCGTCAAAGAGCATGGCCTTGGGCTGCATGGCGAGTGAACGGGCGATGGCCACGCGCTGCTGCTGGCCGCCCGAAAGCTGTGCGGGTACCTTGTCGGCCTGCTCGGCCACGCCCACGCGGCTCAGCAGGTCCATGGCGCGCTCACGGGCCTCCTCCTTGGACACGCCCAGCACGTCGACCGGCCCCAGCATGACGTTCTGCAGTACCGTCATATGTGCAAACAGGTTGAACTGCTGAAACACCATGCCCAGTTCGGCGCGCATGCGGGCAAGGTCCTTGCCTTCCTGCGGCAGGGGCTCGCCCTCGATGAGGATCTCGCCCGAGTCGATAGTTTCCAGGCGGTTGATGGTGCGGCACATGGTCGACTTGCCCGAGCCCGAGGGACCGATCACAACGACGACCTCGCCACGGTCGACTGAGAGATTGATGTCGTTGAGGACGTGCAGATCTCCGTAGTGCTTATCGACGTGCCTGAGCTCGATCAGCGGCTGATTGCCGGTGGAAGAGGTGCTCTGTGCCATGGTGCTCGGCTCCTTATGACTCGAAATGGTAAAGCGTTAGCGGATGATGGTCGCGCCGGTCTTGTGCGAAACGTAGACGGCGGCCTTGTTGATCGCGACGTTGATGAGGATGTAGATGACCGCGATAACCAGGTAGACCGACACGAGGGCGTCGTAGTTGGTAATGAGCACGCGGGCGTTTTGCATGAGGTCGGGGTAGCTCACCACGTAGGCAACGGTGGTGTCCTTGACTACGACCACAAGCTGCGAAATCAAGGACGGAATGATAAACCGAATAGCCTGCGGCAACACGATTTTAAAGGTGATTTTAGCTTTGGAGAGACCGAGTGCCTGGGCTGCCTCGACCTGACCGCGCGGCACGGCGTTGACGCCGGCGCGGAAGATCTCGGCAAGTACACCGGCTGCAGCAAGCGCGACGGGAAGCGTGAGCATCCAAAACGACGGCAGTGCGATCTTGTACTGGGGCAGCACCAAAAAGAAGAAGTAGATGAACAGCAGGCGCGGCACGCCGCGGAAGAAATCGGTGAGCACGCGGCAGACCAGCTGCAGCGGCTTGATGCCGCTGGTGCGGCCGAGCATAAGGGCTAAGCCCAGTACCAGCGCAATGACGCCGGCGGTGAGTGCGACTTTAACGGTGCCCTCAAAGCCGGCAAGCAAGAACTTCCAGGTGGTGAGGTGCGTAAAGAAATACCAATAGTGGACCGAAAGCTGGCCGGTCACATAAAAGCGCTGCAGTACCAGAGCGATGAGCGCGGCCACGGCAACGAGCGAAATGGCGGTGCCGATGCGAATCTTGGCGCGCATCTTGGGGCCGGGAGCCTCGTAGAGCGCATCGCGCATGGTGAGTGCAGGGGAGGAATGCTTGCTCATCGGAGGATCCTCACCTTCTTATCGATGTAGTTGCCAATGTGGCTCACCACAAAGGCCGTGCCCAAGTAGCCGAGCGCCGAGATAAAGAACGCGGCGACGCCGCCGAGCGAGCGCGTGTTGATGTAGCTCACCACGCCGGTGAGTTCCTGCGGCTTAAGCGGCACCTGACTGCCGAGCGCGGTGGTGAGCATGACGGCGATAAAGAGGTTGGTCATGGGTAGCACGCTCGAGCGCAGCGCCTGCGGAATCACGATCTTGGCGAGGATACGGCTGAAGCTCATGCCGAGCGAGCGGGCGGCTTCCACCTGACCGACGCCGACGGTGTTGATGCCGCTCATAAAGTTCTCGGAGCCAAAGGCCGAGCCCAAAAGGACCGTGGCGACGATAACGCAGGTGCGGTAGGGCAGAACGACCTTGAGCGGCGGCAGCGCATAGACGACGATGATGAGCAGTGCGATGCCGGGGATGTTACGGAAGACCTGGACATACAGGTCGCCAAAGACGCGCAGCGGCTTGAGCGGCGACACGCGCATCACGGTGACGGCGACGGCCAGCACCATGG
>JAXKGH010000152.1:0-9695 GCA_036550475.1 Collinsella sp. | reverse complement strand
CAGATGAGCGCGCTTTATCAGTTTTGACCGCATTCAAACCTCCAAAATAGACTAATGCCCGGGAGCAAATTCAAATTGCTCCCGGGCATTATCGTCCTAAATCGAAAAAATGCTATATGTCAATTCTGGTCTAACAGAGCCTAATAAAAAGAGCATCCGCGCCTGGGCGCGCAAGGCCCGCAAGCATAAGGACGGCCTGGTGATGGTACCGGTCTACTTTGTCGATCGCCCGGCGTCGGATAGCCGCGACGGCGAGCAAGTGCGCATCGCCGTGAACGGCCAGACGGGTCGTGCGGCCGCGGTGGTGTTTAGCGACAAGCGCGAGACACATGTCGTGGCACCGTTCAATCCCAACGTGATGCTGTCGAGCGAAAGTACCGTGCACGCCACGCCCATCGAGGTCAAATACGTTAAATCGCCGTTCCTATACCAGATCGTACGCCGCGGAGGCGGCGAACAGCCGCGGCAGGTGGCAGCAACGGCGGAGGGTTCTTACCGTGAGGAGAAGCCCAAGCGAAAGGGCCTGTTCGGCGCGATCTTTGGGAAGTAGGGGAGTGGTACGGGACAGTGCGCAGTAGTGCGAGCTGCCCATCGTGGTAGATGTAAATAAACGGTGGGACGGCTGCAAAAGAGCCTTTCCACTGGGTAAAATCAAACTGTGCCGCGGAACCCGCTCCTCAGCTAGTCACACTTCGGAAGCGCGGGCAACGCAGGTATTATCGTCTAAAGGGCCGGCTGCAACCGGCCCTTTTTTGCGGCAGCGTGGATTCGAATATCAACACGGTGTACGGTCCCATGGTGCTTTGCTCCGTGACGAACGGACCTATGACGGCGCATTCTGTAATCATCATTTGTGCGGTTCCCTAATCATTTGCGTTGACTGTCATTGTCTTCGTTGAAGACGCGTCCTAAAACAAACACCGTTCTATCAACTCTTTACCGCGCAGGGTGTCGACCCACTCCTGCGGGATGGCTTTGAGACCGTATGCCGTGCCTGCGAGGGCGCCGGCGACGGCTGCGGTGGTGTCGGTGTCGTCGCCTAGGTTGACGGCGGCAAGCACGCAATCTTCGTAGCTGCTAGTGTTGACGAAGCACCAAGTGGCTGCCTTAAGAGTGTCGCGCACGAAGCCGCCGGATCTGATTTCGTGCTCGGGTGCGCTTTTCAGCTGCCGCGCCCACGAGGGGAGCGCGTCGTTCATCACGCCCCTCATCAGCTCGACAAATATGACGCATGCATCGGTCGACGTTCTGTGGGCGTGCGTTATCGCGGAGACCTCGCAGATCTCGTCGTCAGTCGCGTCGACAAACGCCAGGGGCGCGATGCGCATGAGTGAACCGTTGCCGTTGTCGCGTTCGCCGGAGCCGCCTTTGCCGGTGTGCAGGGCGCGGGCGGTCGTGCCGCCGTAATCGAAAACGCCGTCGATCGTATACTCGCCACGAGCAATCCAGCTTACGAACTTGTCGCGCATGTCTGCAGTGTCGATATGCCCGAGCTCCCTAATCGAGTCGCAGGTGGCAAGCGTCATAGATGTGTCGTCGCTCCAGGTGCCGGCGGCCTGCCCGTGCGTGCCGTAGCCGATCATGTCGGTGCATTCGAACGTGCCGCGGGGCCTGAACTCGTAGGGAACGCCCAGTGCGTCGCCGACGGCAAGCCCATAGATGCAGTCGCGTAGCGCTGGTTTCGGTCTGTCTGTCATGGAGCGCTCCTCTTATGTCGGGGGATATGAAACGCCGTCGGGGGTATCGGTCGCAACGTGCTGCTACCCTTGCGCTTCGCCATTAGTCGCTTCGTTGATGGCGCGGTACTCGGCACTCAGCTCGCGCGCCAGCTCTTCCTTGCTTGGAAGATACGGCAGGTATTTGGCGGCAAACACTTGGTCGTTGTCTTCGGGCAGCGTGTACTCGACGATCGAATCGCTTTTGTCCGCGCAGAGCACGATGCCTATGGGCGGATTGTCGCCTTCGTTCATGAGCTCACGCGTGTAGTAGTTCACATACATTTGCATCTGGCCCAGGTCCTGATGCGTAAGGTCATCGGTCTTAAGGTCGATGAGCACGAAGCAGCGCATCAGATAGTTGTAAAACACCAGGTCAATATAGAAATGGCGCCCATCAAAGGTGATACGCTTTTGGCGCGCCTCGAAAGCGAAACCACGGCCAAGCTCCAGCAGGAACTTCTGAAGATGCGTGATGAGCGCCTGCTCTAGATCGCTCTCGCGAAACGCAGTATCGTCCGAGAAACCTAAAAACTCCAGTACATATGGGTCGCGGATGATATCCTCGGGGCGACGAGCCGGGGCGCTCTTTTGGATTTCCTGGGTGACGGCCTCCTTGTCCTTGCTGGCAAGTAGGCGCTCGCGGAACATGGTATTGATCTGGCGTTCGAGCTGACGCGTGCTCCAACGAGAATCGGCGCATTCGTTCATGTACCAGGTGCGAGCGTCAGGGTCGGAAATGCGCATCAACCTGCGGTAATGAGTCCAGCTCAATTCGCTACGCAGTGCGTCGCGAATTGGAAACGCAAGAAAGAACTGACGCATATTGCGAAGGTTTGCGATGCCAAAGCCTCTTCCGAAATCCGCGGTAAGCCTTCTGGAGAGGCCTGCAATCAATGCCTCTCCATATGCTGCGCGCCCCTCTCCGCCCTGTTCATCAACAATGCTCTTGCCGATCTCCCAATATGCCTCAACCATCGCAAAGTTAACGGCGGTATAGGCCTTGTCGCGAGCGGCGTTGAGAATCGAGGAGACCTGCTTGTAAAAACCTTCGGGCACGATTGCCGATTCTCCACGGTTTACCAGTTCGCCCATCACTGTCGCCCCACTTTCCTCTTGTGGAATGCATCTTTATCGAATTTAGTTTAAAGCCTCGCGCGGACACGAATTACTGTGCTGTTTGGCACCTTCGCATGGGGGCCTTGCGGTGACTAAAATGTGACCATAGAGACAGTTTTAGCGAACCCCACGGGAGTGACGCGTATGGACAACAACACGCTGCTATTCCAGGACAAAGGTTCGGGTAGCTTTAAAGACGTTAAGATCTACCCCAATCGTATCGAGGTGCTCAAGAAGGGCACTTTTGGCGGCAAGCACACCGAGATTGTTTATCTTAAGGACATTACGGGCGTCAATAGAATCAAAGGCCGCGATGTTTTTCTGCGCAATCGTCTGTTGACCGCTTGCGTCTTTAGCCTGAACAGCCGTGCGAAGGCCCAGGAGTTTGTTAACGCGCTGAACATGGTGATGTAGCCGATAGCGGCGTTCGGGCCAAGGTAAAAATCGGGGGCACAGAACGGTGTTCTGCGCCCCCGATTGAGTCGATGTGTCTAAAAGGCCGGCTTGCCTATTCGACAACGTCCCCGTTGTTTTCACCGTCACTGGCAAGCATCGCCGCGCCGGCGACCGTTGTCGCTACGGCGGCGGCAGCGAGCCCGGCGGCGATGCCAGAGCCGTCGCCCGTGTCGGCGAGCTTTCCGCCCGAGCCCTTGCCCTTGTTGCCCTTACCGTTCTTATCAGCGCTGCCCGCGTTGGCGCCAGTGCCGGTGCCGCCTGCACCGTCCGAGGCCGCTACGGTAAAGCTTGCGGCTCCGTCGCTGGCAAGCGTGTAGTTCTGCGCCGCGTCGCCCAAAAGCCCATTCGCACGCACCCAGTACGTCCCCGCGGTAAATGCCTCGCCCTCGGCCATTTCCGTGCCCGGAGCGCCGTTTGCATCGTGCATAAACTCGAGCTGGGCGGTGCAGGCATCGCCTTCGAGCTTGCCCTCGAGCGGCGCCGCGATCTTTGCGCGCACGTCCTCGCCGGCCTTAAGGCCCTCGAGCCCTTCAAAGTGGGGCGTCAGTGCGCGCGGGTCGATATCGATGGGCACGGAACCCTGCAGTTCCGTAACGGTCTCGTTGCCCAAAGCGTCGACATCCACGTATTCGATGGCAAACGTGTTGCCCGAAGCCGTCACGCTGAGTACGTTGCTGCTGTCGACAAGGCGGAAACGACCCTCGCCAACGGTCTTTCCATCCTGGAGTGAGGCATCGCTCAACGAGTCGCCGTATGTCATGCGTATACGGGTCGGGAGGTAGTACGAAACGGTCTGCTTGTGCTTCGCATCGTAATTGCGCTGGTAGATGCTTCGGGCCAGTGCCGCATCAACAAAGTCGGACGCAATGATGCCAATGTGCTTGAGGCAGTCCTCCTTTGTGCTCTCATTTCCGGTGCTGTTTATATACTGGCTCTTGTATAGATGCTCGTTGACCACTCGTGCTGCGGTAAAAGGATTGCTTCCTTGCTTGTAGTTCGTGCAGCTGGTGTAGTTGATACACCAGCTGTGCTCCAGGACCTTTACCTTGGCCCCGTCATTGTCCTCGACGTCCACCATGATGCGGGCGAGCTTGGTTGTCTCCTGCAGCGCCATATCGACCCAGCCGATTTTGTCGGTTCCTGTGCATTCGTAATGGTCCTGGGCGTATACCTTGGTGCAATAGGGCTCTTCGTCACCCGTTTTCCCCACGGCTTCAAAGCCCCGCTCGTCTCGAACGAGACACATAGAGGTGCTGTCGGTGTGTGCTGCGATTTTGTCGTCCCATTGGGTGAGGTCGAGGCCCCATGTGTGGCTGCTTACGCTGTTGCCGGCGAGCCCAAACCGACGCAGCAGGACGATCTTTCCGCGCACCTCGCCCAGCGTGGGGATGCGGCTCGATGTGTAGAACAGGTCGGGGTTCTCATCAAAAACCTTGCCCAAGGCCGTCGTGAGGCTTTCGTCGGTAGCCTCGCCATTGCCCCGCGACACGAGCATGATGAGCGCTTCTGTCGGGTTTTCGCTCAAAAACGTATTGAAGTACCCGATGACATCGGAGAGATGCATAAAGTTCCCGTCTTTTTTGAGCAGGTAACAAGCTCCGTGGTCGATGCCGGGGTTCTCACCCTTTCCGAGTCGAATATCAAAATAGCGAACGCCTTCGAGCAGCTGCGTGGGGATGTAATCCTGCTGGCATTTTGCTTGGGAGGATTGGGGCTCGGTGTCGTTGTCCACGCTGCAGGTGCCCGAATCGTGCGTGCCCGGGATGCTCAGTTCGTCGAGGAACTTGTTGTTGTCGACGTATTTCATCCAACAGGGCCCGTCGACGTAGCTGCTATACGTGGTCCAGTCGATACTGCTAACCGTGGTATTGGTCTTGCCCATGTCGTAACCGACAAGTTCGAGCTCCCACGGAATGCTCTTCCTCTTATGGCAGATCTTGTTGTTGTCCTGGTCTTTGCCGTCCTTTTCTATGGCCAGGTAATTAATGTCTTTTTTCTCGTTTGTGCGGTCTCGGATGATATAGGTTCCGTTTGACTGGCGTTCAAACGCAAAAGCGCGGCTGGGCTTGTTGTCATACTCGCCACTCCATACGTGGATGACCTTTCCATCTTTGTCCGAGTCGCCGTCGACCGACCAAATGCTGTAGCCCGTCTTTTTATGCTCTTCGAAATTGAGTAAGGTGCGGATGGCATACCAATTTGAATTATCTGCATCGGTCTCTACGCGCTCAAGGATGAGTTTGCTGGACGTGCCGTCATTAAACAGGTGGCAGACGTTGCCGATGACGTTGCCGTCTTCGTTGACGCTTGCGGTGCGAAAATAGCCCGCGGGGCGAAGGCGAATGACGAAACTATGGAGGCTCTTCGCCGGTGTGGGCGTGTCTTCTGCAAATGCCGCGCG
The DNA here is from genome assembly GCA_036550475.1 of Collinsella sp. GTDB lineage: Bacteria > Actinomycetota > Coriobacteriia > Coriobacteriales > Coriobacteriaceae > Collinsella. The sequence continues at coordinate 4,004 of JAXKGH010000152.1, read as the reverse complement.
CACGGGAAGGCCCAGCGCCGCGGTTTCGGGCAGGCTTGCAAATGGCGACAATGCTGCGAGTCCTAGGCCCAACGTGAATGCTCGACGGCTGATGGCGTGGTGTTCGGTCATAACTTCTCCATTCGCAGAGTGCGGTTATGCGATAGTTTTGGTCACTATACTTCCCAGATGTTTAAAGACGCCGGTTTAATTGTCTGCGCGGCGCAATAAATCGGCGGGTGGACGTGTTGGGGTGTTTGTCGTGTTCGCACTGTTGCCACATTTGGGGCGGTTCCGGCGTCCGGCGTCCTCGCGTTCGTCGGCTACCGGCATAAGAAAAGGAGGGTCGGTTTACCGGCCCTCCCTTGGTACGAAGCGCTGGGATACCGTCGCTTGTTTACGCTGCGCCCGTGTTTCCCGCTGCGCTCGCCAGTCGCTTAGCGTTTAATCTCGATATCCTCGAGCTTAACGTCCATGGCCTCGGTCTTGGCCTCGGCGATGTCGTCGGCAAACTCCAGTGACTTCATCATGGTCTCGACGGCGTCCTTGTGCTCCTCGACATTGTCGATGCGCACGTACACGCTGCCGCCGTCAACGTCGGTGAAGTACTCGGTCGTCACACCGCCCGAGTGCGTAAAGTAGGCGCTGCGCCAGGTCTTGCCGTTGTACTTAACGGGATCGCTCTCGGTCCATCCGGAGTTGGCCTTCCACTTTGCCTCGTAGTCAAACAGTTCATCGGCGTTCTTGTCAGGATCGAAGACGGGGATGAAGCGGTCGCTGGCATGCTCGCTCTCGGTGAACTTAAACTGGGCCCTGTCGGCCGTGTCGCCGGCAACGTCCGTGATTTCGACGCCCTCGGGGACTTCGACCTTAAACCAAATGAAGTCGGTCCTCATATCCACGGCTGGCTTTTCTGCTCCGCCGCCACCGCCACTTCCGGTAGCGCCGCCGCTGCCACCGCAGCCCACCAGGGCAACTGCGGCAAAGAGACTGATGCAGAGGGTGAGAATCGCAAAGGCCTTCTTTTTCATGGTCGTGTCCTCCTCGATCTGTAGCCGCCCATGGATTACCTGCCTTTACTGTACGCGCGAGCGGCTCGTTCAGGTGGGCCATGTGTCCCATTCTGGGGGCCTGATTTGCGCCGACAAGTGGCAATATGCTCGGGCGTAAAAGAGGGGAGGGCCGGCCGATCCGATCCTACCCTGGCTGGGCGTCCGATCATTTAATGACTGCGCATGCGATGCTGCGTGCGATCCCCTAATGCTTGATCTCGATGCTCGAAATCTCGACTTCGCGTGCCTCGGCAACTGCCTTCGCCATGTCATCGGGAAACTCGATGGAGTTGAGGAGCGCCTCGGCTTCTTTCTTATGCGGATCGAAGTTCGAGATGAGGACGTAGACGCTTCCCGGCTCAACGTCGGTAAAGAGGAGGGTTGAGACGCCGCTGTTGTCCTCGTACGTTCCGACGAGCCACGTCCTGCCGTTATACTCGACGGACCCGCCGTCCTTCCACTGGAACGTATCACCTTTCTTTTCTGCCTGGTCGGCGTGGGATTCCTCTGCCGTCAGCGCTTTTTTCCAAACGGGGATAAAGCGATCGGCCGAGGCGTTCTCGTCTTCGGGGAAGGTGAGCTGGACCCTGTCGGCATTCTTGCCGGCAGAGTCGCTTACGCCGACGCCCTCGGGCATCTCGACCTTAAACCAGATGTAGTCGGTCTTCTTGGCGACGGGGCCTTTTCCTTGCTCTCGCTCTTGGGGGCGCTGCCGCCGCCCGATGCGCTCCCGCCGCAGCCCACAAGGGCGAGCGCGGCAAAGAGGGCGATGCAAAGGGAAAGGATTGATAGGGTCTTTTTCATCATGGTGGCGTCCTCCTTGTCTGCTGATGACATCACGGCGCCGCATGCTGTTGGGGTACTGATTGCGCTGGCGGCGGATGTCTCTGTGTACTGTGCGACTTATGCCTCCGTTCATCGCTTGTGGCCGTTGCGCGGCCGTTCCCCAACGGGTTCCTTACTTATAGATATGCCCCAGCTTGTGCTGCTCGGGAGTCTCGAAAGGTGGGCCATGTGCCCCATGTTTGCGTTGGCATGGTCTATCGTGTGCCATAGAAATCCGCGATGGCCAGGTGCGCTGACGCTTGAGTACTTATGGGCTAGACTTAGCACCATTATGTGATCGATGCGGTCGGTCGGTGGTTGCCACCCGACCGATGTATATGACTTGAAGGTGCGTGCGTATGAGCCAAGAGATGATGGACAAGACCTGCCGCGGGTTTGCCGAGGCGCTTGCCGCGCGCGAGCCGGTTCCCGGCGGTGGCAGCGCGAGCGCCTTTGTGGGCGCGCTGGGCGCCTCGCTGTGCGGAATGGTTGCCCGCTACGGTGCGACCAATCCCGCGCTTGCTGATCGTGCGGATGACCTGACGCGTGCGTTTGCCCAGGCGGATGAGCTGGCCCAGGAGCTTGTCGAGTTGGTTGCCGAGGACGTTCGTGCCTACGGGCGGGTGTCCGCGGCGTACGGTATTCCGCGTGACGATCCGGCTCGAGCGACCGCGATTCAGGATGCTCTGCATGTGGCCGCTATGCCGCCGTATCGCATTATGGATGCCTGCGGGCGTGCGCTGGCGCTGCTCGAGGACATGGCCGACAAGGGTTCGCGTCAGCTGCTGTCCGATGTGGCGTGCGGCGCCGTGTTCTGCCGTGCTGCTATGCAGGGCGCGAGCTTGACGCTCTTTGCGAACACCATGTCTATGAAGGATCGCGTTCGTGCTAAGGAGCTCGAGACCGCGTGTGATGAGTTGCTCGACACATGGTTGCCGCGCGCCGATGCGCTGGCGCGCCGCGCCTCCGACGCTGCAAGGAAGAGAGGATAGCTATGGTTGAACTGCTGAAGGGTGCTCCCGTTGCCCGTGCTTTGACTGAGGAGCTTGCCGCTCGCTGCGCAGCGCTGCGCGAGCGGGGCGTTGTTCCGACGTTGGCTATCGTGCGTGTGGGTGAGCGCGAGGACGACCTATCCTACGAGCGCGGCGCTCTCAAGCGCTGCGAGAAGGTTGGCATTGAGGCTCGCCGCGTTTTGCTTCCTGCCGATGTTTCGCAGGACGAGCTGTTGACGGCCGTCGAGGACATCAATACCGATTCGGCTGTTCATGGCTGTCTGATGTTCCGCCCGCTGCCCGCCGGCCTTGACGAGAACGCCGTCGCCGCAGCGCTCGATCCCGCCAAGGATGTTGACTCCATGACGCCGGCCTCGCTGCTTACCACGCTTTCGGGTCGTGGCGAGGGCTTTGCTCCCTGCACGGCCGAGGCCGTGTTGGCGTTGCTGGACCATTACAGTGTTGAGCTGGATGGGGCCAAGGTTGCGGTCGTCGGTCGGTCTCTGGTGATTGGTCGTCCCGTTGCCGCCATGCTTACGGCTCGCAATGCCACGGTGACGACGTGCCATACGCATACACGCGATCTTGCTGCCGAGTGCCGTTCTGCCGATATCGTTGTTGCGGCCGTTGGACGCGCGAGCACGATTGGCGCAGATGCGGTCCGCGAGGACCAGGCGATTATCGATGTTGGCATTAATTGGGACGAAGCCGCTGGCAAGCTGGTCGGCGACGTCGATTTTGATGCCGCGGAGCCGGTTGTTGGCGCAATCACCCCCGTGCCGGGTGGCGTGGGCGCCGTGACGACAGCAATTCTCGCCAAGCACGTGATCGAGGCGGCTGAGCGCGCGGTAAAATAGGCGTTTGGAGGCTGTTTAGGGGGTTGGTTAGATGCCCCGTGGTCAAAAAATGCCAAATATGAGTACTGTTGCCAAGTTAGTCACATATGTTTGAGATCATTTTTGCTCTTTAGCGATAAGTAATATCGTTAAAGAGCCAATTTTATTGGACGTATGGGGAATTACTAGACTCAGTTTTTGGACAGGTGAGGATTCCCGGCGCCCGGAACAGTGCAATTTGCTGCCACTAAATTTGTGACAGTACTCATATTTGGCATTTTTTGACCACGGGGGCTGCCGAGGCCGTGGTTTCGCCCTTT
>JAXKGH010000151.1:0-2208 GCA_036550475.1 Collinsella sp. | reverse complement strand
TCGCCGACGAGGGCTACGACGCCGTGTTCCTGATGGGCGTCGGCGGCACCTGGGACGAGCTCATGCAGCTCGAGTACCTCATGAACAAGTTCGGCGACCGCGACCTCGAGGTCTACCTGATCCACGCCGCCGAGTGGAACGCCATGGGCCACAAGCGCATGACCGAGAAGTCCGTCGTGATCACCGCCTCCGAGTCCGGCACCACCCCCGAGGTCCTCGAGGCCGTCAAGAAGATGAAGGGCATGGGCGTGCGCGTCTACGCCATGACCAAGCCCGAGGGCCCCATCGGCCAGGCTGTGGGTGCCGAGAACTGCGTCAAGATGGCTTCCGATCACGGTAACGGCGGCTGCGAGATGGGCTACTACCTCGCCGACTGCTTCGGCCTGCGCCTGCTCAACCGCCGCGGCTGCTTCCCCAAGTTCGACAAGTTTATTGAGCAGACCAAGGATGTTTGGACCCACCTGGTCGACATCCGCAAGAGCTTCGAGCCGCGCGCCGAGGAGCTCGCCAAGAAGTACGCCCTGGCCCCCTACACCATGTTCATCGGCTCCGGCGCCCTGTGGGGCGAGACGATCCTGTTCTCGATGTGCATCCTGGAGGAGATGCAGTGGAAGCGCACCCGCTACATCACCTCGGCCGACTTCTTCCACGGCACCCTCGAGCTCGTGGAGCCCGGCGTCCCGGTCTTCCTGTTCATGGGCGAGGACGAGAACCGCAAGCTCGATGAGCGCGTCCGCGCGTTCCTCAACCGCGGCGTGACCGGCGACACCGACATCAACGTCATCGACACCGCCGAGTTCGCGATCCCCGGGCTTGACGACGAGTTCCGCGTCATCGTGTCTCCGTGGATCCTTTCCTCGCTGATCACCGATCGCCTTGCCGCTTACTACGAGACGGTCACCAAGCACAACCTCAACTACCGTCGCTACTATCACCAGTTCGACTACTAAGAGCAAATAACGTTTGTGTAATCGGGCCTCGCTCCTATATGGAACGGGGCCTCGCTTGGGTTGGAGAGTAATTATGAGCTATCCCCAGCTTGCCGTCATGAATATCAGCCATCGTTATTTTGACCTTGAGGAGTTCTTTTCTTCGGCGTCGGCTTCGGGCTACACGTGTTGCGAGCTTTGGACCGGGGCGATGCATCTGTATGTCGATTGCCATGGATACGATTCGCTCGAGCAGGTGCGGGAGCTATCACAGCGGTATGGGGTTCGGATTGTGGGGCTTTGTCCCGAACAGAACAATCCCAAGCCGTGGAATATCGCGGCGCGCGGGAATGAGGCGCGCACTCGCACGCTCGCGTACTTTAAGAACGTTGTGGATATCGCGGCGGAACTTGGAGCCGAGCAGGTCATGGTCTCGAGCGGCTGGGCATTTTTGAACGAGCCGATCGAGGACGCGTGGGGTCGCAGCGCCTCGATGCTGCGTGTGATTGCCGAGCATGCGGGAGAGCGCGGCGTGCGACTGGTGCTCGAGGCCCTACAGCCGGTTGAGTCGATGATCGTGAACTCGGCGGCCGATACGAAGCGCATGATCGAGGCAGTTGATCATCCGGCACTTAAGGCGTGTCTGGATTTGGGCGCTATGGCGGTGGCGGGGGATACCATCGACGATTATTTTGATCTGCTTGGCGATGATGTCGCCCACGTGCATTTTGTCGATGTTGCGGCAGATGGCACGACGCATCTTGCCTGGGGTGACGGCGACCGCGATATGCGCGCCGACCTGGATAGGCTGGTGGCGCGCGGCTATCGCGGAGTTGTTTCGGCCGAGACCTATGATTGGCGCTATTTCGCCAATCCCGCGGCAGCCGACGCTCAAGTTATGGCGGAGTACCGACGCGCGATTGGCGCCTAAGTGGGACAGGGCGCCGAGTTGGCGTTTGACGCTTTTTGAGAAACGGGACGTGCTTTCCGCTTGAGGCTTCTGGCGGAAAGCACGTCCCAGAACAGGCGCTCAGAATGGGACACACTTTCCGCTGAGGACCTCAACCGGAAACCGCATCCCAGTTTTTGGCTGGCGGGCGGGACGCGCTTTCCCCTATGTTTCCAAATGAATACGCTATGAGCCGAGGAGGACGATTCTCCCCGCAAACACTCTAGTATGCTAAAGTACCCAGAAGACCGGCGGAGCTATGCCGGTCTTCTGCTCTATATGAAACACAGCATGAGGAGGCTCACCAGATGACGGCCACACCGTGGGGAT
>JAXKGH010000150.1:0-11504 GCA_036550475.1 Collinsella sp. | reverse complement strand
TTCCCCAGTTCGGATTGACAAAACTGTCCGTATGTTATCGCATCTTTTTACCGAGACCAAACTCTATACATAAGAAACAGGCTCTCCTGTAAAAATGTCGGAAGCAATCGTAAAATTGCACAACAACGCCGCACCCGAAAGACAGGTGCGGCGTTCACGTCAATATCCATATCGTTGCCGCTACGCAAACGGCTCGTCCTGCTGCACGGGAAACGTCACCGTGATGGTGGTTCCCACGCCCAATTCGCTCGACAGATCGAGCGTTGCGTGATGATACAGGGCGGCATGCTTGACAATGGCAAGCCCCAAGCCAGTTCCGCCACGTGCCTTGGACCTACTCTTGTCCACGCGATAGAACCGCTCAAACACCTTGCCCTGCTCTTCGGGTGCGATGCCGATTCCCGTGTCGGCGACCGCGAGAAACGGATGGCCTTCGTCGTTGGTGCCGCACTGCAGCGTAACCGTACCGCCGGGTCGATTGTAGCGGATGGCGTTGCTTGCCAGATTATAGATGAGCTCGTCAATCAAGCGCGACACGCCCTCGATGACCACAGGCTTGGTCTCATGACTTATCGTCACATTCGCCTGACGGGCGACCTGTTCAAGACGCTGCTCGACCGCGTAGATGGCACGCGAGAGCTCAATAGGCTCCGTGGACCCAATGGGCACCGCCTCGCCCTCAGCTGCACGCTCGGCCTCGTCCAAGTTAGACAGCGTAAGGATATCGTTGACAAGCGCTGCCAAGCGGCCCGCCTCACGATAGATGCGACCGCCAAAGTTGCGCAGGTCGCCCTCGCCCTCGACCATGCCGTTTGCGATGAGCTCGGCATAGCCCGAAATCGCCGTAAGCGGCGTCTTGAGCTCATGGGTGATATTCGCCGTGAACTCGCGGCGCATACGGTCGTTGTCCGCTAGCACCGCCATTTGGCGCTTGAGTTCCTGGCGCTGCGACTCGATACGCTCAAGCATGGGGACCATCTCGGCATAGGCGTGCTCATAGCTACGGCGTGGGTGGTCCAAATCCACCTCTTGCAACGGCGCGATGATGGCACGGGACTCGCGGCGCGCCATAAAAAACGAGAGTACCGCACCCGCTGCTGCGATAAGCAGCATCGGCGCCACCATCGACAGCAAAATCGCCGCAACGCCAGGCTGGGCCTGCGCCAAGCGGACAACCTGGCCGTTATCAAGGGCGACGGCGCGATACAGCATAATCTCGTCGAGCGTAGAGCTTGCGCGCTCCGCGGAACCCAAACCACTCTCAAAGGCCTCGATGACCTCGGGGCGATCGCCATGGTTGGGCAGTGTGGAAGGCGACGCCTCGTTGTCGTAGGCAACCGATCCATCCTTGTTAATCAGCGTGATGCGCAAGTCCTCGCGATCGAGACTACGCAAGAACGGGATGGGCTCCTGCTGTTCGTCGAGAGCGGCAGCAATGAGCTCGGTTTCCTGCGCCAGATTGGCACTCGTGGCATCCGCCAAGGTGTTTTGCACAAAGAACGCACCCAGCACCGTAAACGCCACGATAACCGCCATGGCGCAGACAAAGATCGTCACAAAAACGCGGTGCGACAGCGTATGTTTTCCCTGGGGGGCGAAGACCACGGGTTACTCCTCCGATGCGGTGGCCGCGGTGTCGTCGCCTTTGGCACCATCGCCGGCAGAAGGCTCGGCCAAGCGGTAGCCCACGCCGCGCACGGTCTCGATGGCGCTGGCATGCTCGCCCAGTTTTTGGCGAAGCGTCTGCACGTGCACGTCAACGGTGCGCGAACCGCCGTCGAAGTCCCAGCCCCACACGCTCTGCAGCAACGACTCGCGGGTAAAAACCACGCCGGGCTTGCGCATGAGGTACTCGAGCAGGTCGAACTCGCGCAGGGTGAGCTTAAGCGGCTCGCCGGCAACGGTCACCTCGCGATGGCTGGGCGAGAGCACGATGTCGCCCACGCTGAGCACATCGCTCGCCTGCTTGACCATGCCGCCGCGACGCAGCAGTGCGCGGCAGCGGCTCGCAAGCTCCATGAGCGAAAACGGCTTAGTCAGGTAATCGTCGGCACCGCCATCGAGCGCCATCACCTTGTCGAGCTCGGTATCCTTGGCGGTAAGCATCATGATGGGCACCGTCGCCGTCAGGCGATCGGCACGCAGTCGACGCATAATCGCCAAGCCATCGGTATCGGGCAGCATGATGTCGAGCAGGACGGCATCGGGTACCCGTCGCGCCACGGCAGCCTTAAACTCACCGTCGCACGAAAAGCCTTCGGCCTCGATCCCCTGCTTGCGCAGCGCATAGACCGTCAAATCCCTGATGTTGTCATCGTCCTCGACGTAATAGATCATGTTGAACCCCTTTGCGGCCGGCATGACCGCATCTTAACCCTAAAGGTACCTTTACTAGATGGTATCAGCCAAAACGCCCCGTCAAATAATCCGCCGTGCGCGGATCGGTCGGATTCTTGAAGAGTTGCGCGGTGGGCGCGTGCTCCACCAGCTCACCCAGCAAAAAGAATGCGACCGAATCGGAGATACGCGCCGCCTGCTGCATATTGTGCGTAACGACCACGAGCGTGCAGGTCTCTTTGAGCTCACAGGCCAGCTGCTCCACCACCAGCGTCGACACAGGGTCGAGTGCCGAGGTCGGCTCGTCCATCAGCAGAATGTCGGGCTGCACGGCCAGCGCGCGGGCGATGCACAGACGCTGCTGCTGTCCGCCCGAAAGACCCAGACCCGACTCTTTGAGCTTGTCCTTGACCTCATCCCATAGCGCAGCGCGACGAAGGGAGTCCTCGACCAGCTCGTCGAGCACGACGCGGTCGCGCACACCCATACCGCGCGGCCCATAGGCGACGTTGTCGTAGATGCTCATGGGAAACGGGTTGGGGCGCTGGAACACCATGCCCACGCGCTGGCGCAAACGGCAGATGTCGTAATCGCCCAGGATATCTTGACCATCGAGCGCAATCTTGCCCTCGATACGGCAATCCTTGATGCCGTCGTTCATGCGGTTAAAGCAGCGCAGCAACGTGGACTTTCCGCAGCCCGAAGGCCCGATAAATGAGGTGATCTGCTTGTCGCGGATCTTGATATTCACGTCCTTGAGCGCATGATGGTCGCCATAGAACAGGTCGAGGCCCTCGACGCCGATGCGCGTCGGCGAGGCGGCAAGATCCTCTGCCGTGGGGCGAGTCGCATCCCCAACCTCGCGCTCGTGCGCGGCCTCGGCCTGCGCTTCCATGAGTTCTTCAAGCTCCGTGGGCTCCACAGCCGCAGCAGCCGTCATACCGCATACCTCCACATCGATATCAATTCAGCAGTATCGATAGTAGAAATCGCGGCTCATATGCACGTGAGCGCATTGTCAAGTGTTTGTAAGGGCACGCTGGCTATGCGGCGGGCAGCTCGATGGTGAATATCGTGTGTTCGGGCGTCGATTCACATGCAACGGTACCGCCGTGTGCCGCGATGATCTCCTTGGCAATAGCAAGGCCCAGACCGGCACCACCGCGATTGGTCGCACGCGCCGCATCCAGGCGATAGAACTTCTCAAAGATCACCTTGAGCTTAGCCGCAGGGATAGGATCGCCCTGATTGATAAAGCGAACGCGCACGCCGCCATCGTCTTGGCGCCCGGCCTCAATCGTGATAGTCGAGCCCTCATAGCTATAGGCGACGGCGTTTTTCATGATGTTGTTGAACACGCGAGCCATCTTGTCGCCATCCACGAGCACCGTCAGGTCCTCGTGGATATCAACTTGGGCTTCCTTATGCTGCTCGTTGAGGATGGGATAGAACTCGTCAGCCACCTGAGCCAGCAGCAACCCCAGATCAACATAGCCGCGCGTGAGCACGATATCGTGGAAGTCAAAGCGTGTGATATCGAAGAACTCTTCGATGAGTGCATCGAGCCGGTGCGCCTTGTCGAGAGCCACGCCCGTAAAGTGCGCACGTTGCTCAACCGGCAGCTCAGGAGCCTCTTGCAGCAGCGAAAGATAGCCCACCACACTGGCAAGCGGGGTGCGTAGGTCATGTGCCAAGTACGTGACCAGATCGTCCTTGCGATGCGACTCGTCACGCAAGGCCTGTTGCACCTTGCGCTCACGGTCACGCACGCGGTTAAGGGCGCCCTCGACCTCCAAGAAGTCGCCGTCGATGTTGTCCCAGGTGTCGGGGTGATCGATCAGGCGATCTTGAATACGAGCGGCCAGCACACAATCGGCATGCTGCTCGCCCTGTTCGTAGCCCTGGTAGTACAGGGCGCGGCCACACAAGAACAGCACGCACGCGGCAAGCGCCAGCACAAAGCCAAGCATGTTGAATACAAAGCCGGCATCGAACAGCACCGGCCCTTCGATGCCGCCGAGCGCCATGGCGCCAATCGCCAACGTCATGGCCCACGCGGCGCCGCCAATCACCATGCAGCGGCGCACGATCTCAAATCGATCGATCAGCAAAAAGCCGACAAGCAGCACCGCCAAGATTCCGACGATGTTGTCGATGCCAATCAGCAGCAGGCTCAACAAAAAGAGCAGCACCGTTGCAAGCGCGCGATTGTCGACGACCGACCTCACGTATTCAAAGAGTCGATCGGGCACCTCGAACGCTTGTCTATCGTCTTTTGTCATATCAAGATCCTCACAAGCGAAAAGCGTTATTCGATGATGTAGCCGACGCCCCAGACGTTTTTGATAAAGCGCGGCTTTTGTGCGTCGTCGCCGATCTTTTCGCGCAAGTGGCGAATGTGCACCATCACCGTATTGTTGGAGCCGGGCATAAAGTCCTCGTTCCATACCGCGCGGAACAGGTCCTCCACGGCCACCACGCTGCCGCGATGCTCGACCAGATACAGCAAGATTGAATACTCGGTGGGCGTGAGGCGAACCGGTGAACCGTCCACTGTCACGGAACGAGCATCGCGGTTGATCTCCAAGCCGTCGAGCTGAATGGTCGGCGACTCGGCCGCCTGTGCACGGCTACCGTAGCTGGTATAGCGGCGAAGCTGAGCGTGCACGCGCGCGATGAGCTCCAGCGGACGGAACGGCTTAACCACGTAATCGTCCGCGCCAAGCGAAAGGCCCCCGATCTTGTCTTGCTGGGCATCGCGCGCCGTCAGCATGATCACGGGATAGGTATGGCTGGAACGGATCGTACGCAGCAGCTCAAACCCATCGATATCGGGCAGCATGACATCAAGCAGCGCCAGATCGAACTCCTGCTCCAAAATCGCCTTGGCAGCATCGGCCCCGCTATAGGCAATCTGGACATCAAAGCCCTCTTTTGTAAGGTAGATGCCAACCAAGTCGGCGATGGCCTTCTCGTCATCAACTACCAAAATGCGCTCGTTCATGCGTGCTCCTCTCGCGCTCCATTATGCCTGAGGCGACGCACGCCACACACAACAAGCGTGGGTGATTAAGTCGGCCTTAAGCACCCTTGTGCCCGTTCGGGTGCGGATGTGGGCCAAGCTCGCACGCGATGATCGCCGACGCCGGCAAACGATATACTCTAGTTTCAGAAGAGACCATCCCGTCGAAAGCGAAATCTGTGAAGTCCCTCACCTCTTTTGCAAAGCGCTCAGCCCAGCTTGCCGCCGGCTTTGTCTGCGCTATCGCCCTTGCCGCTGGCGCGCCCACCGTCGCCGGCGCCCAAGTGCTCACGACCGACAATGTTTGCGGCAAAACCGCCGATGCGCGCGGCATCACGGCCGAAAACCTGCCCGATATCGATGCGACCAATGCCCTCGTCATGGGCAAAGACGGCACCGTCTACTATGGGCGCGGCGCCGATGAGCAGGTCAAGATTGCCTCGATCACCAAGGTCATGACCGCAATCCTAACCGTCGAGAATTGCAAGATGGACGAGAAGGTCACGGTGAGCAACGCCGCAGCCACTGTGGGTAATTCGACCGCCGGCTTGCTCGAAGGCGACGAGCTTACCGTGGAGCAGGCACTGCGCGGCCTGATGATTCCCTCGGGCAACGACGCCGCCATCGTGCTCGCCGAATATGTGGGCAAGAAAATCGACCCTAAGACCAAAGACGCCGAGGCCACATTTGTGAAGGCCATGAACGAGCGCGCTAAGAAGCTCGGCTGCACCGGTACGCTTTTTGAAAACCCGCATGGTCTGGACTTTGATGAGTGGGCTGGCAATATGCACTCAACCGCACACGACGTAGCGCTGATGATGCAGGAGGCCATGAAAAACGACACGATCCGCGAGGTCGTAGCGAGCGAGGATTCCTGGATCGAAGTCACGGGCGCCGACGGCACCGACCATTCGCATTCCATGGACACGCATAACTATTTGCTGGGCCAAGATGGCAACATCGGCGGCAAGACCGGCACCACCGACGACGCGGGCTATTGCTTTACAAGCGCCTACAACCGCGACGGCGACGAGATCTACACCGTTATTTTGAACTCCACCACCACCGATCAGCGCTTTACCGATACCGCCACCCTTGCCAACTGGTACTACGACCACAAGGTGACGGTCGCAATCGCCAACACGCAAGAAAAGACCGCCAACGGCAACCCGCTTATGGCGCGCATTAGTCAAACCGACTGGACGGATAAGACAATCGACGCCACGCTCGCCGATCCCACGGCGCAAGCGACCGTGTTTTCTCTTGCCGGCGAGGTGACCGAAAAGGTTAGCTACGACGATCTTTCGGGCACGGTGCATGTGGGCGACAAGGTAGGCAGCGTTACACTCAAGCAGGATGGCACCAAGATTGCCGTCGTGGATTTGGTTGCCGACGAGGAAGGCTCGGGGCCGAATCCCATTGAATGGCTGCTCGTGAAGCTCGATCGCTTGGGCCGCCGCATCGACAACCGCCCACTTGCGGCAGAGAGCGAGACCGTCGCCAAGGCTCCTGAGGTGTAGAGCGCAAGAATAATCAGCCCACTGAAAGGAGGCGTCCGAAAGGATGCCTCCTTTTTGAGGGTTCGAATCCCCAGCCGCCATTCTTGATAATAAAAAAGGGCCCCAAATGGGACCCTTCTTCAAATTCGTACTGGCGGAGAGCTGGGGATGTCCGGGCACGCTGCGCATGCCCTCCGGCTTCAAAGCCTGGCAGCTTTTCTCCCACGGGCTACAAACGCTTTCGCGTTTGCTTAACGCCCGCGCCCTCTCGGGTTCGAATCCCCAGCTAACGTGGTTCAACTAAAAAAGGGCCCCTTTCGGAACCCTTCTTTAAAGTCTTACTGGCGGAGAGCTGGGGATTCGAACCCCAGATGCCCTTTTGGGGCATACTCGCTTAGCAGGCGAGCACCTTCGGCCTCTCGGTCAGCTCTCCGTAACAGCCGTTCTATAGTAACCAAACAGCCAAGGATGGGCAAGGGGGAATTTTGGAGCGATTCCGATTTGCCAGTAGACGTCTCAGCCAATCATCTCAATTTGTAACAGTTACAGGCCGAATCTTCGTCCAGATGTTACAGATTTAGACAAACAGTCAGCGCCATCCGCAAATGTCTCAATCTGAAACACCTGCATGCCGTAATCCCCTCTAGATGTTACAGATTGAGACAAAGATGCGGGGGCAACCACAGCGGCGGCGTCGATGCCTCCAGTCTTTATTAGTCCGCTCGAATGGTCTCCAACAGATAATCGCGCATGTACGGAATTGCAAACGAAACACAGCCGTAGCCGGCAGGCTCAATCAGTCCCGTATCGATCAGACGTTTGCGATACGACCCGACTTTATTCGCCGGCAATCCCATCTTTTTGGCAATATCACCGTTCGTAATCTCGCCGCCTTCGCATTGCGCCATCGCCGCGAGATATTGAAACTGCCGCTCCGACACCCTGCGCAGCGCGGGGGCAATCACCATGGCATTGAAACTATCAAGAGCCGCCTGGACACCCTTGCGAGCCGCCTCTTCACTCACGCTCTCCGACCCGCTGCGCGCAGCAACCTGCCAAGCGTAATATCCGACCAACTGGACCATAAAGGGATAGCCTGCCGAAGCCTTTGTTAAAAGCTCAGCAACGCCTTCGTCGAGTTCCTTGCCCGCACGCCTCATCGTATCCTCAAACGATCCGCCGACTTCAAAATCTGAAAGCCGCGTGAGCTCGATATGCTTCGCCCTCTGAAGGAACGTCAACGTATCATCCACCACCACGCCATCCACCGAGGTTGGCAAACCAGCGAATGCAAAGGCGACATTCGCCCCTTGGCGAATCAAGAGCTGCATTTCATTACCCAGCTCGCGCATTTCCTCAGTTGAGGCGTCCTGAATCTCATCGAGTGTGATGAGCAAACCACCTCGCTTCGCGGCATCGTACATCGCCTCCCCCAGATGAGAGGCTGACTTCGACAGCTCTACGGAGCCAAGGCTGACTCCTAAAATCGATGGGGAAATCGACATTGATGCAAGACGAACATTTCGCTGCAGAGCCTCGAGAATTCTGTCGCAAAAACCGGCATTTGAGGCGACGTCGACAACCTCGAATCCTTTTTTGCGCGCAAGATCGCCCAATGCGTTGAGGAGCACCGTTTTACCCGTGCCTCGGACACCCGAGATGCGCATGAGTCGATCGGGGGCACCAGGGCCATTCTCAAGAGCTTCGGCAAAGTCATCCAAAACAGCGTCGCGTCCGATAAGCTCAGGTGGATTCATGCCCGCTGTTGGCTTAAAGGGATTAATAGCTTTTGACATTCGACCTCCTCTGCCAGTTTTAACAACTTTAACAAAGTTTAGCAACTTTAGCAGAGTTTAACAGTTTTAGCAGGCTCGGCGGCTTTATGCCTTACCGATTCTGTCGGGTCCTCCCGCCCGCGCCGATACAAATAGCGCGGTGCGGCCCCTCTATATCGCCCCTACCCCAGCGAGCGGTTGAGGGAGCCGAGCTCGTCGTTGCCCATGGTGCGCCACATTTGGAAGATGCAACCGCGTGCCAGGAAAAAGAAGCCGTTGTCGACCAGTTGCACAGCGGCATCTGCCAGCTGATTCGTCACGGCGGACACTGGCGGCAGCTCGAGTCCAGCCTTGCGGATGGTCTCGACCGCCTCCTCGAACGTCGGAGGCTCGCTGACGCCCATCTCATTCATAAGGCCCTGCATTTCTTCCAGCGCGCTGCTGCCCGACTCCTCGCCGCGCGGCACCAGACGGTAACAAGCCAGCGCCAGGTCGAGCTGATCGCAATTCCAATAGGCAAACGCCAAGCGATAGAACAGGTAGCCAATTGCAGAACGATCGCTGGCAATACGTAGGCCGTGGCGCGCCACCTCGATAATCTCGTCAAAGCGCTCCAGACGCGCAAGCACGTTGATGAGCGCAAAGTGCGATTGCATGGACGAGCGCGCCAGATCGTAAAGATGGCGCACCTCGGGCAGCGCTCGTTCAAAGTCCTCTTGCTCGGCGTAAAAGCTGCAGATCTCGTGCTGGGCAAAGTACAGCGCATCGGGCGCACGAAGGATTCGCACAGAGCGGTCTTCTTCCAACACCGGTAGCACCATGCGTACCAGCTGGTTATCGCAAAACTGCGTTTGAACCGGACCTGTCGCCAAAAGCTCGGCGACAGCGCACTTAGCCTCCAACTCCTCGACAAGACGGGAAAAGCCTTCAAAAGCACCTGTACGGTCGACTTTTGCCTGCTCGCGCAATTCAACAACACGGGCCACGTATGGGTCGTCGTCCTCTTCCATGACCTCCAACTCGTCAGCCGTATCGGCAAGCAGCAGATCGCGCAGCGCCGGCGGCAGCGTGCGATGGTCATCACGCGGACGAGCATGAACCTCCGCAGGCTCAATCGTCTCCGGAGCGGTTGACTCATACGCCTCAAGCACACGCTTGCACGGCATATCGTCCATGTCCATGCTCTCAAGATCCTTGGCGACAGGCACGCAATCGGCCAGATAGGCCGCGCGCTCAAAGAAATACGTTGCGACAACACGCTCGCCCTGCTCACCGTCGGGAGCAGCAATCTGCACGTAGCAGCGCGTGATGCAGGTGCCCGCGGCAAAACACGCTGCCGCAAGCGTGAGTGCCACGCGCGCATCGTGCTCCGCGGCCCAGATCGCGCGCGTGTCCTCGTCCAGCTCGCGCCAGGCGTCATCTTGAGCGTCGTATTCGCGTTGCGGCATGGCATCAACGACAGACTGCCCAAACCGAACGAGCATAATCCCCTCGGCAACGTTTGCCCGATAGGTATAGTCGAGCCGCGTGACCACGTTGAGCGCCTCAACGATTCGCGCAAAACGGGTGCGCACGTCCCACTCGCCGCCCGGCTGGCAAGCCACCGTACCCGGTTTGCCCCACGGGTTATCGCTCGAGGCCGTATCGAGCAGTCGGGGAACATCGTTGGTCGTCTTGGCGATATGCCACGCATCAAAGAGCGCGCAGCCCTCAAGGCTCGGCGAGGATGCCGCAGGGGCCAATCCAGCCCCGATGCGCTCAAGGATGCCGGAGAGGCGGTTGAGACGGCACTCGATGGCAAGCAGCATGTCAATCTCGTCCTGGTCCAACAGGCTACGATCAAAATTGAGATAGAACAACTTTGACCGGTCGATGCGCGCTAGGCTCATTTCTGACTTGGCGGCAATGGTGCGCAAACGGGGCAAGTCGACCTCGCTCATAAGGGCGGCGGCATAACGCTCGATACCACTCGGATTCTCGGCATGGTCAACGCGGTAAAGCAGCGTCTCGATAGCATCGGGGAGCGGTGCCGTGTTAAAGCCCAAAAACACCTCGACCGGCTCGGGCAGCTTTACGAGCTTTATTTTGTCGACAACGTTTTGCATGTCCGCATCGAGACCGTCGACGCCCGCCGTGTTCGCAATAGCGCTTTCGGAGTTGGCAAATATCACGTAGCGCAGGAACATCGATGCCATGAACTCGCCGTAAGGAAGGGCGCGGATCGAATTCCATGTCTCGTGGTCGGACCGCTCGCGCATGGGGCCTTCGGGAGAACCGACAGTTTGCGCACATGCGTGCATTGCACCGTTGGCTTCCCTTACCATAATCTCACCAATACTGGAGTCCGACTCGTCAAGGACCAGTTCCATGTCGGGATCGTTGGGCAGCGGAGCCTCGCTGACGGGGCGGTCCACCTTGTACACCTCACCCGAAACGCTTACGTAGCCCAAAAGCGACACATGACTTTTGCCAACGAACTCGACGACATAACAAGATTCATGCTGATCCTCGCCAAAGAGTTTCCAGACCACGCCATATGAGCGTCCCGCAGGCTGCTCGGGTATCGCCGGAAAGCGCTTCTTGGGATCGAGAAACCTGAGCTTGTATGTCGGACGCTCTGCCACGAAATATCACCCTGATCGTTCGTTGAGAGAAGGAGTGGTCGCGGATGGGCCGCGATACCTACTCGGAATCTTACACGAGTCGATAAGAAATCGTCCGCTTCACGCCCGCGCCTCGACCGAGGTTCGAATCCATGCAGCGGCGACATAAAAGAAAAGCCCCCGTTGCCGGAGGCTTCAAGTTCAATTGGTGCGGCGTATAGGATTCGAACCTATGACGTTCTGATTCGTAGTCAGACCCTCTATCCAG
>JAXKGH010000149.1:0-26991 GCA_036550475.1 Collinsella sp. | reverse complement strand
CAAAGAAATAAAAATTTCTCTAGCACGCGGCGAAAATCTTTGTTACTATAGTCGAGCTAACGGGTTGTGGCTCAGTTTGGTAGAGCACTGCGTTCGGGACGCAGGGGTCGCTGGTTCAAATCCAGTCAACCCGACCAGAGCATGAGGAGGGACCGCTTCTTGCGGTCCCTTTTTTTAGCTAGTGTTGTGATACCGCGATACCCGCGGTATACTCATTCGAGCTTGTCTCGCTGTATTGTGGAGGTCTACATGTTTGGACTGAGGGCTCCTGAGCTCATCATTATTCTCGTCGTTGTCCTGATTATCTTCGGGCCCAAGAACCTGCCGAAGCTCGGCAAGTCCCTCGGCTCTACCGTCAAGAATATCCGTGAGGGTATGGAGGGCGACGATAAGGCCGAGACCAAGCAGGCCGAGGAGGTCGTGGTCGAGCAGTCTGAGGAGGACAAGGAGATCGCTGAGCTCGAGGCCAAGCTCGCTGCTGCCAAGAAGAAGCAGGCAGAGGACAGCGACGCGGACGCAGAGTAGTCCCATCCCTTTGGGGTGAGCACCTGACCGGCTTGCCCGCAGGCTAGCCGGTCTTTTTCGTTTTGTTGACAGTTGATTGTTGATCAGAGTTGGGGAGATATCCGTATGGACGCAAGCCAGATCGTACTGACCGCTGAGGGCCGCCAGAAGCTCGTCGAGGAGCTCGCTTGGCGTGAGGGCGATTACGCCAAGGAGATCGTCGAGGACATCAAGGAAGCCCGCGCGTTCGGCGACCTTTCGGAGAACTCCGAGTATGACGCCGCTAAGGACAAGCAGGCCCAGAACGCCGCTCGTATTGCCGAGATCCAGGCCATCCTCGCCAACGCTCAGGTTGCTGCCACCACGGGCGATTTGACCGTCTCCATCGGTTCCACCGTTTCGTTGATTGACCCCAACGGTGAGGTCATGGAGGTCACGCTTGTCGGTACCACCGAGACCAACTCGCTCGAGCACAAGATCTCCAACGAGTCTCCGGTCGGTCACGCCATCATCGGCCACGGCGAGGGCGATTCCGTCGAGGTCGTTACGCCTTCCGGCAAGACTCGCGTCTACACCATCGCCAAGATCGCACGCTAGACCACGGTCCCGCGTAAAGGTATGTTTTCGCTCCCTGGGACCGAATCCTGGGGAGCGTTTTAGTTTGAGGAGCTAACTTATGGCAGAGAACCAGAACGCCGCCGATCAGGCATCGACGCTCAACGACGAGCGCGCCACCCGCCTGGCCAAGCGCGCCGCCCTGTTCGAGGCGGGCCAGAACCCCTATCCCGAGCACTCTGAGCTTGAGGACTACGTCGCCGATATCGAGGCTAAGTACGCCGAGCTTGCCGATGGCGAGGACACCGAGGACATCGTGAAGATCGCTGGCCGTGTGGTCGCCAAGCGCGGTCAGGGCAAGATCATGTTCATCGTCGTGCGCGATGCGACTGCCGAGATTCAGCTGTTCTGCCGCATCAACGACATGGACGAGGCTGCCTGGAGTACGCTCAAGGCCCTCGACCTGGGCGACATCCTGGGCGTGACCGGCGTGGTCGTGCGCACCCAGCGTGGCCAGCTTTCCGTTGCCCCTAAGAGCGCGACCCTGCTTGCCAAGGCCGTTCGTCCGCTGCCCGAGAAGTTCCACGGTCTTTCCGACAAGGAGACCCGCTATCGCCAGCGCTATGTCGACCTGATCGCCAACGACGACGTTCGCGAGACCTTCCGTAAGCGTTCGCAGATTCTCTCCACCTTCCGTCGCTTTATGGAGTCCGACGGCTACATGGAGGTCGAGACCCCCATCCTGCAGACCATCCAAGGCGGCGCTACTGCCAAGCCGTTCATTACCCACTTCAACGCGCTCGATCAGGAGTGCTACCTGCGTATTGCCACCGAGCTGCACCTCAAGCGCTGCATCGTCGGTGGTTTTGAGCGCGTGTTCGAGATCGGCCGCATCTTCCGTAACGAGGGCATGGACCTTACCCACAACCCCGAGTTCACCACGATGGAGGCCTACCGTGCCTTCTCCGACCTCGAGGGCATGAAGGCACTCGCCCAAGGTGTCATCAAGGCTGCCAACAAGGCCATCGGCAACCCCGAGGTCATCGAGTACCAGGGCCAGACCATCGACCTTTCTGGTGAGTGGGCCAGCCGTCCCATGACCGACATCGTCTCCGACGTGCTCGGCAAGCAGGTCACCATCGACACGCCGGTCGAGGAGCTTGCTGCCGCCGCGCGCAAGAAGGGCCTGGAGATCAAGCCCGAGTGGACTGCCGGCAAGATCATCGCCGAGATTTACGATGAGCTGGGCGAGGACACCATCGTCAACCCCACGTTCGTGTGCGATTACCCCATCGAGGTCAGCCCGCTCGCCAAGCGTTTTGAGGACGACCCGCGTTTGACCCACCGCTTTGAGCTGGTCATCGCCGGCCACGAGTACGCCAACGCATTCTCCGAGCTCAACGACCCGGTCGACCAGGCTGAGCGCTTTGCTGCCCAGATGGCCGAGAAGGCCGGCGGCGACGATGAGGCTATGGAGTATGACGAGGACTACGTGCGCGCCCTCGAGTACGGTATGCCTCCCGCGGGCGGCATTGGCATTGGTATCGACCGCGTGGTCATGCTGCTTACTAACCAGGCTTCTATCCGCGACGTCCTGCTGTTCCCGCACATGAAGCCCGAGAAGGGTTTCCAGTCCGGTGCCGCTGCCGCCAAGGCTGCCGAGGCCGGCAACGCCGCGAGCCCATTCGTTACGTCGCTTAAGCCCACGCTCGATTACTCCAAGATCGCCGTTGAGCCGCTGTTTGAGGAGTTCGTCGACTTTGATACCTTCTCCAAGAGCGATTTCCGCGCTGTGAAGGTCAAGGCATGCGAGGCCGTCAAGAAGTCCAAGAAGCTGCTGAACTTTACGCTCGACGACGGTACCGGTACCGACCGCACTATCCTCTCCGGTATTCACGCTTATTACGAGCCCGAGGACCTGGTCGGCAAG
The DNA here is from genome assembly GCA_036550475.1 of Collinsella sp. Classification (GTDB taxonomy): domain Bacteria; phylum Actinomycetota; class Coriobacteriia; order Coriobacteriales; family Coriobacteriaceae; genus Collinsella. Next base: position 24,002 of record JAXKGH010000149.1, on the reverse strand, counting down.
ACCTTGCTCGCCATCACCAACCTGCCTCCGCGCAAGATGATGGGTATTCCCAGCTGCGGCATGCTGATCAGCGCTGTCCACGAGGAGGAGGGCGAGGAGCGTCTCAACCTGATCCAGCTCGACGCCTCCATCCCCGCCGGCGCAAAGATGTACTAACTTGTTACGCGGTTCTACGAACCGCGTAACGGCTCGACGCTGCGCGGGCCGCATTTGGACAATCTGACGTTCAACTTCAAGGGCGCGACCAAAAGGTCAGCGCCCTTTCGTTTCACGTCACCTTGTCTCAAATGCGGCCCGCTCGCTGACGTTGCCAATACATCGATGTAGTCATTGGGGACGTTCTTAAACGACTACCCAACGGATATTGCGCACATGGCTCGCATGACAGTCGTCTCTTTTATGTTTCCTTTAGCCGTTGCTGCCTAGGATGGGGGTTAGTCGACAGGAAGGGAGCACCGGGATGGACGACGCGAGCGAGCGTGCAATCGAAGAGGACATGCTCGATCAGTTCAACTACTTTGATGATGAGGACGAGGAATTGATCGACCGTCGCGAGCCGGCGGCGCTCGATACTTTCGACCTTATTGATGAAGAGCCCGACGAGGACGAGGTCGGATCAGCGGAGCCCCCACAGCCTTCGCGCCTTGACTCGCTGCTTTCGAGAGCCCCCATGCACCACGGCGTTCGTGTCGGCGCGCTCCATATGAAAACTGACTGGCACCAGATCGTGACGGCAGGCGATGAGCTTGCCGTCGATGCGCCACTCACCGATAAGTCATCCATCATCTGCCGCACCGGCATGCTTATGCTGGCAAGCGGAACAGGTGCCTGGCGCGTGCGCGATACCATGAATCGTGTTGCTGCCGTACTCGGCGTCACGATTCACGTCGACCTGAGTCTTCTGTCGTTTGAGTGCACTTGCATCGAAGATGGCCACTGCTTTAACGAGGTTGTCAGCCTGCCCACAACGGGAGTCAATACCCATCGCATTTGGATGATGGAGAGTTTCCTCAAGGAAATCGAGACCTATGGTCGTCGCTTCACGGTACACGAGTATCACGAGATGCTCAGGACCGTTGAGAGCTCAAAGCCTGATTACTCTCCCTGGCAACAGGGCCTTGCGGCAGCCTGTGCTTGCGGCGCCTTCGTCTTTTTGCTCGGCGGCGGCCCTATCGAGATGGCCTGCGCGTTCGTGGGCGCGGGTGTCGGCAACTTTGCCCGCTCCCATATTCTCAAGCAAGGCCTTGGTCAGTTCAGCGCGCTGACGACCGGCGTTGCGCTCGCTTGCGTTTCGTATCTGCTGGCATTGCTCGGCCTTGGCCAGGTCATACCGGGGGCAATGTCGCACCAAGAAGGCTATATCGGCGCCATGCTCTTTGTGATTCCCGGCTTTCCACTCATTACGGCAGGCCTCGACATCGCTAAGCTCGACATGCGAAGCGGTATCGAGCGCCTTTCATATGCCGTATCGATTATTGTGATGGCGACCCTCGTAGGTTGGATGGTTGCCGAGTGTGTTGGCCTGGCGCCGGACGACTTTGCCCCACTGGGCCTTTCGCCGCTTGCCCTTACGCTCCTGCGCGTGGTGATGAGCTTCGTTGGCGTATTCGGCTTCTCGGTGATGTTCAACAGCCCGGTAAAGATGGCCGCGGCAGCTGGGTTGATCGGCGCCGTGTCCAATACCCTGCGTCTGACCCTTGTCGATGCGCCGACGATGATTCCCTTCCTGGGCCTCAGCACGGGAATGCCTCCCGAGGCAGCAGCGTTTATCGGCGCGCTGGTATCGGGGCTGCTCGCAAGCTTGGCTGAAGTCAAGCTCACCTACCCGCGCATCGCCCTCACGGTGCCTTCGATTGTCATTATGGTGCCGGGCTTGTATCTGTATCGCTCGATGTATTACATGTGCACCTTCGACACGGTCAATATGCTCGGCTGGTTTGTGCGCGCAGTGCTCATCGTAGCGTTTCTGCCCGTTGGACTGGGTGTGGCGCGTACGCTCACCGACCCTCGCTGGCGCCACACCAGCTAATTGGTACAAGGGGGACAGGTTACTTTGCACCAAATGAGTTGCGGTGAAATAGGGACTGAATTGTTGCTTAAAGGGTCAAAACAGTCCGTATTCCACCGCAACTTATGGGGTCGGGGGTTTTGGTGCCCTGCATCTCCACAAACTCAACGCTTACGAAGCGCGCGCCGTTCGTGTTAGGGTAGTTCCACCACATAAGTAGTCGCAGACGCGCGTAACACGGGCGGGCGAGATGAAGTCCCAACAGCTCCATCTTGCCCGCCCGTTTTTGTTGCGTGGTGCCGCGGCGTAACACAGAAAGGAATCTGCCCTTCATGCCTATCAACAAACGAGAGAGCCTGCTGTTCACCTTTATCATGTGCTTTTGCATGGTGCTCTGGATGAGCATCTACAACGTTGCCCTGCAGCACGGGGCCATCAACGGCGAGGTCGTTGCCGCTGCGTGGCTCGGCTTCCCCGTTGCCTACATTTTTGCCATGTGCTGCGACTGGTTCGTCGCCAGCCCGCTCGCCAAGGGTTTCGCCTTTAAGTACTTGGTCACGCCGGGCAAGAGCTCGCCGCTTGCCATGACGCTCGCCGTCAGCTCCTGCATGGTCGTTCCCATGGTTATCATCATGTCGCTGTACGGTGCCTGCGAGGGTCTGACGCACATGCCCGGCGGCATCCTTGCGAACCTGTATTCCGTGCCCGCGATCTGGATGATCAACATCCCGCATAATTTTGTGATGGCGCTGCCGTGGAACCTTTTGGTAGCCGGTCCGATTTCCCACTTCGTCTTCCGTCGCGCCTTCCCTGTGGGGACGGTTTTCGAGGAGGAGCATGCCGAGCTCTTGGAGCAGGCTATGGCTCCTGAGTGCGAGTAGCTCGCTTAGGGATCTGCTGAGCGCGGGCGACTTGCTTGGTTGGAGCCCTAAGCGTGGATAGCTCTCTCAGCGACATCGCGGGCGTGAGCGGTGCGCATGACCGGAGGGCCCGTGCTGCTCCGTTGCCCGACGTGCTAGCGCGCAGAACAATCTGTTGGTGCATTCGGCGGCTGCTGAAGCGTTTCGGCAGCCGCTTTTTATACGGAGTTTAAATACAACAGTCTGTTGTATTACGTAGAGTGGTATATCTCTAGCGGGAAAAATGCGAGAGACGGAGCATTATGGCGTTGCTAGTAGGATTGGACGTAGGGTCAACGACGACCAAAGTTTACGCGATGCACGAGGATATGACCGAGGCGTGGTGGGGATATCGCCGCCACGGGGCGTGTCAGACAGCGAGCGTGCGCGCCATGCTCGGCGAGCTCGCCGAGCGCTTTCCCCATGAGTCACTGCGCGTTGCGGTGACCGGCTCGGGTGCGCGCGATATCGCGACCGCGCTGGGCGCCTCGTACGTTCAGGAGGTGGTCGCCAACGCGCTCGCGATCAGCAGGTTCTATCCGCAGACGCGCTGCGCCATCGAGCTGGGCGGCCAAGACGCCAAGATGATCTTCTTCCGCACCAACGATAAGGGAGACATCGAGGTTGCCGACATGCGCATGAACGGCTCGTGCGCAGGCGGTACCGGTGCATTTATCGACGAGATGGCAAAGCTCATGGGGGTCGGAACCGAATCGGGCGAGTTCGAGCAGCTCGCAAGCCGGGGAACGACCGTCCACGAGGTCTCGGGCCGCTGCGGCGTGTACGCAAAGACCGATATCCAGCCGCTGCTCAACGAGGGCATTCCTACCACCGACCTGGCGCTTTCGGCGCTTCACGCGGTCGCCCGCCAAACGATCGGCGGTCTGGCCCAGGGTATCGACATCGAGCCACCGGTAATCTTCGAGGGCGGTACGCTCGCCTACAACCCCACACTGGTCCGCGTGTTCCGGGAGCAACTGAATCTATCGGACGATCAGGTTATCGTCCCGCGCGATCCGCAGATCATGGTCGCGCGCGGTGCCGCCCTGTCGCTGACCGACATGTTCGCATCGTCCCAACCGATCGACCTTCCCGACGCTTTTGTCCGGCTGGATAAGCTCGAGACGGTCGCGCCCGCAAGCGGGGAGGGACGTCTTGCCCAGCCCTTTTTTGCCACACCTGCCGAGCAGGCGGATTTTACGGCACGCCATGGCAAAGAGATGCCGGCAAAGGGTCCGGATGCGTATGCGCCCGGAGAGACGGTGCGTGTGGCGCTCGGTATCGATTCGGGGAGCACGACGACCAAGTTCGCCCTGGTCGATGAGGCGGGTGAGCTTGTCGATTCGTTCTACGCGTCTAATAACGGCAGACCGCTCGACGTCGCCCAACAGGGTCTTGTCAGCTTGAAGAACCGCTGGGAGACAGCGGGAGTCACGCTTGCGATCGATGCCGTGGGCACCACGGGATACGGCGAGGAGCTTTTCGCGCGCGCGTTCCACGCCGACTACCATACGGTCGAGACGGTCGCGCACGCCCGCGCCGCGTGCGTATGCGTTCCCGATGCGACCTTCGTGCTCGACATCGGCGGACAGGATATGAAGGCCATCTGGCTCAACCACGGCGTGCTGACCGATATCGTCGTCAACGAGGCGTGCTCTGCGGGCTGCGGCTCGTTCCTCGAGGGTTTTGCCAAAAACCTCGGAATAGCCGTTGAGGATATCGCGACCGAGGCATTTTCGTCCAAAGCCCCCGCCGTTCTCGGCAGCCGCTGCACGGTGTTCATGAACAGCAGCGTCGTTTCCGAGCAGCGGCGCGGTAAGGGTCCGGGCGACATCATGGCCGGTCTCTGCCGTTCGATTATCGAGAACGTGTTCACCAAGGTCATTCGCGTTTCAAATCTCAACCGTCTGGGCGACAAAGTCGTCGTCCAGGGCGGCACGTTCCGAAACGACGCGGTGCTGCGCGCATTCGAGCAGTATCTGGGCAAACCCGTCACGCGTGCGCCCCACCCGGGGCTGATGGGCGCTATCGGTATCGCCCTGCTCGCGCGCGAGGAATGCTGCAAGGGCGACGCCGGCACGTCGTTTATCGGGCTCGATGCCGTGGAGCGCTTCGAGCATCGCGAGTTCGGCGGCGTTACCTGCCGTCGGTGCAACAACCGCTGCCAGCGCGCGGTCGTGGCATTTGGCGACGGCTCGCTTTACGTCACGAGCAATCGCTGCCCGCGCGGCGGCGCCATCTCATGGGATGAGCTCGTGCGCGAGGTTCCCGCGGCGGAGGAGCTGCGTCCGCAGGGTGCTTGCGAGGCACAGGCACCCGGCACGGGGCGCGACCGGACCGCGGCTGCCCCCAATCTCTTTGTCGACCGCGAGAAGCTGCTGTTCGAGCCGTACCCCACGGTTCCCGTCTGCGGGGGGCGCGATGTCACGATCGGCATTCCCCGTGTGCTCGAGTTCTGGGACACCATGCCGTTCTGGTCGACGTTCTTCAGCACGCTCGGCTTTAAGGTGCGCGTCTCGGGACGCAGCACCAAGGCGATGTACGAGCGCGGTCTGGCGCACGTCACATCCGACACCGTGTGCTTCCCGGCCAAGCTCGTCCACGGGCACATCCGCAATCTCGTCGACGCCGGCGTCGACCGCATCTTCATGCCCATCATCACGACGGTGCCCACCGAAAACACCGCCTCTACCAGCGAGTGGATGTGCGCCGTCGTAAAGGGATACCCCTACGTGATGCGCAATTCCGATAACCCGGAGGAGCGTTTCGGCGTTCCGTTCGATACGCCGCTGTTCCACTGGTACGACGAGGGCGACCGAAACCGCCAGCTCAAGGCGTGGTGCAAGGAGACCTTCGATATCGATGCCGACCTGGTTGCCAAGGCGACCGAGCAGGCGGACCGCGCGCAGCAGACGTTTGAGAACCAGCTGCAGCTGCGCGGCAGGCAGGTGCTCGAGAACGTGCGCGAGGACGGCGGCTACGCGGTGGTGATCGCTTCGCGCCCGTACCACAACGACCCGCTGGTCAACCACGGGCTGCCCAAGCTCTTCTCTGAGCGCGGCATCCCCGTGCTGACGCCCGATGCGGTGCCGGGGGTCTGCAACGTCGATCTTTCCAACAGCCGCATCGACATCGTGAACAACTACCATGCGCGCATGCTGTCGTGCGCGGTCATCGTCGCATCGACGCCCGAGCTCGAGCTCGTGCAGATGGGCAGCTTCGGCTGCGGCCACGATGCGTATCTCACCGACGAGATCGCGCGCATGATGGGCGAGATGGGCTCCAAGGTTCCGATGATGATCAAGCTCGATGAGAGCGACGTCGCCGGTCCCATGGGCATTCGCGTGCGTTCGTTTATCGAGTCGGTCAACCGTCGTCGCGCGGAGGAGCGTGCCGAGGGCGCCCGGGTGCACGCGGTCCATCCGCTCGACGACCCGTATAAGGTCAAGTACACCAAGCGCGACCGGCACGACAAGATCGCGCTGGTCCCCAACACCTCCCATGCGTTCTGCAGGCTCATGACCGCGGCGATGCGCAATCAGGGCGTGCGCGCCGAGGCCCTTGATATCGGGCGCGAGGATGCCATCCGCCTGGGCAAACGCTATGTGCACAACGACATCTGCTTCCCCGCGCAAATCGTGATCGGCGAGGCGCTCGCGGCACTCAAGAGCGGTAAGTACGACCCGCACGACGTCGCCGTGGTGACTGGCAAGTATATCGGCGACTGCCGCTTGACGCACTACATGCCCCTGCTGCGCCGCGCGCTCGACGACGCGGGATACGACTATGTCCCGGTGCTCACCAACGACGACGTCGATGCCCACAATGCGCATCCGGGCTTCAAGCTCGGCCTTGGCCCGAGCATCCAGATCGCCTACGGTCTTCCCATGATCGATGCCCTCGAGGCCATGCTTAGGCGCATCCGTCCCTACGAGCTCGAGAAGGGCGCGGCGGACGCTGCGTTCGACCGCGCGCTCGATGAGGTTATCGAGGGCATGGAGCGCTCCGGGCTGAGAGGCCAGGCGACGGGCTTCAAACGCGCGCTTGCGATCATGGACGCCGTTCCGTACGACCGCTCGAACCCGCATCCGACCGTTCTCATCGTGGGCGAGTACCTGCTCAATTTCCATCTCGGCGCCAACCACGAGATCGAGCGCTACCTCGAGGACAACGGGCTCGAGGTCATCGAGGCGCGCATGACCGACGTGATCCGCAAGACCTATTTCTACAAGCATGCGCAGTCGCGCGAGTTCCACGTCGATCTGTCGCTGCCCGAAAAGGCCTGGTACGCCACGGCGGACAACCTGTTCGAGCTCGCGCACGACCGTTGCGACCGCCTGGGCGCGGCGAGCCCGCTCTACGAGCCGCCGACGCGCATGCCCGAGCTCGTGCGCGCGAGCGATAAGATCCTGCACCATACGTTCGATGCGGGCGAGGGCGTGCTGATTCCGGCGGAGATCCTCGAGCACGCCAAGCGCGGCTGCCGCAACTTCGTGATCCTGCAGCCGTTCGGGTGTCTGCCCAACCATGTCGTGGGGCGCGGGCTCATCCATGCGCTCAAGGAGCAGTATCCCACGGCGCAGTTCCTGCCGCTCGACTACGATCCCGACGTGAGCTTCGCCAACGTGGAGAACCGTCTTCAGATGCTCATCATGAACGCCAAGGCGCAGGGGTGCGGTGAGGCGCATGGCGAGACCGCGTAAGGACGCCGATGCGCCCGATGCGCGCACCCGTATCATCGAGGCGTTTTGGGAGCTCATCGAGAACAACAGCATCTTCGAGCTGTCGGTTGGCGAGGTGACCCGCGCCGCCCAGTGCAATCGCGGAACGTTTTACTACTATTTTCACGATTTCGATGAACTCGTCGCCATCGCCATGACCCAGCTGCTGCAGGATAACGAGCTTATCACCGATGCCCTCTGGCATTTTTCGAGCGAGGGCGACCTTTCGGCGTTCGACCGGCGCGACGTCCGCTGCCTGCTGCGGCGCATCGTCATCACCATGAGGGCGGGTGCCGCCGAGCAGGTCGTGCAGGGCATCCATACGATCATCATCGACCGCGTGAGAGAGATCGTCCACCCCGACGGAGAAGAGCTCAAGGCAGATTCGAGCTTTGCGGTGGGCTTTCTGGTCTCGGGCATCATGGGCTTTGTGATGGCGGTCGGCTTTGCCCGGGAGGGCGGCGAGGAGATAGACCTCGAGCAGCTGGGGGACAGCGCGTGCGCGTACCTGAGGGCGGTCGCCATGCAGACGGTTGAAACGGTCGCGCAAGTCGAGGGCGTCGATACATCCGAGCTGCTCGAACGCGTCTCCAAGGAGGCCGATGCCTATCGCGCATCGCGTGCGACGAGTCCCGACGTGGTGAAAGACGTCTAGGGTTTCTCTTGCGGGGCGCCCGTCGCGCATCGCGCGGTGAGTCCCGCGATGCGGTCATAACCTGCATTCATGTGAGCCGGGTTTATAGATATTCCTCCAGCTGTTAACATATACTCCATATGGGTAAAGAGACCAAAGCGCTGCCGCGGGGCGGCGCTTTGCGTTTGAAAAAACTAGCTCGTCTAAGAGGAACTAGCATGTTAGACCGTTTTACCGATCGTGCGCGTAAGGTCATGTCCATGGCCAAGCAAGAAGCGCTCGATCTTCATTCAAATAAGGTGGGCACCGAGCACCTGCTGCTCGCGCTTGCCAAGGAGGACGAGGGCATTGCCGCCGAGGCGCTGCGTTCGCTCGACATCTCCTATGATGACATCATGGATACTCTCAAAGAGGTCCAGACCACGGTTCCCGAGCCCAGTGAGGAGACCGAGGCGGCCAAGCTCGCCTTTACGCCGCTCGTCATTAGCGTGATGGAGCGTTCATTCCGCGTGGCGCGCGAGAACAACCAGACCTACGTGTCGACCGAGCACTTGCTGATCGGTATCGTCGAAGAGGGCAACGGCATGGCCATGGACATCCTCATGCGCCTGGGTGTGTCGTCCGCCTCCATCAAAAAGGCTATCGAGAAACTCACCGCCAAGGACCAGGACAAGAAGCGTCCGCTCGCCGGCGCCGGTGCTGGTCGTCCCGGTGCGGGCCTGCCGTTCTTTAGCGGCTCGGATACCTCTCAGCAAAAGGGGGGTGGCACCGATACGCTTAAGCAGTTCGCGACCAACCTCACGCAGAAGGCGCGCGACGGCGAGCTCGACCCTGTAATTGGTCGCGAAAAGGAAGTCCAGCGTATGATGGAAATTCTTTCGCGCCGCACCAAGAACAACCCGCTCATTCTGGGCGACCCCGGCGTGGGCAAGACGGCCATCGTCGAGGGCCTGGCTCAGCAGATTGCAGCCGGCAACGTGCCCGAGAACCTCATGAACCAGAATATCTGGACGCTCGACCTGCCGGGCCTCGTGGCGGGCGCCAAGTATCGCGGCGAGTTTGAGGAGCGCCTCAAGAACGTGATTCAGGAGGCCACCGAAGCCGACGACGTCATCCTGTTTATCGACGAGATGCACACCATCATCGGTGCCGGTTCTGCCGAGGGCTCCATCGACGCGAGCTCCATGCTCAAACCCGTGCTCGCGCGCGGTGCCTTTCAGATTATCGGTGCCACCACGGCCGAGGAATTCCGCAAGTACCTCACCAAGGACCCGGCCTTCGAGCGTCGCTTCCAGACCATCGATGTCGAGGAGCCGAGCGTCGAGGACACGGTCAAGATCCTGACCGCACTCAAGCCGCGCTACGAGGAGCATCACCATGTGCGCTATACGCAGGGTGCTATCGAGGCCGCCGCGAACCTTTCCAACCGCTACATCCAGGATCGCTTCCTGCCCGATAAGGCCATCGACCTCATCGACGAGGCCGGTGCCCGCGCTCGCATCGCCGCGAATCGCGCGCCCGAGCCGGTGCGCGAGGCCGAGCATCGCATAGAGGAGCTCAAGGCCGCCGCGCAGGAGGCCACCGAGGGCGACGACATGAACAAGGCCGCCGAGATTACCGAGCAGCAGAAGGCCGCCGAGATTGAGCTCGCCGAGGCCAAGGCTGCCTGGACCGCTGAGCTCGACGCCAGCCCGCTCACCATCGATGTGAGTCAGATTGCCGACATCGTGTCCGTGACCTCTGGCGTGCCGGTTTCCTCGCTCACCGAGAGCGAGAGCCGGCGCCTGCTGCAGACCGAAAGCGTGCTCAAGACGCGCATCATCGGCCAGGATGAGGCAGTCGAGGCCGTCGCCAAGGCCGTGCGCCGCAGCCGCTCGCCGCTCAAGGACCCGCGTCGTCCCGGCGGCAGCTTTATCTTCCTGGGTCCCACCGGCACAGGCAAGACCGAGCTCGCCAAGACGCTCGCCGAGTACCTCTTTGGCAGCAAGGACGCGCTCATCAGCTTCGACATGTCGGAGTTCGGCAGCGAGTTCGAGGTCTCCAAGCTCATCGGTAGCCCTCCGGGTTACGTGGGCCACGACGAGGGCGGTCAGCTCACCAAGGCCGTTCGCCGTCATCCGTACTCGGTCGTGCTGTTCGACGAGATCGAGAAGGCGCACCCCGACATCTTCAACATTTTGTTGCAGGTGCTGGAGGAGGGCCGCCTGACCGATAGCCAGGGCAAGACGGTCGCCTTCCGCAATACCGTGATCATCATGACGGCCAACGTGGGCGCCCGCGAGATCGCGCAGGATGCGAGCGTCGGTTTTGGCACCACCGGTGAGCAGGGTCTCACGTCGAGCGAGATCCGCGGCCGTGCGATGGGCGAGCTCAAGCGCCTGTTCCGCCCCGAGCTGCTCAATCGTATCGACGATATTGTGGTGTTCCAGAAGCTCTCGGGCGAGAATCTCACCAAGATTGCGCACCTGCTGGTGGACGATCTGCGTCAGCGTTTGATTGCCAACGGCATGAACATCAAGCTCACCGATGCGGCCTATGACAAGATCGTGGCCGAGGGCACCGACCTCACCAACGGTGCGCGTCCGCTGCGCCGCGCCATTCAAAAGCTCATCGAGGACCCGCTGTCCGAGGAGCTCCTGGCCGGCGAGTGGGGCGAGGGCGATACCGTCCTGTGCGACGTGGCCGATGGCAAGTTTGTCTTTAGCCACGGCACGGGCGAGATCCCGGCACCGCGTCAGGCGGGCACGCTCGGTGGCGATACCGCCCCGGCGGCACCGCACACCGGCAACGCCGCGCCCGTGAGCGGCGGCGTGACCTCGGGCCCCGGCGGCATGATGCAAGCCGGTTCCGGCGCGCTGTAGGGCGTAACATAGCTTTGCGAAGGGGCACTCCTGTCGGGGCGCCCCTTTTTTATGAGTAAATGGTGCTATACTCGAAATATAAATATGTATAGCAGAAGGAGCTAGCATGCCAATATCGGTACTCGACTCACGGCCGGTCCAGATGAATGTGCGCATGGATCGCCAACTCAAAGAGGCTGGGGACGCCGTGCTGGCGCATATCGGCATGACGCCGTCACAAGCTGTGAGGGAGCTGTGGCAGTACTTGACCGAGAACGGTCATATGCCCGTCGCAAAAAAGAATGATGACGAAGTCCTGCCTGACGACATACGATCGAAGGCGAGTTCGTCCCGCGTCTCGGAAGGGGCTGCGTTAATTTCGAATTTTTATGAGCGGTTCTCGATTCAGAGGCCGAGCCCCGATGAAGCCTTTGATTACGACGAGTTATACGATCAAATGATGAGCGAGAGATTCAGCGATTGGATCGAATTATGAGCGGCGTCGGAACGAAACGTGTGCTCAAGCTGTTGATCGACACGAACGTCTGGCTAGATTACTTTCTCGCTCGCACGAATGCGACCAGGCCGATAGTCGAGCTCCTTTCTCGCGCGGCGGAAGCGGAGGATATCGTCCTCTTCTCGTCCTCCCTGTCTGTCAAAGACGTCTATTACATTCTGGGAAGGACGATGAAGGCCGACGCCCGCCGTGAGGGGGCTCTCACTCCCGAAGCCATCGCCGGTGCCGACGAGACAGCGTGGGCGTGCGTTCGCCTGATTCGGCAAAAGTCGATTATTGCCTCGGTCGGTGCAGACGAAGTCTTCGACTCCTTTGTGTTCAAGTATCATCACAACGACTTTGAGGACGACCTGATGCTGGGCGTCGCCAATCGCATTGATGCCGATTACGTCGTGACAGAGGACAAAAATCTCATCAAACATACCAATGGTGTATGCATTAATGTTCAACAGGCGTTGAAGTTGGTTGAAGGGTCCAACGTCCCTTCGGCACGGCCCGTCTAACCTGCTTTATCTTGATAAAGTGGCGTTTCCTCGCCGTTAGCCGATGATGCGAGGGCGCTCGGCGTTTTCGACTGGTTTATGCACGCAAAGTCTGGGAATATACAAGTCGCATGTCTTACTGTCTAACCAGTTGCGCCAAGGAGGCACCATGGACTACAAGATTACCGGTTACGAGCCCGCCCAGCTGTTCCATTTCTTTGAGGAGGTCAGCGCGATCCCCCGTGGGTCTGGCAACGAGAAGGGCATCAGCGATTTCCTGGTCGCGTTTGCCAAGGAGCGCGGTCTCGATGTGTACCAGGACGAGGTCTACAACGTCATCATTCGCAAGCCCGCATCTGCCGGCGCCGAGAATGCCCCGACCGTGATGCTGCAGGGCCACATCGACATGGTGTGCGACAAGCTGGGCTCCGTCGAGCACGACTTTACGACTGATGGTATCGACCTGGTCGTCAAGGACGGCGTCCTCACCGCTAACGGCACCACTCTGGGCGCCGACAACGGTATTGCCGTCGCTCTGATGCTCACTGTTCTCGATGACGATTCGATCGTTCACCCCGCCCTCGAGTGCGTATTCACCACCGACGAGGAGACCGGCCTGGTCGGCGCCGAGACGCTCGACAAGTCCCAGATTAGCGCCCGCACCATGATTAACCTTGACTCCGAGGAAGAGGGCGTTGCTACCGTCAGCTGCGCCGGCGGTGTCGTCGTTACCTACACCTGCCCGATCGCGCGCGAGCACAAGACCGGTAGCGCCCTCACGCTCGACATCTCCGGCCTGCTGGGCGGCCACTCCGGCAGCGATATTAACCTGGAGCGCGGCAACGGCAACCTCATCATGGCCCGCATCATCGACCGCCTGATGGTTGCCGGCGAGCCCGCCATCGTTAGCTTTAACGGCGGCACCAAGGACAACGCCATCAACCGTGAGTGCAAGGCCGAGCTGGTCTACGCCGACCACGCTGCAGCCGAGGCCGCGGCCCAGATCGCAAAGGGCATCATCGCCGACGTTACTGCCGAGCTCGAGGTCTTCGACCCCGGCTTTACCTGCACGGTTGAGATTGCCGACAACACTGAGGTCGAGGCCATGGACGAAAAGTCCGCACTTGCCCTTATTCGCGCTCTGCGTCTTGCCCCCAACGGTGTGATCCGCCGCAATGTCGCCACCGACGGCTCCGTCGAGGTTTCCTCCAACATCGGCGTGGTTGCCACCTCTGACGACCAAGTCAAGATCATGCTGTCCCCGCGCTCCTCGATCACCTCGCTGCAGAACGAGTTCAAGGACCGCCTGCAGATGCTGGCCGATGTCCTGGGATTCGACGCCAAGTTTGAGTTCGAGTATCCCGGCTGGAGCTATGCCGAGCATTCGCCGGTCCGCGACATCTTTGTCGAGAGCTATCGCGAGCTCTTTGGCTCCGAGCTACGAATCGAGTCCATTCACGCCGGCCTTGAGTGCGGCCTGTTTGCCGAGGCCCTGCACGGCCTGGACGCCATCGCCGTGGGCCCGACGCTCTCCGATGTCCACACCCCGGACGAGAGCATGGAGCTCGCTTCTGCCGAGCGCTTCTACGAGCTGCTCATCGACGTCCTCAAGCGCCTCGCTGCGTAAAGGTTGCGCTAGCAGCAGTCCGAGCCACGTGCTGGTGGATTGCAAATGACATTATGAGAGGGGGCACCCGAGCTTTTGCGACGGGTGCCTCCTCTCTTCTTTTGGGAAATGGGAGATTACGGACACCTAGCCCATATCCGCCTTGATGAGGTCGAGGGTGCGCTGGCAGTTTTCGCAGACGGGGCCGAGCATATGCTCGCGCAGGTCCGCCATGCCGGGCAGGTCGGCGTATTCGTCCATGACCTCTTCCATGCAAATGGGTACCTCGTAGGCGAGGTCCATCATGGTCGCAAAGCAAAACTTCTCGGATAGCCCGGCATCGGTGAGCGCCGCCTCCAGCGCGGGGTCGCCCATACCGTGGTATCGGCGGATAGCGCCTGGACCGATGCGCCCCACACGATTTTCGCCGCCAACGCTCATGGCAAGGCGCGCTTTTCGCCGCATGCGTTCGTATGCCAGCCCCGATGCAACGTCATACATACGGGCCATCATAGCTGTGCTGCCGTTTCCAAGAAGCAGGGAATAGTTCTTCGCATGCGCGTCCGGTGCGCCGATGATGGCGTTAAAGAAAAGTATCTGCGTAAACAGATACAGGTTAAGTTGATGATGGCTCGTGTTGACGAGGAGTTCCTGAATGTCGCGTGCGGTCGGGCCACCGTCTGCCGTGTACTTTTGAGCGGGCATCACTCCAAGGGCCTGACAGAGGTCTTCTTGGTGTAGACGCATGATTGTTCCGTCTTTGGCTTTCACACGGTCATAGCGTTCAACAATGAGGGCGGGTTCGTCCTCAAATAAGCGATACTCAACGTTCGCCGTTGCGATACCCGCGCGCTGGGCGCTTTTCATGCAGACAAACTCATTAAGAGCTTCAAGTTTAAATCCGATAACGCCATTTTTGAAAATATGCGTCGTGGGCGAGGAACCTACGCATTCGCACCAGCGACCGTCTATGAGCGCGAGTGCGAACTTGCCCTGGTTGCCTCCAAGTGACCAACTTTCATCTAGGCCCATCCACGATGCCTCGCGGTCATCCCTGATCGACTTGAGGCGCAAGGCAATCTCGTGGTCGTCTATAGGGCGGTATTCGCCAGTGCGATGCAAGGCGGCGTCGATATCTTCTTCGGCGCAAAACTGCACTCCGCCCGGACAGTCGAGTCCGATATGGCTGAGCAGCGCAACGGGATTATTGGGCCTGGCGTCGAATTCGGCGGCAATCGCTTTTCGTTGGTCCTCGCTGTCGGGCAGAAGGCCAAACAAGTACGGATTCATGACCTGTTGGCCGTATGTGCGATTTGATACGGGAATGTTGGTCGATAGGGCTGGCCCGTCATAATCTTGATCGTAGGCAAAACTGACTAGACCGCTCTCATCTTGCATGAGCGTTCCTGCGGGTACGCCGCAAATAATAGTCCGAAGCGTTTTTCTGGCCATTGGCTATCTCCCTTCGGGCTTGGTTTGGGCAGATGCGCTTGCGGCAATCGAGACTCCGAGATTGGACATGGCGAAATCGGCGAAGGCCTTGTCGTAGAGCTCGGCCGTAAAGGGGGTATCTGGAAGAGCTGGAATGGCTGCGCCGCGTCGGTTGCGATGGTGAAGACGTTGAGTGTGATGGCACCTGGGGGTGCTACAAGGTTGCAAATCGGCATGCGGGGCGTCGGTTGGCTGCTCATGTTTCGTGTCGTCGATATTCCCTTGAGCAACTAGTGCCAGTCCGAGAGCACCGAAAACCGCCAGCAGCTTGTCGAGCCGAATACCCGTGGCATCTCCCAGCTCGAGCGATGCGAGCAGGCGCTCCGAAACACCGGCTTTTTTAGCGAGGGTTGCACGGGTGAGACCCTGAGCATCGCGTGCCTGGCGCACGTAGATGCCAGCTTGGCGCGGTGTGGTGATGGGAAGGGTATCCACGGCGATCTCCTAACGTGCAGACTTTTGCATATCAGTATGACATGCAAAAGTCTGCATGAAAAGGCCTCATGCAAAACTCTGCATGAGGCCTTGCCCGGACGTTTAGTTTTGAAGGGTGTTTTACAGCGCCAAAAACCCCAAGTGTTCCAGCAGAATCTTGAGGCCGATAAGGATAAGCACGACGCCACCCACGATGGTGGCGGGTTTTTCGTAGCGCGCGCCAAAGGTGTGGCCGATCGCCACGCCGGCGACGGAGAAGATAAACGTTGTGATGCCTATAAGCGATACAGCGGGCACGATGTCGACCGAGAGTGCCGCAAACGAGATGCCCACGGCTAGGGCGTCGATTGAGGTGGCAATGGCGAGGAGCAGGTACTCGACCAGGTCAATCTTTTCGGCATCCTTGCCGTCGCCTTCATCCTCGTCCTCGGTAAAGGCTTCCCACAGCATTTTGCCGCCGATGAAGGCGAGCAGGATAAAGGCGATCCAGTGGTCGATGGGGCCGATGATGCCCATAAACTGACTGCCAAGCGCCCATCCGATTACGGGCATGCCGGCCTGGAAGCCGCCAAAGAACAGGCCGAGCACCACGGCGACCTTAAGGTTGATCTTTTTCATGCCGAGACCCTTGCAGATGGAAACGGCAAAGGCGTCCATCGAAAGGCCAACGGCGAGCAACACGAGCTCTGCGAGTCCCATAGCCTGGCTCCCTCTCTGCGGGCGAGCCCGCGTGTACCTCTTGGGGGAATAACAAAAAAGACCCGTGGCGTACGCGCTGCGCGCACAACCACGAGTCTCGTTCATTAAGGCAAGCCAGACCGTTTCGGCCAGTATGTTGACTTGCCGCGCCACCGGAGGCGAACCCGGCCACGCGACTACTCCCTCATTCATGTGAACCCCGATGCTACCACATAAGCAGCCCATTTGGGTTGGGCTCTCAGCTGTGTTCGCTCATTCTGTAAGCATCGGATTTCGCAAGCGCCGCGGGGACAAACCGTGAGAAACTATTTAGCGTTTATGGAGCGTATACGATGGGAGCGATGCCTTGGATAAGAACGAGCTGCAAAAGCGTATGGAACAGGCCATCCGCCTGACGGCACCTGGTCAGCCGATCCGCACCGCCCTCGACATGATCATCGCCGGTCACCTGGGCGCCCTTATCTGCGTCGGTGACACCGAAAACGTGCTCGCTGCCGGTAACGACGGCTTCCCGCTCAACATTTCGTTCACCTCGAACCGTCTGTTCGAGCTCTCCAAGATGGACGGTGCCATCGTCATCGACGGCGACCTCACCCAGATCCTGCGCGCCAACTTCCACCTCAATCCCGATCCCTCGCTTGCCACGAGCGAGACGGGCATGCGTCACCGCACCGCCGCTCGCATGTCGGTGCTCACCGATGCCATCGTGATCTCGGTCTCGGCCCGTCGTGCCGTCGTTAACGTGTACGTTCACGGCAAGAGCTACGAGATCCAGCCCGTCACCACCATCATGAGCTCGGTCAACCAGCTCGTCGCCACGCTTCAGACTACTCGTCAGTCGCTCGACCGCTCCCTGCTGCGCCTGACGGCCCTCGAGCTCGACGACTACGTTACGCTCGCCGACATTACCGGTATTTTCTCGAGCTTCGAGATCATGCAGCAAGCAAAGACCGAGCTTAAGGATTGCATCGTCAAGCTGGGCAACCAGGGCAAGCTCGTGCAGATGCAGCTCGAGCAGCTCGCCGGTTCCAGCATGGATACCGAATACGACCTGATGATCCGCGACTACGCGAGCGATTCCTCCGAGGCAAACGCCGAGAAGATTCGTGCAGAGCTCGCTCGCATGACGCCTAAGGACCTGTCCGACCCGCAGCACGTGGCGGCAGTTCTGGGCTATGACGACCTGGACGAGGACTCCGTCATGACGCCGCTGGGCCTGCGCACGCTTTCGCGCGTGTCCGTCGTGCGCGACGGCGTGGCCGAGAAGATCGTCGACGAGTACGGCTCGCTGCAGGAGCTCATGGACGACATCAGCGAGGATCCGGAGCGCCTGGGCGACTTTGGCGTCAACAACCCTGCCATTCTTGCGGACTCGCTGTACCGCATGAAGGGCACCAAACAGGGGAACGCATAATGGCGCCCGTATGCGCCGTGGTCGTTGCCGGCGGCAGCGGTCAGCGCTTTGGAAATCCCGGCGGCAAGCAGCTCGTTAACGTGGCGGGCCGTCCGCTCATGAGCTGGTCCATCCGCGCGTTTGATCGTAGCGACAAGGTCGGCCATATCGTGGTGGTGTGTCCTGCCGAGCGCCGTGCCGAGATGCGCCGCCTTGCCATCGACCCGTTTGACTATGACACGCCCATCAGCTTTGCCGATGCCGGCGATACCCGTCAGGATTCCACCCGTGCCGGCGTGCATGCGGTTCCGGCGGGTTTCGAATATGTCGCCATCCACGATGGCGCTCGTCCGCTCATTACGACCGAGGCCATCGACCACGCTATCGACGTGCTCATGGGTGACCGCTCGCTCGACGGTGTCGTGTGCGGTCAGCCCGCGATCGACACGCTCAAGATCGTCGATGGCGACAATATCGTCGAGACGCCGCCGCGTGAGCTCTACTGGGCAGCGCAGACGCCGCAGATCTTTAGCGTCGATGCTATGAAGCGCGCCCATGCTGCAGCCATTGCCGAGGGCTTTATCGGCACCGATGATTCGTCGCTGGTCGAGCGCATGGGTGGGCGCGTCCGCTGCGTCCAGAGCCCGCGCGATAACCTTAAGGTGACGGTGCCCGAGGACCTGCGTCCCGTAACCGCGATTCTGCTTGGCCGCATGGCCGAGGGAGAGGACCTTCCCCATGTTCAGTAACCTGCGCATTGGCCATGGCTACGACGTCCACCGTCTGGTGGAGGGGCGTCGATGTATCATCGGCGGTGTCGACATTCCCTACGAGCGCGGCCTGCTGGGCCACTCGGATGCCGATGTGCTCGCGCACGCCTTGGCCGACGCCATTCTGGGCGCCTGCCGCGGGGGAGACATCGGCAAGCTATTCCCCGATACCGACCCCGCCTATGAGGGTGCTGATTCGATGGTGCTGCTCGCTCGCGTGATGGGCTATGCGCGCGAGCTGGGCTTCGAGTTTGTCGATGCCGATTGCACCATTGCCTGTCAACAACCCAAGATCACCCCGCACCGCGATGCCATGCGCGCCAACCTTGCCCATGCCCTGGGCGTTGACGTCGAAAACGTGGGCGTCGCCGCCACTACGACCGAAAAGCTCGGTTGGGAAGGCCAGGGCGAGGGAATCGGCGCCTGGGCCGTCTGCCTGCTACAGAAAACCGTTAAGGAGTAACGAATGCGTATCTATAACAGCGCTACCCATAAAAAGGAAGAGTTCCAGCCCATCGAGTCCGGCAAGGTCCGCATGTACGTGTGCGGCCCCACGGTCTACGACAACATCCACATCGGCAATGCCCGCACGTTCATCAGCTTTGACGTGATTCGTCGCTGGCTCATCGCGAGCGGCTACGAGGTCACGTTTGCCCAGAACCTCACCGATGTCGATGACAAGATCATCAAGCGCGCCAACGAGCAGGGCCGTACCGCCGCCGAGGTTGCGACGGAGTTCTCTGACAAGTTTATCGGCGTTATGCGCGCCGCCAACGTGCTCGATCCCGATGTGCGTCCTCGCGCCACCAAGGAGATCGGCCCCATGATCGCCATGATCAAGACGCTCATCGAGCAGGGCCACGCCTACGCCGCCGATAACGGCGACGTGTACTTTGCCGTGCGCAGCGATCCCAACTATGGTCAGGTCTCGGGCCGCAACATCGACGACCTTATGGTTGGCGCGCGCATCGAGGAGAACGAGGACAAGAACGACCCGCTCGACTTTGCCCTGTGGAAGGCCGCCAAGCCCGGCGAGCCCAGCTGGCCGAGCCCCTGGGGCGAGGGCCGTCCCGGTTGGCACACCGAGTGCGCCGCCATGGTGCATCGCTACCTGGGCACTCCGATCGACATCCACGGCGGCGGCTCCGACCTTGCCTTCCCGCATCACGAGAACGAGTGCGCTCAGGCCACCTGCGCCTGGCACCAGGGCTTCTCCAACACCTGGATGCACACGGGCATGCTGCTGGTAGACGGCGAGAAGATGTCCAAGTCGCTCGGCAACTTCTTTACGCTGGCCGAGGTCCTCGAGCAGCACTCCGCCGCCGCCCTGCGCCTGCTGATGCTGCAGACGAGCTATCGCTCGCCGCTCGACTTTTCTTGGGAGCGCCTGGAGGGTGCCGAGAACTCGCTCACGCGTATCGCCGGTACGGTCGAGAACCTGCGCTGGGCCGCGAACCATGCGACGGCCGATGCCGATGAGGCAGCATCCGAGGCGTTTGCCGCCAAGGCCGCCGAGACCCGTGCCACCTTTAAGGAGTGCATGGACGACGACTTTAACACCGCCGGTGCCATGGGTGCTGTCTTTGGCTTTGTGACCGAGTGCAACCAGTACCTGGAGCAGGCGGGCGATGCTGCCGACAAGGCCGCAGTCCTGGCTGCCGCCGATACGCTGGCCGAGCTGCTCGATACGTTTGGCGTTGAGCTTCCCGAGCCCAAGGTCGAGCTGCCGCTGGGTCTGCTGGGCGTTGCCGCCGGTTTGGTTGCCTACACGGGTGACGACGTGGACGAGGCCGCTGCCAAGATTCTCGAGGCCCGCGCCGAGGCCCGCGCCGCCAAGAACTGGGATCTGGCCGACGCCATCCGCGACCAGCTCAAGGACCTGGGCCTCACCATTGAGGATACCGCCGCCGGCACCCGTATCAAATCTCTCTAATCCCCGCGGGTTTCCCAAGCACCCGACCGCCCGAGCCACGGCACCTTGCCTTTCAATCGTCGGGCATGACCTCAAGGTCTATGCCCTCCTCTTTCAAGGCAATCTGCCGCACCTCGGGCGGTCGGTCTATTTGTTTCGTTTGATAGTTGTATTTAGGAGGTCGCTTTATGGCCGACAATCGCAAGCGTGCACCGCGTGGAGGCAAGCAGGCTGCTTCTGGCTCGCGTCCGATTCGCCGCAACGACCGCGCTGCCGCTCCCAAGGGCCAGCGCGAGCGCTCACAGGCTGCTCGCCCGCAGCGCGAGCGTAGCCGCGATAACGTCCAGGTTCCCAAGGGCGAGTTTATCGAAGGTCGCCGTGCTGCCGCCGAGGCGCTGCGTACCGGCTTTCCCGTCAAGTGCGCGCTCATCGCTGAGGGCGGGGAGCGCGATGCCGCCTTGTCGCACCTGGTCGACGACCTCAACGCCGCAGGTGTCCGCATTAAGTATGTGCCGCGCGCGCAGCTCGACGCGCTGTCGAGCCATGGCGCTCACCAGGGCATTGCGCTCGAGGTTGGCAACTTCCCCTATGCCGATGTTGCCGATATCCTCGACCGTGCGGGCGACGGTCCGGCGCTCGTCGTCGTGCTCGACCATGTGACCGACGACGGCAACTTTGGCGCCATCGTGCGCTCCGCCGAGGTCGTGGGCGCGGCGGGCGTCATCATTGCCAACAAGCGCGCCGCCGGTGTAACCGTCGGCAGCTACAAGACTTCTGCCGGCGCCGTCATGCATCTGCCCATCGCGCAGGTGCCCAATATCGCCCGTGCACTCGATGACCTCAAGGCCGCTGGCTTTTGGGTGGGCGGTGCTTCCGAGCACGCCGAGGGCAGCTGCTGGGATGCTCCCTTCGAGGGCCGCGTGGCGCTCGTCATGGGTTCCGAGGGCGACGGCATCTCGCGTCTGGTGCTCGAGAAATGCGACTTCTTGACCAAGCTTCCCCAGCGTGGCATGACCGAGAGTCTCAACGTTGCCCAGGCGACCACCGCGCTGTGCTTTGAGTGGCTGCGCCGCAATGCCGGCGAGCTCATGGGGGAGGAGTAGCGCATGTCCAAGAAGAACCGTGCCAAGTCCAAGGCCAAGCGCTTTGGCGAGGGCTCGGCCAAGCCGATTGTTTCGGCCGCGACCTATGGCGTGGGCGGCAATGCGTTTGCGCAGGCCATCGCCGATCCGGTCTCGACGGTGCACTCCAATAAGCCCGAGCTGCTGGTGGTCGACGGTTACAACGTGATTCACTGCACGCCGCGCTACGAAAAGCTCGTCTACGACCATTCCGACGATCCGTATTCCAGCGACGTTCACGATATGGCGCGCACGGCGCTCATTAATGACGTAGCTGCGTTTGCCCAGGGCCGCTACGAGGCCGTGATCGTATTTGACGGCGCGGGCAATATTTCCAGCGAGCGCCCCAACCTACCGGCCCGCGGCGTGCGCATTGAGTTTTCGCCGACGGGTGTTTCGGCCGATACCGTGGTGCAGAAGCTCTGCATCGAGGCGCGCGAAGAAGGCCGCGCGTGCTCCGTGGTTTCGAGTGACGGCACAATCCAGGCCGTCGTCATGGGCAAGGGCGTCACGCGCATCTCGAGCCGCATGCTGGTGGACGAGATCAAACAGATCGACAACGACGTTCACGAGGCCGAGGAAGCCCCGCAAATCAAGATGACTCTGGGCAGTCGCCTGAGCCCCGATGCCCTGGCCAAGCTCAAGGCCCTTCGCGGGAGGTAGGTGAGCTGACGGCGCGACGCTGTCTCGCTAACTCCATTCAGCGATGTCGATCATTCTACGGAGGCGCCATGTAAGCGCCTCTTTTAGATATGGCAGCCTTGCCGCGAGCGCGTCGTTTCTGGACAGAATCTCGATTGCCTCGTCAACGAAGCCTTCGAGTTTGTCGCCGTCAAACCAGCTCATGTCCTCGACGAGCAACATTTGTTTGGCGGGGCTTGAATGAAATTGCGCACTGGTAAAACTGTGCTCTCCCGCCCTAAGCTCCTCTAGTGATATGTTGCACCAGAGTGATGAGCCCGAATCGAAGATGGGGGCTGGTCTGCAGACCAGTGAGTTGACGTTTCGCACGAGGCCGAAGTTGCGCCAATGACGATCGTAGTTGGCAATGATGTCATCGCATACGATCATGCGGCCAAGGGCGTCTTTTATATCTGTCGCTCCAAGCTCCTCGCAGTTTGCTACATACCGTTCGTAATCGGTTAGTCGCTCGTCTGCATTTGCATGCTGGTTTACATAGAACGCAGGGACATATTCTTCTTCGTCAGTTAAGAAGACACTGCATGTGCTCAAGGCGGAAGTGCCCGCGCCTTCGAGCGAATAGGGTACATAATCGTAAGTGTTCAGGATGCGACGGTGAAGTGCAGTCGCCACCATCTCGTTATAGGGTTCCTGGTTTAGATGCGCTCCTGCTTTATGCAGAATTCGACGCCCGCCCTCGCATGTCCAGTACTTTTGAAGATTGCCGTCCGACGTGTTATCGGGCTTTGCGGCAGCCGCTTTTCCCTCTGGGGCAAAGGGCGCAATGGACAGTGAGACGTCATCAAAGGCGTTATTGAAGAAGTTAATGTCCTCCCAGGCGAGACCGGAACTTTGGGGCCTTATCCAATACTGGTCGGATAAGGAGAGGCCAAGATTTCGCTGTACGAGTTCATCGGGAACATCGACTGCGGCTTCTGCAAGCAGGGAGGCTAGCCCAATGCGTGCGAGCGGGATACCGCGGCCGCGCCACCAAGTGCGGAAAGAGTCGAGCGATACGGGGCTATTAGGGCCAAATACCCCAATAGGGGCGTGGGCGTAATCGACGTCGGCACCGATGTGGGTGAAGTCTTTTCGCGATGTGTTGTAGACCAGCTGAGCGACTTCATACGTGCGGTTCATGAGGGTGAACGCGATCTCGCTCTTACCGTAGCCGCGGCGGGGACGTCCCCCCGTTTTGGTCACGGAGCGGAGTCGCGTGTCGACGCTGTCTTTGTCGATGAGCCATACGCCAGAAGCCTTGCGGGCCTCAAGTGCTCCGTTTTTTATGAGCTCCTGCACCCTGCGCGGAGTGATGCCGAGTAGCTCGGCGGCTTCTTTGGTAGTAAGCATCGCGAAACCCTTCGCCAGAACGAATAGTTTTATATATAGCAATTGTAATTAAAACTATTCGTTCTGGCGAATGGTTTCAAGATTGAGGGCGCACTGACAGAAATGAACGGGCCTGGTACGCGTTGTTGCTGGATTTTGCATATTTGTATAACGCCGTGCGGCCTGTTGCGCCCCGTCCGCAATTCCTTTATTCTTAACTGGCTTCGCGTGAAAGCGCCAAGTGTGCCAGTGTGGCGCAACGGTAGCGCAACTGATTTGTAATCAGTGGGTTGCAGGTTCGATTCCTGTCACTGGCTCCATGAGAGTTTCGGGCTCTGTTCCTTGTGGGACAGGGCCCGTTTCTATTTATGTCGACATGTAAGTGGGTTTGACTCCCACCAAGCTTCAGGTTTGTCTCGATCTGTAACACGGGTGGGCTGAAAACCCTCCTTATAGTTACAGAT
>JAXKGH010000148.1:0-6164 GCA_036550475.1 Collinsella sp. | reverse complement strand
TCACCGCACCATCGCCAAGTGCACCGAGGACTTCGATCGCGGCCAGTTCAACACCGCCATCTCGGCCGTCATGGAGCTCGTCAACGCGGCGAGCGCCTACCTCAATGCCACTGAGGGTACCGCCCGCGACAAGGCGCTGTGTTACGGCGTGGCTAAGGATATCGTGAGCGTCCTTGCCCCCATCTGCCCGTTTTGGGCCGACGAGCTGTGGCACGAGGCCCTCGGCTGCGAGGGCAACGCCTACACCGCCGCCTGGCCCGAGTTCGACCTGGCCGAGTCCGTTGAGGACACGGTGCAGATCGTGGTCCAGGTGCTCGGCAAGGTCCGCGGCCGCGTCGACGTTGCCCGCGATGCCTCCAATGAGGATATGCAGGCTGCCGCCGAGGCCGCCGTCACCAAGTGGCTCGAGGGCAAGACAGTCGTCAAGGCCATCTGCGTGCCCGGCAAGCTGGTCAACCTGGTGGTCAAGTAAGCACTGCGCGCTTAACTGACGCACAAAAGACGAGGGGCGATCCGGTTGGGTCGTCCCTCGTCTTTCGTTATGTGCCCTGCTTAGCCAGTGAGTCGCACCGTCTTCTATGGGATGTGTACCAGGTCCCTAAAGCAAACGTTGCCCGTTGCCTCTTCGAACATCCAAATGTTGAGGTAGATGTCGTTGAGGTCGTTGTTCACATCAAAGTCCGGGTCGTCGAAGGTGCCCACAAAGGTGAGCATGGCGCGCGTTTCCTCTTCAGCGGCGACTGGCTGGCGCATGCGCACATCGCGGACCACGCCGTTGACGTAGGCATGGGAGTCCACATCGCCAAACATCATGTCGACACCGGTGTTGTTGGTCACCGTAAAGACGAGCGCGGCGTCGCCGTAGCCGTCGGTGTCCTTACCAACGCAGGTGACGTGGACGTTTTCGTCCGCCTCTAGGTCGATGGGGAACTGTTCTTGGGGGTCGGGGCCCAAACCCTGGGGATCGATTTCGTCTTCGTCTATTTTGTCGAAGCTCTCCGATGGCGTCGTTTTCTCGATGGCTTTTGTGCTGCCAGGGTTCGGTTCGTATGTGTCGGTTTTGCCATTCGCGTTGCCGCAACCCAAGAGGGCCAACGAGCACGTTGCGATGGCGAGTGCAGTCATGCAGGGGGTGCCTAGACGTTTCATGGGTGCCTCCTTGCCGTAGAGGATTTGGAAAGGTTTGTCGTTGTGCGACTTGCTGGCCGGCTTGCTACAGAATGTCCCTTAGCGTAAGTCTGATCGATAGGGGCTCGGGGAGGAATGCCCTTGGGGTCCGAACGGGCCTGTGGATTGGGACGCATGGCCCGTTCTTGTATCCTCGAGCGCTTGCTTCATGGAGTCTTTAGCCCGATTGTCCTATTCTTATGGAGAAGCTGTGCACACGCTGACCTGCAGATTCGTACTATGCTTGCACGTTTCCGCAGCTATTGGTATAGTTTGCTTGCAAATGAAGTTGTAAATGAAAGAAGTGGGGTTTCGACCCCGCTTCTTTTTTGTATGGATGGAGGTGCCGCAATGGTCAAGACCAAGACTGAGCAGGCGATCATCGACGCGCTCGAGGCCGTCGCCCCCCAGCACGATTTCGACATCGTCGACGTTGAGCTCGTGGGCGCCACCAAGGCCCCCTGCGTGCGCGTGCGTATCGAGGGTGCCGAGGGTCAGAGCCTGTCGCTCAACGACGTCACGGCCAACACCAAGTGGGTCGGCGATGTGATCGAGGAGCTCGACCCCATCTCTTCGAGCTATACGCTCGAGGTGTCGAGCCCGGGCATGGCGCGCCCGCTGCGCCGCCCGCGCGACTTTGCCCGCTTTGTGGGCGAGAACTGCGAGCTCACCTCCACCGCAGCCGAGGGCCGTCGCAAGTATGCCGGCAAGATTGCCGCCGCCACCGAGACGAACGTGACCCTCGAGCTCGAGGACGGCGAGTCCGTTACCCTCGATTTCTCTGATGTTAAAAAGTGCAAGTTGAAGCCCACCTATGACTTCAAGCCCGCGAAGGAAGGAAAGTAAGATGGCAGCATCCGACATGATGTCCGCCCTGATGGAGCTTTGCCAGGAGAAGCACATCGACCAGCTCTACCTGATCGACCGCCTGGAGCAGTCGCTCGCCAAGAGCTATGCCGAGATCCTGCATCTTGAGTGGGGCGCCAAGGTGACCATCGACCGCACCACCGGCAAGATCTACGTCTACCGTCTGGAGCCGATCGACGATTCAATGGACGAGGAGGGCAACTTCACCGAGTTCGAGGAGATCGACGTCACTCCCAAGAACACGAGCCGCATCGCCGCCCAGCACGCCAAGGCCGAGATCAACGCCATCGTGCGCAACTCCGCCCGCGAGCAGATCTACGAGGAGTTCTCCGGCCGCATCGGTGACCTCATCAGCGGTACCGTGCTGCAGTCCACACCCGACTTCACGATCGTCAAGATTCGCGAGGGCGTCGAGGCCGAGCTGCCGCATTTCGACCAGCGCCGTTACGAGAACGAGCGCAACGAGCGCCCGATGGGCGAGCGCTACCTGCACAACCAGCACATCAAGGCCGTGATCATCGACGTTCGCGACCCCAACTCCAACCTGCAGCCGGTTCGTGGCGAGCACAGCCGTCCGCCGATTGTCATCTCCCGTACCCACCCCGAGCTCATGCGTCGTCTGTTTGAGCAGGAGGTGCCCGAGATCTATGAGGGCACCGTCCAGATCAAGTCGATCGCCCGCGAGCCCGGCCAGCGCTCCAAGGTCGCCGTCCACTCGCTCGACGATCGTCTGGATCCGGTTGGCGCCTGCGTCGGCCCCAAGGGCAGCCGTGTTCGCGCCGTCGTGGGCGAGCTCCGTGGCGAGCGCGTCGACGTCATCCTGTGGGATGTGGATCCGGCCGTCTACGTTGCCAACGCCCTGTCGCCCGCCAAGGTCACCCGCGTCCTCATCGACGAGGAGAAGGCCTATGCCGGCGTCATCGTGCCCGACGACCAGCTGTCCCTCGCCATCGGCAAGGAGGGCCAGAATGCCCGCCTCGCCGCGCGCCTGACCGGCTGGCACATCGACATCAAGTCCGAGACCCTTGCCGCCGACATCCTCAAGAACGTTCCCGTTCACGAGGAGCCCGCCGCCGACCTGATCGGTGACGAGGAAGACGATGACGTCTGCCGCTGCGAGTACGTGTCCGAGGACGGCATCCAGTGCCGCAACCAGGCTCGTCCCGGCTCCCGTTTCTGCGGTGTCCACGACACCGACGCCTTCGATGATGCGGAGGACCTGATCTAGCGCGCGGTCGCGCCGGGCGGGTCCCAGCGCATACCCCACGCTCGTTCAGTCTCTAGGCACCCAAGGTGCCAGAAAGGGTAGGTGAAGTCATATGGCAAAAGTCCGTGTGTCCACCCTGGCCAAAGAGTTCGGCATGACCTCCAAGGAACTGATGGGTCATCTCGCCGAAATGAAGATTCCCGCTAAGTCCGCTTCCTCCGCCCTGGAGGACGCATACGTCGCCATGGTCCGCAAGCAGCTCGCCTCGGTGATCGAGGCCCGCGCCCAGGAAGTCGAGGCCGCCAAGTTGGCCGAGGAGCAGGCCGCTGCCGCCGAGGAGGCAGCACGCGCTGCCGAGGCAGAGCGCGAGCGCATCGCCGCCGAGAAGGCACGCGAGGAGGAGCGCCGCCAGTTCGCCGCCGCCCAGGCTGCCGAGGAGGCCGCCCGCGCCGAGGCCGAGGCCAAGAAGAAGGCTGAGCAGGAGCGCCTTGCCCGCGAGAAGGAGGAGGCTGCCCGTGAGGCCCAGCGCCGCGCCGTTCCCGCTTCCGATTCCGGTTCGCGTTTCCGTTCGCTGCTCGACCAGATCGCCGCACAGGAGACCGTGCTCAAGGAGAAGAAGGACGCCGAGGACAAGGCCAAGGCCGAGCGCGCCGCCGAGCGCGGTAACCGTCGTGGCGGCAACAACGACCGCCGCGGTGGCCGTCGTAACGATCGCAACGCCTCCGACAACAACTCCGAGCGCAACGCTTCCGAGAGCCGTCCGCACAGCCATCGCACTAACGCCAGCAACAACGTCGCTGCCGGCATGGATTTCCCCAACCCCGATAAGCAGGGCAAGGGCAAGAAGCGCAAGGGCGGTCACAACAACGAAGAGGACCACTACAGCCGCATGGCTCGCGAGGCCGAGGAGTACAGCCGCGAGAAGGTGCTCGAGGAGGCCCGCGCCGCCGTCGAGGAGGCCTCTCGCGAGTCCACTGGTCGCCGCAAAAAGCGCAAGGAGAAGCGCGAGCGCGAGGCCGCAAAGGCTCAGGAAGAGCGCAAGATTGAGGAGGCGCTGGCCCAGGGCGTGAACCCCGAGGACCTCGACGCCATCAAGGTCTCCCAGGGCGTTACCGTCCAGGAGCTCGCCGAGGCGCTCGACGTTCCGGCCAACGACATCATCAAGCGCCTGTTCCTGCTGGGCACGCCGCTTACCATGACGCAGTCCATGTCCGACGACCTCGTCGAGCTCGTTGCCGACGACCTGGGCCGTCAGATCAAGATCATCACCCCCGAGGAGGAGAACACCTTCTCGTTCTACGACGATCCCGCCGACCTTAAGCCGCGTGCCCCGGTCGTCACCGTCATGGGTCACGTCGACCACGGCAAGACGAGCCTGCTCGACGCCATCCGTCACACCGGCGTCGCTGCCGGCGAGGCGGGCGGCATTACCCAGGCCATCGGCGCTTCGCAGGTCATGATCAACGACCGCAAGATCACCTTCATCGATACCCCCGGTCACGCCACCTTTACGGCCATGCGTGCCCGCGGCGCCAAGGTGACCGATATCGTCATCCTGATTGTGGCTGCCGACGACGGCGTCATGCCCCAGACCATCGAGTCGATCAACCACGCCAAGGCCGCCGGCGTACCCATCGTCGTCGCCGTCAACAAGATCGATAAGCCGGGTGCCAACCCCGACCGCGTGCGCCAGGAGCTCACCGAGTACGGCATCATCCCCGAGGAGTGGGGCGGACAGAACATGTTCGTCAACATCTCGGCCAAGCAGAAGATCGGTATCGACGACCTGCTCGAGACCGTGCTGCTCCAGGCCGACGTGCTCGAGCTCAAGGCCAACCCCGATACCTTCGCTTCGGGCAACGTCCTCGAGGCTAAGCTCGACAAGGGCCGCGGCTCGGTCGCTACCGTGCTCGTGACTCGCGGCACCCTGCACGTGGGCGACACGCTGGTCGCCGGCCTCACCTATGGCCGCGTCCGCGCCATGCTCGACCCCAAGGGCAACGCCGTCACCGAGGCCGGTCCTTCCGACGCCGTCGAGATCCTGGGCCTGCAGTCCGTCCCCAACGCCGGCGATGAGTTCCGCGTGTTCGAGGACGAGCGCGAGGCACGTGCGCTGGCCGACGAGCGTTCGCTCAAGGCCCGTATCGAGGAGCAGAGCCGCGTGAAGCACGTGACGCTCGAGAACCTCTTCGAGACTATCGCCGACGCCGAGGTCAAGGAGCTCAACCTGATCATCAAGGCCGACGTCCAGGGTTCCATCGAGGCCCTTCAGGACTCCCTCGACAAGATGGATCAGTCCGAGGTGCGCATCAACACGATCCACTCCGCCGTTGGTGCCATCAACGAGACCGACGTCGTCCTGGCCGACGCCTCCAACGCCATCATCATCGGCTTTGGCGTCCGTCCCGACGGCAAGGCTCGCTCCGCCGCTGAGCGCGAGGGCGTCGAGATCCGTTGCTACGACGTCATCTACAAGTGCCTTGAGGACCTCGACGCTGCCCGCATCGGTATGCTCAAGCCCACCGAGGTCGAGGTCTCCACGGGTTCCGCGACCGTCCTGGATACCTTCAAGGTGCCCAAGGTCGGTATCGCCGCCGGTGTCCGCGTCGAAGAGGGCGAGATCGCCGCGACCGATTCTGTGCGCCTGGTGCGCGACGGCATCGTGGTCTTCAACGGTAAAATCGCCTCGATGCGCCACTACAAGGACGAGGCCAAGAGCCTCAAGAGCGGCTCCGAGGGCGGTATTGGCCTGGAGAACTTCCAGGACATCAAGCCTGGCGACACCATTGAGGGTTACCGCATCGACCAGGTTGCCCGTACCGAGTAGGGGGTAGCGCTATGAAGCAAACGCAGGCAACCCGCCGTCTGGGCGAGCAGCTTCGCGAGAAGCTCGGTTATATCCTGCTCTTTGAGGTTTCCGATC
>JAXKGH010000001.1:0-16188 GCA_036550475.1 Collinsella sp. | reverse complement strand
GGCCAACCAGGCTGGCGGTTTTGTCATTGGCACGGGCGACCTGTCGGAGCTGGCGCTCGGCTGGGCTACCTATAACGGCGACCACATGAGCATGTACGCCGTCAACGCGAGCGTGCCCAAGACGCTTGTGCGCCATCTGGTGCGCTATGCCGCCGATGTCTTTGGCGGGCGTATTGCCGAGGTCTTGCTCGATATCCTCGATACGCCGGTGTCCCCCGAGCTTCTGCCGCCCACGGGCGACGGCGAGATTGCGCAGAGGACCGAGGATTTGGTGGGCCCGTACGAGCTGCACGACTACTTCCTCTACTACCTGCTACGTTTTGGCTTTGAGCCGGGCAAGATCTACCACATGGCGCT
Source organism: Collinsella sp. (assembly GCA_036550475.1). Classification (GTDB taxonomy): domain Bacteria; phylum Actinomycetota; class Coriobacteriia; order Coriobacteriales; family Coriobacteriaceae; genus Collinsella. The sequence goes on along the minus strand of JAXKGH010000001.1, from coordinate 15,831 downwards.
CAAGAGCTTTGAGGGCGTCTACGATGTCAAGACCGTCCACACGTGGCTACGTACGTTCTACCGCCGCTTCTTTGCCCAGCAGTTTAAGCGCAGCTGCCTGCCCGATGGTCCCAAGGTGGGATCGGTGACGCTCAGCCCGCGCGGCGATTGGCGTATGCCGAGTGACGCTAGCTCGTGTCTGTGGCTTGCGCAGATCGACGCGCTCAATCCAGTTGACTAAGGTTGGCTAAATTGAACCAATACGGGGGTTGCAAGCGTTACACTTTTGCAATCTGATGGCCCGTATCGCGCGGCGCTCTTGTCGGAGCGCCGCGTTTTTTATATCGAAAGGTGGCACCATGCAGGCATCGCAGCGTCTCGACCGCTTTGGCGCGGAGGTCTTCGCCTCGCTCAACAACAAGCTTCTCGCGCTGAAGGCTCAGGGCAAGACCATTTACAACATGAGCGTGGGCACGCCCGACTTTAAGCCGTACGACCACGTGGTCGAGGCGCTCACGCAGGCAGCCCAAGATCCCGAGATGTGGAAGTATGCCCTGCGCGACCTGCCCGAACTCAAGCAAGCCGTGTGCGATTACTATGAGCGTCGCTTTGGCGTTTCGGGCATTACGCCGTCTATGGTGCAGTCGTGCAACGGCACGCAGGAGGGCGTGGGCCATTTGGGCCTGTCCCTGCTCGATCCGGGTGACACCATTCTGGTTCCCGATCCGTGCTACCCGGTCTTTGAGGCGGGTGCCAAGATCGCCGATGCCAAGCTCGAATACTATCCGCTGGTTGCCGAGCATAATTACCTGCCCTATGTGGCGGGTATCGATCCCGAGGTGGCCGATCGTGCCAAGTATATGATCGTGTCGCTGCCCGCGAACCCGGTCGGCTCGGTGGGTACGCCCGAGGTCTACGAGGAGATTATCGCTTTCGCCCGCGAGCACGACCTGCTCATCGTCCATGACAACGCATACTCCGACATCGTGTTCGACGGCGAGCCGGGCGGCAGCTTCTTGCAGTATCCCGGCGCGCTCGAGGTGGGCGTTGAGTTCTTCTCGCTTTCCAAGTCGTTTAACGTCACCGGTGCCCGCATCGGCTTTTTGGTCGGTCGCGAGGATGTAGTCTCGGCCTTTGCCAAGCTGCGCGGCCAGATCGACTTCGGTATGTTCTTCCCGATCCAGAAGGCCGCCATCGCCTGCCTGAACGGTCCGCGCGATGAGGTCGAGGCGCAGCGTCTGAAGTACCAGGAGCGCCGCGATGCCCTGTGCGACGGTCTTGAGGGCCTGGGCTGGGAGCGTCCCAACGCGCATGGCTCTATGTTTGTGTGGGCCAAGCTTCCCGGTGGTCGCACCGATTCCATGGCGTTTTGCGAGGAGCTCATGGAGAAGGCCGGCGTTGTGGTGACGCCGGGCGCGAGTTTTGGTCCTTCGGGCGAGGGGCACGTGCGCATGGCGCTGGTCCTGCCGCCCGATCAGATCGCTTTGGCTGTCGAGGCCATTCGCGAGGCGGGCCTGTATTAGAAACCTGTTTCGGCCCGTCAATAGCTCGAAACCGATTTCGTGCAGTTATTTTACGAATACTGCAAACAATTTCGGTAAACGGTCGATTTTCGGCTGCGAATAGGGGCATAATCAAAGTCCCGATTGGATGTATTGGGATTACGACAAGCCGCTCGGGTCGTTCCCGGGCGGCTTGTTTGTGGAGAGAGATGGGAGTTTCTAATGGTTAACGAGAAGAAGGTCGCTATTGTCGGCTGCGGTTTCGTCGGTTCGTCTTCGGCGTTCGCTCTGATGCAGAGCGGTCTGTTCTCCGAGATGGTCCTCATCGACGTGGACAAGAACCGCGCCGAGGGTGAGGCTCTGGATATCGCGCACGGCATGACGTTTGCCGAGCCGATGAAGATCTACGCCGGCGATTATTCCGATGTCGCCGACGCCGCCATGATCGTCGTCACCGCTGGCGCTGCCCAGAAGCCCGGTGAGACCCGCCTGGACCTGGTCAACAAGAACGTTAACATCTTTAAGTCCATTATCCCCGAGATTAAGAAGTCCGGCTTCGACGGCATTCTGCTAATCGTCTCCAACCCGGTTGATGTTCTGACCTATGCTGCCATCAAGATGTCCGGCCTGCCCGAGGGCCATGTCATCGGCTCCGGCACCGTGCTCGACACTGGCCGTCTGCAGCAGATGCTTGGTGCCCACGTCGAGGTTGACCCGCGCGATGTCCAGGCCTATGTCATGGGCGAGCACGGCGACTCCGAGTTTGTCGCTTGGTCCAGCGCTCAGGTTGCCGGCGTTCCGCTGAACACCTTCTGCGAGCTTCACGGTCATCTGGAGCACGAGGCTGCCGAGAAGCGTATCGCCGAGGACGTCAAGAACTCCGCCTACACCATCATCGAGAAGAAGCACGCCACCTACTACGGCGTCGCCATGGCCGTCAAGCGCATCTGCACCGCTGTCATGCGCGATGAGCAGACCGTTCTGCCCGTTTCCTCGCTCATGGTGGGCGAGTATGGCCTGTCCGATCTGGCTATCTCCATGCCGACGGTCGTTGGCCGCGACGGCGTCGTCTGCCGCGTCCCCGTGCCGCTGAACGATGACGAGCAGCATGAGCTCACCGCCTCCGCCAAGGCCCTCAAGGACATCATCGACAGCGTCGACTTCTCCTGCTAAATCAAGCTCGCTAGAGCGAAAAGCTACAATGAAGGCGTCCGGGTCCACACGGCCCGGGCGCCTTTTTGGTGCAAAGTAACCTGACCCCAATGCACCATAGTTGATGGGAGGGCCATGTCGGATTCGCCTAATTTTTTGACCTATGCCCAGACAGCGTTTGATCCGTTTGAGGAACGGCCGTTCTGCGCGGTGGATAGCCTGGTCTTTGCGTGGTTGTCCTATTTGCGTTTGCCGGGTGATATGGCGGAGCTGACGAACTGGCAGGGCCTAGACGTACGCGAGCTGCTGCGCGCCGAGTGCTACCAAGACATGATTGGCGACCTGTGGGATCCGGAGGGGAGTCGTGCCCTGTTGGAGGCTGTGGCAGCAAGCCCTCGCTACCGTGGCGTTCGTGTTTGCGGCTATCGTAGCGTGAGTGATGCCGAGACAACGGAGCAGTTTGCGGCCATGACGTTCCGATTTCCGGCGGGGTTTAGCTATCTTGCCTTCCGGGGGACCGACAGCACGATTGTGGGCTGGAAAGAGGACTTTAACATGGCGTTCCGGTGTCCTGTGCCGGCCCAGGAATCCGCGGCGCGTTATGTAGACGAGGCGGCGGATGCGATTGACGGGCCGCTTTTGTGCGGAGGTCATTCCAAGGGTGGAAACCTTGCGGTGTACGGTGCGGCGATGTGCCCCGATGTCGCCCGTGAGCGAATCGAACGGGCGTATTCCCATGATGGTCCGGGCTTCGTCGAGGAGTTTCTGAGCGGCAACGCCTTCGCCGATCTATCCGGTCGAATCGACAAGACGCTACCTCGGTCGTCGATCTTTGGCATGATGTTCGAGACACAGGAGGACTATGCCATCGTTGAGAGCACCGAGTTCAGCCTGCTTCAGCATAATCCCTTTAGCTGGGTGGTTGATGGTCGCGACTTCGTGTACTGTGAGCGCCTGTCCGCCGGTGCTCGATACGTTGATGGCTCCATTCGCGAGATGCTGCTTGCGGTGTCGCCTAACGAGCGCGAGCGTTTTGTAGATGCGTTGTTCTCCGTGCTTGAGGCTACGGGTGCTGAGCGGTTTGCGGATATCGCTGGGAATCTGCGCGAGAGCCTGCCCGTGATGCTCCAGGCTGCGCAAGGCTTTGACAAGGATACGCGACGCTTTGTCTCGCAGACTATCGTTGCGATTCTTAAGTGTGCGCTTCTGCCCAAACGTCCCCAGATCGACATGCCCGCTGCCGGCAAGAGCTTGGCAGAACAGCTCGAGGCTTGGCAGTCCGAGCTCCTGCGCTAACCATTGGTGCAAAGCAACCTGTCCCCGATGCGCCAATCTTCGATGCGCCTGGGGCGGGATCGACCGCTATACTGGTTCGTGCCGAAATCGATCTAGAACGGAATGCCGTATATGAAAATCAATCACGCGATTCTGCATATCCTGGACTTTGACTCTGCCGTCAACGTTATGAGCCAGCGCGAGCTCGATATCGAGAGCCGCACCGTGCGTAATTTCGTAACCACGCACCTGCGGCGCGCTCGTACCTCGGCTGATAACAAGCGTGCCACGTTTGCCGAGAACTCCGCATTCGGCGGCGAGCTCAAGGGCTATTTCTTTGGTGAGCGTGAGTTCGTGGATCTGTCTCAGCAGATTGCGGAGTTCATCTCTTCCGAACTTACCAAGGCCGAGAAAGCCGAGTCCACTGACGTGCTTGTGGCGGACTTTGATGACGATGAGGATGCCCGCTGGTTTGCCGTGATGCTGCTGGGCTCCAAGCAGGCTTTTATGCACGAGGTGGGTCGCGAAGAGGGCGAGGTGCGCAACGACATTGCGCGCCACTACGCCATTCTGCCGAATCCCTCGCAAAAGGTGCCGAGCTATGCAATCGTGCGTGCAAGCACCATGGAGATCGGCTATGTGGATAAGAAGCGCAAGATTGCCGGCGAGGATCGCATGCTCATTCCCGATGGCCTGCTGCAGTGCGACACGGGGGTATCGGGCAAGGAGGTCATCGACACCGTGACGCGTGTGGTCGAGGAAGTCGCCGAGGAGCACGGTGCCAACACGGCTGTAGCACTCGCCAAGGTTAAGGCTGCTGTTGCCGAGAAAGTTGAGGATGACGAGGAACTGCCCCCTTGGGATATCGTCGATGAGGTCTTTGAGGACGAGCCGGTTATCAAGGAGAGCGTGCGCGCGGCACTGACTGAGGAGAAGGTGCCTGAGCGTGTGCCCGTGGAGCGCAAGCAGGTCGAACGCGCGGCGGTGCGCAACCACAAGATCCGTACCGACACGGGCATCGAGATCAGCTTCCCGGCCGAGATGGGTTCGAACTCTGAGTACATCGAGTTTGTCAACGAGCCCAACGGCCTCATCTCCATCGAGCTCAAGAACATCGGAAGTATTGAGAATCGATAAACTGCTCTTGGACGTTGCAAAAAACAAAGGCCGAAGCCTTTTGGGACTTCGGCCTTTTTTGTTTTCGGCTTGGTTGCTGACATTGCGCCGCAGGTTGAGCACACGTCAGCGAAAACGCCCCTAGGCGAGCAAGGTGACGCGAAAGAGGAGGGCATTGACCTTCTGGTCATGCCCGACGATTGAACGTCAGATTGCCGCCTAGGGGCGTTTGCAGCGTCGGGTCGTTACGGCGTTTGGTAAAACGCCGTAACTATTAAAGCTGGCGCAGGCCCTCTTCCAGGCCGGTCTTGCTGTCGGTCTTCTCGTCGCGCATCTTGATGGCGCGGGCGGGGACACCGGCCACGACGGCGCCGGCGGGGACGTCCTCGACGCACACGGCGCCGGCGGCAACTACAGCACCCTTGCCCACGTGCACGCCTTCCAGGACCACGGCGTTTGCGCCGATCATGACATCGTCCTCGATGATGACGGGCGTGGCGCTGGCGGGCTCCACAACGCCTGCCAGCACGGTGCCGGCGCCGATGTGGCAGTTCTTGCCCACGGTGGCGCGACCGCCCAGCACGGCGCCCATATCGATCATGGAACCCTCGCCGATAACGGAGCCGATGTTGATGATGGCGCCCATCATGATGACGGCACGGTCGCCAATCTCGACGCGGTCGCGGATGATCGCGCCCGGCTCGATGCGGGCGTTGATGCCCTTAAGGTCGAGCATGGGCACGGCGGAGTTGCGGCAATCGTTTTCAACGTCGTAGTAATCGATGGAATCGGCATTGGCGTCCAGGATGGTCTTGAGCTCGTCCCAGTCGCCAAAGACGGTCTTGCCGCGACGGCCGCCGTAGACATGTGCGTCGCCCCAGGCAACCTTCATGCCCGGCTTCTCGCGCACGTACAGCTTGACGGGCGTCTTTTTGGGCGCGGTGGCGATGTAGTTGATAATCTCCTGTGCATCCATCTCGGCTGCGTTGCTCATTTGCTATCTCTCCTTTGGGTGGATTCGGTTGATACCTGGTTAGGCAAACATGACCTTGTCGAACGTATAGAAGCCGGGTTCGCGGGTGATGAGCTTCTGCGCGGCTGCCAAGGCGCCGTTGACAAAGATCTGACGGCTCGTGGCGCGGTGGGTGAGCGTGACCTCCTCGTCCTGGCCAAAGAAGCTCACCTCGTGCACGCCGGCGACGGTGCCGCCGCGCAGCGAGTGCATACCGATTTCCTTGGGATCGCGTGCTCCGCACATGCCCTCGCGGCCATAGACGGGGTGGTAGCCTGCCTCGGGCTCGGCTTCGACGACGGCGTCGAGCAGTAGCTTGGCAGTGCCGCTGGGGGCGTCGACCTTTTGGTTGTGGTGCGTCTCGACGATTTCGCAGTCAAAGCCGGGCAGCTCGCGTGTAGCCTGCGCTACCAGATGGCGCAGGGCTGCGATACCGATGGAGTAATTGCCCGAGTGCATAACGCGGGTGTTCTGGCCCAGCTCACGCAGGCGGTCCATCTGCTCGGGGGTGTAGCCTGTGGTGCCTGAGACCAACGCCGCGCCCGTGCGCTCGACATAGGCGACGACGGCGTCGAAGGTCGCGACGTTCGAGAAGTCGATGATGACGTCGGCAGCCGGTGCGTTCTCGAGCTCGCTCAAATCGAAGCCAATCTGGGCCACGATATCAAAAACGGGCTGCCCGGCGGCGTCGACAATGCCTTCGGCGGTAGTGCGGATGAGCGAGCCCATGCGGCCCGTTCCCATAATGACGGTCTTAATCAAGTAGACCAGCTCCCTTCAGAGCATCGGTAAGTGCGGCTCGCGTGTCGTCTGCCATGGGGCACAGCGGCATACGGTAGTTTGCCTCGATCATGCCCATCTGGGCGAGCGCTTCCTTGACGGGGATGGGGTTGACCTCGCTAAAGAGGGCGTTGATGAGCGGCTGGCCGGCAATCTGGATATCGCGGGCGCGCGCTACGTCGCCGTCCAGATAAGCGCGGCACATGTCGTGTACAAGCTGCGGCTGCACGTCGGCCCACACGCTGATGGTGCCCGAAGCGCCCAGGCTCATGAGCGGCACTGTGAGTGCATCCTCGCCCGAGTACATGCGGAAATCGTCGGACAGCAGGTGGGCGATCTTGGCCGCGTAGGCGACGTTGCCCGAGGCCTCCTTGATGCCCATGATGTTGGGGTGCGCGGCTAGGCGCTCTACGTTGCGCTCGCTGATACCGCAGCCGCAGCGGCCGGGGATGTTGTACAGGATGCAGGGGATGTCAACGGCATCGGCGACGGTCTTAAAGTGCTGATAGATACCCTCTTCGTTGGACTTGTTGTAGTAGGGGGTAATGAGCAGCAGGCCGTCGGCTCCCAAGCCCTGGTAAGTAAGCGACTTGGTGAGCATGGTCTGCGTGGAGTTGGAGCCTGAGCCGGCGATGACGGGGACGCGTCCTGCAACATGCTTGACCACGGCGGCGACGACGGAGTTGTCCTCGTCATCGGTCATCGTGGCGCTCTCGCCGGTGGTGCCCAGGGTGAGAATGGCGTCGGTGCCATTTTGCAAGTGGAAATCGATAAGGCGCTCGAGCGCGTCAAAGTCGACACTGCCGTCCTTTTTAAACGGCGTAACCAGGGCGACGATTGAGCCCTCGAGATTGCGGATGTCCATGTTCTTCTCCTTCGCCTCCGCGATCTGGATGCGTTTGTTCCATTGGGCGGCGACTGCCAGGCGCTCGTCTTGGGCGCGACGGCGGGCGCTTTCGGCGCGCGACTTGGCCAGCAGCTCTCGGCCGCACGGCAGCACGTCGAGCGTGGAAAAGTAATCCGCCGGGCGCTCGGCGCGGCGGATGAGGTCGGCCGCGCCATCGGGGCGCAGCAGGACCTCGGCGGAGCGCAGACGTCCGTTGTAGTTGTAGCCCATGGAGTAGCCATGCGCACCGGTATCGTGGATTACAAGCAGGTCACCCATGTCGATATGCGGCAGCTCGCGGTCGATGGCGAACTTGTCGTTGTTTTCGCACAGGTTGCCCGTGATATCGTACGTGTTCGTGACGGGAGCTGCGGACTTGTCGGGGCCACCCGGCTGGCCCATCACCGTAATGTGGTGGTAGGCACCATACATAGCGGGACGAATGAGATCGACGGCGCTTGCGTCCACGCCGATATAGTCCTTGTAAATCTGCTTCTCGTGGATGGCCTTGGTGATCAGGCAGCCGTAGGGGCCCATCATAAAGCGGCCCATCTCGGTGCAGATGGCCACATCGCCCATGCCGGCGGGGACCAGAATCTCGTCGTAGGCTGCGTGTACGCCCTCGCCGATGGCGTGGATGTCGTTAGCCTGCTGCTCGGGCAGGTAGGGGATACCCACACCGCCGGACAGATTGATAAAGGCGACATGTGCGCCGGTCTCGCGCTCCAGGCGCACGGCAAGTTCAAAGAGGATGCGTGCGAGCTTGGGGTAGTAGTCGTTGGTGACGGTGTTACTGGCAAGGAAGGCATGGATGCCAAAATTCTCGGCGCCTTTGGCCTTGAGCATACGGAAGGCCTCAAAGAGCTGCTCGGTGGTCATGCCGTACTTGGAGTCGCCGGGGTTATCCATAATGCCGTTAGAGAGCTGGAACAGACCGCCTGGATTAAAGCGGCAACTGACCGTCTTGGGGATGGGCCCCGCAACGCGCTCAAAGAACTCGATGTGGCTGATGTCGTCAAAGTTGACGATGGCACCCAGCTTGTCGGCGAGCTCAAAGTCGGCAGCCGGCGTATCGTTGGACGAGAACATGATGTCGTGTCCCGTGATACCCAGCGAGCGGGCGATCATGAGCTCGGTATAGCTCGAGCAGTCGCAGCCGCAGCCGTATTCGTTGAGAATGGAGATGAGCGCCGGGTTGGGGTTGGCCTTGACGGCAAAGTATTCCTTAAAGCCCGGGTTCCATGCAAAGGCGTCGCGCACTTCTTGCATGTTGCGGCGGATGCCCGCCTCGTCGTATAGATGAAACGGCGTGGGGAACTGCTCGACGATATGCTCGAGTGTCTCCTTGTCCACAAACGGCTGCTTGGCCGCATATGCCTCGTTGGGGGTCAATGCCATGTCCCGTAAACCTCGCTATCCAGACGGCGCCATCTGCGCATCGAATCCGCATAGCGTGGACCCAATGTCCGGATAGCGCTCCCGCATTGCTGCAGACAGTCCTGTGGGTGTTTCCCACAGGCCCACCAGGTTGTTCGTGCCCGAAAAACCCAGTTCGGCGGGTTTCGCCTCCCCACGGGGTCAAAGCCTGCCGGCTCGCCCGCGGCTCTTCGTGCCCGCGCCTCTATCAAGTGGTAAAGACCCTATCACGTTGCACTTTACCAAACAAGAGTATTCGTATATAACGTTTAAAAAATGCAGGGATATGCTGGAAACATGTGCGCCACAATCCTGTATCACAATAAGTTGCACAGATGCGCCTCACGAAGGGATCCTCTATGACCGAGCTCCAAGAACTCCGTCGCTATCGCCGCGATCTCCATCGCATTCCGGAGCTCGATTTCGATCTTCCGCAAACCATTGCCTATATCGAGGGCGTGTTGGCACCGCTTGCTTGCGAGGTGACCCATCCGTGCCCCAGCTGCGTCTGCGCTTTCTTCGACGCCGGCGTTGGTGCCGCGCATGCCACGGCGATTCGCGCCGATATGGATGCGCTGCCCATCGCGGAGGCGACGGGAGCGGCCTTTGCCTCGACCCATCCCGGCAAGATGCACGCTTGCGGACATGACGGACACATGGCCATGGCGCTTGCCGCCGCGACGTATGTCGACCGTACGATTCGCGAACAGCCGGGCGCCATTAGGCGCAACGTTCTCTTTGTGTTCCAGCCGGCCGAGGAAACGACCGGTGGTGCCAAGACGGTATGCGAGAGTGGTGTGTTCGAGCGCTATGGGGCCGACCGCATTTTTGGCTTTCATGTGTGGCCCGATCTGCCCGCCGGCACGTTGGCGAGCTGCCCCGGTCCGCTGCTGGCGCGCTCAAGCGAGACGCACATTCATATCCATGGAACGAGTATCCATATCGCTAAGACCTATGGCGTTCCGGTCGAGGAGTCGCACGATGCGGCGCTAGCGGCTGCCAAGTTCTTGGTTGCCGAACGCGAACTGATGGATGAGCTGGGTGCCGATGAGCCCTGCATTGGCAAGTTCGGCCTGCTGCAGGCAGGCACCGTCTGCAATGCGGTGGCGGGGGAGGCCCATGTTGCTGGTAGCTTGCGCGTGTTTACAGACGCTATGTTCGACCGTGCGCGCGAGGGCGTACGCCGTGTGCTCGACGAGGCGTGCACCGAAACGGGCTGCACGTATGATCTCGACTTCGCCGAGGGCTATCCACCGGTCGATAACGACCCCGAGTTGTTTGCCAGCGTCGCGCCTGCCTTGCCCGGGCTGCAGCTTGTGGAGGAACCGCTGCTGATCGCCGAGGATTTCGCGTTCTATCAACGCCATCTGCCGGGCGTGTTTTTCCTGCTGGGCACGGGTATGCCAGAGGACCAAGACAACCCGAGTGATTCGGATGGCTGTCCCGCCTATGCCACAAGCGCTCTGCATACCGATAGCATGCTCTTTGACGAGGAAATCCTACTCAAAGGCCTCGATGTCTATAAACGATTGCTTGTGATGGAGTGACGATGGAACGACGCCGACAGTCTGCCGTATATAGTCCGGGTGGATGCGGGTGCGGTTTGCTGCTGCTTCCGGTCATCGCTGTGAGCATTGGCGTGATGTTTGCGCTTGCTGGGCTTGCCGCGGCGGCGCTCGTGCTGTTTATCACTGCCATCGGCGTGACGATTTGGCTTTGCCGCAATCGCGAGCAACGCCGTGCCGACGGTAAAACCACTGTCGGCTGGGTCGTCTTCCTGATTATTGCGTACCCGCTGAGTGCCAGCTACCTGGTGTTCTTTGTCCTGTTGATGATCAGCGCCTTTACTGGGGAATCCGTCACGGTGGGTTGATGCACTGCCAGCAGACGGTCGCGCGCAGTGCGTTTGCTCGGCGTTTGGATAACTGCATTGGTCGTTTACCGCAGCCTTAGCTCTCAGCTAATGAATTCAAGTTCAATCCTTCCTACGATGTGCTGTGTACCGGCACGGTAGCCGGATCGTAGGAAGGATGAATAATGGCAAAAGAGGGAAAGAAGCCAATCGGCAAGATTGTCCTAGGCATCATCGTGGTGCTGGTTATTGTCGGTGCCGTGGGCTCTATGGGCGGCAACTCAACCGATTCGTCTGCGAGCGATTCGGCAAAACCTGCCGAGACGACACGGCAGGCTGAGGAGCAAAAAGAACCGCAAGAACCGTATACCATTGCTGACGAGGCTGAAGACACTTCCAATCAGTTTACCTATAAGATCACGGGCACCCTGACCAATAACACGGACAAGGAAAAGAGCTACATTCAGATTGAATATGTTCTGTATGATGCCGATGGCAACCAGGTTGGAACGGCTCTTGCAAACACCAATCATCTGAAGGCGGGCGGCTCCTGGAAGTTCGAGGCGCTGGGTACGGTGTCTCCCGACCAGGTTGCTAGCTGGGAGCGTTCGGACGTAAGCGGTTTCTAGCATGTTGCATGCACTGGGGGAGGTGAAGTCGTATGTCCGATAAAAAGCTGACCGAGGAGTTGCTCAATGAGCTTCTCGATGCGCCGAACATCGATGGCTATATCAGGGAGCACGACTTTGCCGCCCCGTCGCTTTCGGACTACCTGAAGCAGCTACTGCAGGAAAAGGGCTTGGAGCGCTCGCGCGTGGTCCGTATGGCTGATCTCAATGAGACCTTTGGCTATCAGATCTTTACCGGTGCGCGTCATCCGAGTCGCAATAAGGTGCTGCAGATTGCCTTTGCGATGGCGCTGACGCTCAAAGAGACCAACCGTGCGCTGACGGCTGCCGGGGTAAGCGTCCTTAACTGCAAGGACCGCCGCGATGCGATTATCATCTTTTGCATCGATCGCGGGTGCAGTCTCCAAAAGGTCAACGAGGAACTGTATCGCTTTGGCGAGGAGACGGTGAGTTAGCGGCTGATATCTGAGCCGGTAGAGCTGTCGAACAACGATGCAAACGAACGGGGCGCGGATGCCATGGGGTGTCTGCGCCCTGCGCTATGATGGAGGCTATGGATACTCAGAGCCCAACATATTCCGATGACGAGCTGACCGCAGCGCTTGCCGAGCACCTGGCGTCGCTCGATCGCGACGACAGCTATCGCGTGGAGCGTGTACTTAAGCGCTCGTCCGTTGAAGCAACCGAGCTCGTGTACTTTGAAGGAACCGGCGGTGGTTCGCTCGGCCCCTTTGTCCGTAAACGCATCGATGCTTCGGCTCAAATCGGCGGGGCATACGAGCGTCTGTTTGCCGCTCAGCGGGCAGGCAGGCGTTTTGAGCACCTGCCCAGAATCGTCGATTGTCGTCGTGTGGGCGACGAGCTCAACGTGGTTATGGAATACATCGAAGGGGAGACGCTCGGGGCGCTGGTGGACCGTCTGGGAGCCACCCCCGATTATGCGCGTGAATTGTATCCTGCCCTATGCGATGCCGTGGGCGAGCTCCATGCCGGTTTTGCAATGGTGGGGGAGACGTCGGCGCCGGTGATCCATCGCGACCTCAAGCCGTCGAATATCATCGTGACAGGTGCCAACTATACGCCTGATGACGGCCTGACATTTTCATCGCTGGTGATTATCGACTTGGGGATCGCTCGCGTATGGCGCGACGGCGCCGATGCCGACACCGTCAAGTTTGGGACACGGCCCTATGCGCCGCCCGAGCAGTATGGGTTTGGGCAGACGAGCGTGCGAAGCGACGTCTACGCACTTGGCGCCCTGTTGTTCTTCTGCTTGACGGGAGTCGACCCTAAACCAGGGCTCGACCTGCGCGAGCAATGCGAGGCGCGTGGCATTCCCGCTCTACTTGCCGATGCCGTCTGCATGTCGATGGCGCTCGACCCGGCCAAGCGTTTTGCGAGTGCGGAAGCATTGGGACGGGCGACGCGCGCGGCATACGATCTAAGTCGCCCCGTGCGGCCTCTTGCGCCTGTGGCTGTCCGTACTCCGGCCTCGGAGACGGTGTTGACGCCCCAAGGGCTCCAGAACCCCGCGGGGCTTCCTAGGCCTGCCGCCTCCGCTGCATGCGGTCTGCTCTCTCGCGTTCCGGAGTCTTTGGGGCGCATTTGGAATACGCTCGTCTGCTTCTCGCTGCTCGTGTTCTTTGCCGGTAGTCACTTTGCCGTCTTTCATCCCACCGGAGCAACCCAAAGCTACCCGACGTGGCTTCTCATAATCGAGTATTTTTTCTTTGTCGATGGCCTTATGGTGCTTATGCATTTTGCGCTGCTCGATAAGCGCCGTCTTCGTCGGCGATTCGCATTGCTCGACAGCTATCGCGGCAAGAAGCTCGCGAAACTCTGGCTCAAGGCATTGGGCGTGCTGCTCCTATGCATGATCGTCATAGTTGCGGTTGCCAATGCGACCGGCGTCGTCGATACCTCCGCTACCTAAAAGAAAAGGGCCCCATTGGGGCCCTTTGCAGTTGCACTTAGATGCGGTTCATCTGAGCGGCGACTTTGTTGTACCAGTCCTGCCACGTGGGCGGGCAGTACTTTTTGGCTGCTGCCGGGGTAAGGGTGGAGCCGTAGTTGGCGCCCAGATAGGCAACGTGAGCGGAGATGCCCTCGCTCCAGCTGCCAAAGCTGCGCCAACCGCCGCCACGGGCACTCCAGCCCCAGGCGTTGTAAGAATTGGCGCAATAAGCGCCCTTGGTGCTCTCGATGCAGGCGATGGCGGGGGACCAACGGGGGTCGACACCGGTATTCCAAGCGGCGACGGCAAAGTTATAGCCCTGGCCTGCCATGGGGGAGCCGGCGAGATAATTGTCGATGCGGCTCGTCCACTCATTAATGAACGAATCGTAATCGGAGCTACCGGTATTGGCGTTGTTCACCGTGGTGTCGATGGTGGTGTTGGTGTTGGTGGCCTGGCTGCTGGAATTGCTGCCGCTTACGCCCTCGCCCGAGAGCTTCTCGGCGGCAGCGGCCTTATCGGCCTCAAGCTTGGCAAGCTCGGCGGCATTTTCCTGCTCGGCTTTTGCCTGTGCCTCGCTGCGGAGCTGCTGGGCCTGCGCCAGCGCATCCTCGGCGTTTTTCTGCTCTGCCTCAAGCTGAGACTTGGCCTGCTGGAGCTCAGCCTTGTTCTGCTCGAGTTCGGTTTGCATGTTATTGAGCTGTTCGATCTCGTCGACGCTCGAGCTCGTGATCTGGTTGGTGTATTTGCAGGTCGTGATGAACTCACCCAGGCTCTGTGCGTTGACCAGGAAGCTCACGATGGGATTGGTGCCCTTCTGATACTTGTACAGATCGCGCATGGCGGAGCTTGCCTTGGCCTGCTGCTCGGGAAGCTTGGCCTCGATTTCCTCGATGCTTGCCTCATTGGAGTCAATCTGCTTTTGCAGGTCATCGAGTTTGGTGCGGGCGTCGTTGTAGGCGCTCGTGGCGGCTTCGATCTTCTGCTGGGCTGCGGAAAGCTGGTCCTGCGTTGCCTGCGAGGCGGCATACGCCGCAACGGGGGAGAGCATCGGCGTGGCCGTCAGCGCAACGGCGAGCGCGGCGCTCGTGATGATACGAGCCGGCTTCGACGCAATGAACGCTGCGGTGCGATGATTCGAATGCTGCATCCAGTCCCTCTGCAATCAATCGTAGGTTATGGTTCGAACGGTATTCTACTACTGCTTTCGACCTCAACTTGAACCTTAAAGGTTCCAAAGGGTCAAGTTGAACTTGAGGCTTTGGCTTTGACCTGCAGTTATGATGAATTGTTGAGAAACCATAGAGTTCAACTTTAACGTTACAGAGCTCTGTTTGAGAGGAGTTTTGGGCTGTAAAAGCCATCTCAACGTGGGGTTTTATAACTACAGCGTGCCCTTCTGGCGAGCCTGCTCAATCTCTTCGAGGGCCTCGGCGGGGGTGAACGAACAGGTGCCGTCGCCGAGCTTGACTACCTGGATTTCGTCACCGGCGTTGACCTCTCCGCCCTTTAGTACCACGCCGAAAACGCCCTCGTGGGGAAAGATGCAGTCGCCGGCGAGATAGTAGATGGCGCAACGGGTGTGGCAGACCTTGCCGATTTGGCTGATTTCGACGAGCACGTCGCTTCCAAGCTTGAGCTGTGTGCCCAAAGGGAGCGAGAGCAGGTTGATGCCCCGGGTTGTGAAGTTCTCCCCAAAGTCACCCTCGTGTACGTCGAGCCCGCGTGCCTGCGCCGTCTGGATGGACTCCGCGGCTAAAAAGGAAACCTAACGGTGCCAATGTCCGGCGTGCGCATCGGTGGCGAGGCCAAATTGCTCTATAACGGTGTCGCGTCCATCGGCGACGGGCGACTTGCGAGTGCCCTTGTGTGCCGACGTGTTGATCGAGACGATGTGGGCGGGTCCGTTGTAGGCGTCGTTTGCCGTGCACAGGGGAGCGGTCGCTTTCGCACGTTTCGCCAGCTCGCGCCTCGCGGCATTGAGGATGGGATTATCGGTCGGATGGTCTTGGGGCACGTGCGCGCCTTTCGCTCGAGGATGTCAATACACTGAATCCTACAACAATGGTAGGTTCATTGCCCGTTGTCATACAACGGTGAGCGCCGTCTTCGTGCTGGCCTTCGTGCTGGACGATTACGTCGATTGCCATAGATACGGTGGAGCTTTGGGCGCCGGCGGCTTGGCACGCTAGAATAAATCAGTTGCGCAAAGACCGCCCGTTGTGTGGGCAGTTCATGATAGGAAGTTTCCATGGCATTGCAATTTACAGAGCGCGAG
>JAXKGH010000147.1:0-1922 GCA_036550475.1 Collinsella sp. | reverse complement strand
CTCTGACGAGAACTCTCAGCGCATCATCAACGGTATTCCTCTGGGCCGCGCCGCCCAGGCCAGCGAGCCTGCGCAGATGGTGCTGTTCTTCGCTTCCGACCTCGCCAGCTTCGTGAACGGCGAGATCGGTGACTGCGACGGCGGCATCGTCTTGGACGGGTAATACCCCGCGGTGATCGTTTGGCGGCGACCCTGGCGACTCGGGGTTGTCGCCTTCTTTCTGACATAGGCGCGTGCGGCTGCGATTCGCATGCATCCAAAGGAGATATATATGAGTGAATCGACTGCGGTGGAGGCGCCGGCGGCAAAGGAGCCGTTCTTTAAGATGTCCTCCATCCCGGGTGCCAATATTTTGGTGCCGCTTCTGTTGGGCTGCCTGCTCAACACGCTGTTCCCCGACCTGTTTAAAACACTCGGCAGCTTTACGCTTGGCATGACCCAGCAGGGCGCAGGCCCGCTTGTTGGCGCTTTTTTGCTCATCGTCGGTACGACGATTTCGTTTAAGAGTGCTCCTGCCGCCGCTGCCCGCGGTGCCATCATCATCGCCGTCAAGCAGATCGTGGTCGTTGCCGTGTCGCTGCTCATCCTTTATGTGTTCAACGACAACCTGTTTGGCATCTCGGCCATGGTAATGCTGGCCGCTTGCACGGGTGCTAACAACGCTATGTACGCTGGACTGATGGGCACCATGGGCAACGAGGCCGAGCGTGGCGCCGTCGCCATCACCACGCTGGTTGTCGGCCCTCCGGTCACGATGATTGTCCTTGGTGCCGCCGGCCAGGCTCCAATCGGCTGGTCGCTCGTGGGCGCCATCCTGCCGATCATCGTCGGCATTATCCTGGGCAACCTCTTCCCGAGCTTTAAGAAGATGATGGCACCGGCACTTTCCGCCATCATCGTGCTCGTCTTCTTTGCCATGGGTTCGACCATGACTTTTGGTCAGCTTATCAACGGTGGTCTTCCCGGCATCCTGCTCGGCGTGATCTGCTCGGTGATCTTTGCAATTCCCGTCATCGCGGTCGATAAGCTCACGGGCGGTACGGGTGTCGCAGGTGCGGCCATTTCGAGCTGCGCCGGAGCCAATGTGGCCACGCCTGCTGCCATGGCAAGCGTCAACGAGGCCATGTACGGCGGTGCGGTGCTCGCGACGGCCACGGCACAGGTTGCTGCCTGCGCAATCGTAACGGCTATTTTGACCCCGCTGGTCACCAGCTGGTGCTACAAGCATTTTGAGGGCCAGGGTCACAGCAAGGCAACGACCGACAAGGCCGCCTCAGCCGCCTAATGCCAAGCGGCAATCAAAGCTAAATAACTAGCCATGCCACAGGGCGGCCCCGGGGGAAATCCCGTGGCCGCCCTGCAGTTCCTGTGGGGTCTCTGTGACGCTTTACCCTGCTAAAGCTGGCATAACAGCTAGAGCGAACGTCGTACAAAGGCAAGGAAAAATAACATACAAATCGGTGAACGGTAGTTGTTCGCGCTCGCATTTCCTGCGGGTTTGTAAAAAACGCCCTTATGATATAAAAAAAGAAACATATAACAGCCCAGATGGAGAGGGTCGCTATGTTATCCTTCTCAAACGGGTGAAATCTTGGGTTTTGGGTTGTAGTTCCAAGGTGGATAAACGTTTTCCCTACACCAACGTGTGGTGAAGAACGGAAGAAGCCGGTAGTGCAAACCGAAAATTCAAGAATTCAATAAGCAGCGGTGTGAGAGAGCGCCGCATTACACGTAACTAGGAGCGTGGTTACACAATGCAGGAGGCATGGGAAGGCTTCAAAGAAGGCATTTGGACGGGAGAGGTTGACGTCCGAGACTTCATCCAGAAGAACTACACCCCCTACGAGGGCGACGAGTCGTTCCTCGCCGGCCCGACCGAGCGTACCAAGGAGCTGTGGGGCGAGGTTCTCGACCTGCTGCTT
>JAXKGH010000146.1:0-1669 GCA_036550475.1 Collinsella sp. | reverse complement strand
GCCGGCTCGGTCAAGGGCAAGAGCTCGGCCAAGCATGCCGTCTCGGACTGGATGGACATCGAGAAGGAGCGCGGTATTTCCGTTACCTCCTCGGTGCTGCAGTTCACCTACAACGGCGCCTGCGTCAACATCCTCGATACCCCCGGCCACCAGGACTTCTCGGAGGATACCTACCGTACCCTTATGGCCGCCGACGCCGCGGTCATGGTCATCGACGGCGCCAAGGGCGTCGAGGCCCAGACCAAAAAGCTCTTTAAGGTCTGCACGCTGCGTCATATTCCCATCTTCACCTTTGTGAACAAGCTCGACCACGAGGCTCGCGACCCGTTTGAGCTCATGGAAGAGATCGAGAACGTTCTGGGCATCAACACCTATCCCATGAACTGGCCGATCGGCAGCGGCCGCAACTTTCGCGGCGTGTTCGATCGTCAGACCCGTCGCGTTATCGCCTTTGAGGGCGACGGCCACGCCAACGCCACCAAGAAGGTCGCCGAGGTCGAGGCCGAGCTGGGCGATCCTTCCATGGACGAGCTCATCGGCGAGGAGAACCATAAGAACCTGATGGACGACATCGAGCTGCTCGATGGCGCCGGTGACGAGCTCGACTTGGATGCCGTGGCCTGCGGCAAGCTGAGCCCGGCGTTCTTTGGCTCGGCGCTCACCAACTTTGGCGTGGAGCCCTTCCTCAAGGAGTTCCTGCGTCTGGCCCCGACGCCGCGCGCCTATACCGATACGCTCACCAGCGAGCCGGTCGATCCCTGCCGTGACGACTTTAGCGGCTTTGTGTTTAAGATCCAGGCCAACATGGACAAGAACCACCGTGACCGCATCGCCTTTGTGCGCATTTGCTCGGGCAAGTTCGAGCGCGGCATGGACGCCTTCCACGTGCAGGGCAACCGCAAGCTCAAGCTTGCCACGGGCACGTCGATGATGGCCGACGACCGCGCCATCGTGGACGAGGCGTACGCGGGCGATATCGTGGGCCTGTTCGACCCGGGCATCTTTAGCATCGGCGACACTGTGTGCTCCGGCAAGCGCCACGTGCAGTATCCGCAGATCCCGACGTTTGCCCCCGAGATGTTCGCTCGCATTACGCAGGTCGACACGCTCAAGCGCAAGCAGTTCGTCAAGGGCATGGAGGAGCTTGCCCAGGAGGGTGCCATCCAGATCTTCCGCGAGCTGGGTGCCGGCATGGAGAGCGTCATCGTGGGCGTGGTCGGCGTGCTGCAGTTTGAGGTACTCGAGCGCCGCCTCAAGGCCGAGTACCGTGTTGAGGTTCGTCGCCAGCCGCTGCCCTATACAGACATCCGCTGGATCCAGAACGACCCCGACACCATCGATATCCCGGGCCTTTCGCTCACGCGCGACACGCTGCGCGTCGAGGACATGCGCGGCGGTAAGCTGCTGCTGTTCACGAGCCCGTGGAACGTGGACTGGGCTACCGACCACAACCCCGACCTTATCCTGTCGGAGTTTGGCAACGTAGCCTTTTAACGCATCGGCGCGGTGGCCCTTCGGGGCTGCCGTGCCGTTTGCTTGCCTGATGCCGTGTGAGCGGCTATCATACACACCGTCGTCTCAAGACCGGGACGTCCGAGCAGTTCGGGTCCGATATCCTGCTCGTTAAACCTAAAACCAAAGGAGTACATAATGATCAAGAAGGTCATGG